>NZ_JBEPNP010000009.1:0-191818 GCF_040546335.1 Arthrobacter sp. UYEF20 | reverse complement strand
ATCGGCCCCGGGCGGATCAGAGCGGTCCGCGCCGGCGAAGGCGGCAAGCACGGCAGCGGACGCGGCGACGGCCGCCAGGGCCGCCCTGCTTTCCGAACTCCAAGCCGCTCTGCTTTCCATAGACTCAGTACATCAGGTGGCACCGACAGTAATGATGATCAGTCCACCGCGGTACCACCGCAGGAAACGCGGCGGCCAGGTGGACATGACTTAACAGAATGGTTCCAAAGACCCATTACCGTCTTGTCTGCCCACCCGGCACTACCGACGCACGCACCCAGCCAGGATTCAGATCCACTTGGGTGCTGCCGGTACCTGGCCGAGGGCAGCGCCGGGGCCGGTGGCGGTGACGCCGCCACGGCCACGGCCTGCGGCCCATTCGACGACGGCCGCCAGCGGTCCGGATACCACCGTGGGGGACGCCGAAGTGGAGTCCCCGAACGTGAGATCGCGGTCCGTAACTTTGACCAAGAGACCCTCATCGGTGCCGCGGGTTTTCCAAGCGCCGGTGATATCCCGGAGAAGCCGTTCCAGTACCGGTACCGGGATGTCCGGGAAGGCGGCGCCGTTGGCCAGGTCCACCGCGTGCATCCAGACCTCGCGGCTCCGCATCCAGACCGTTTCCGTGGCGGGCACTTCGCGGCCCTGGATGGTCCGCACTTTGTGGTGCCAGGCGTCCTCCGGCAGGTCCCGCCATTCGACGTTCAGGTGCACCGCAGAGTGATCGAACAGGTTTCGCAGCGCGATCGGGCTCAGCGTGGCGCCGAACTCGATCTCGTGATCGCGGACCTCGGTGGAGGCATACATGGGCGTCTCCACACCGGTACCGGCCCATTCGACCAGCCGCGCGATCGCCCGGGCGTTGTAGCCGATGTGCGCCGTGATGTGGCGGCGGGTCCAGCCCGTCAGCAGCGAATCGCCGTCGAGCTCCGCGTCGGACAGCTCGTTGAGCTTGCGGGCGAAGAACGCCGTTCCGCGCCGCGCCTGCAGCAGAGCCGCGAGCAGCTCCTGGTCCGTCGTCTGGTCGTTGCGGGCAACCATCAGGCTTCCTTGACCACGCGGTTCTTCAGCTGGCCCAGTCCCTCGATGGTGGTGACCAGGAGCTGGCCCTCCTGCAGGTAGCGTTTCGGGTCCTGGGCGTGGCCAACGCCGCCGGGGGTGCCGGTGGCGATCACGTCGCCCGGGTTCAGCGTGATGATGGTGGAGATGTAGGAGACCAGGAATTCGGGGGTGAAGACGACGTCGCCGGTGGGGGTCTGCTGCTGGACTTCGCCGTCGACCTCCGAAGTCATCAGCGGCCCGGCGGTGAATTCGTCTTTGGTGACCAGCGCCGGACCGAACGGGGTGGACTTTTCCCAGGTCTTGCCCTGCAGCCACTGGATGGTGCGGAACTGGTAGTCCCGCATGCTGACGTCGTTGAGCACGGCGTAGCCGGCGATGTGGTCTGCGGCGTCGGCTTCGCTGATCCGGCGGCCCTTCTTGCCGATCACGACGGCGAGTTCGGCCTCCCAGTCGACGGCGTCGGATTCCTGCGGGAGGGCCAGGTCATCGTTCGGGCCGATCAGGGATTCCTGGTACTTCGCGAACAGGGTGGGGAACTCGGGGACTTCCCGGCCCATTTCCTTGATGTGGTTGCGATAGTTGTGGCCCACGCAGATGATCTTGCCGGGGGAGGGGACGACGGCGTCCAGGTCCGCGCCGTCGAGCGGGTGCGTGGCGCCGTTGGCCGCCTTGGCGGTGGCCTCCCAGCCGGCTGAGCGGAGCAGCTCGCCGACGTCGGCGAAGCCGCCGATCTCGGTCAGGGTGTCGCCGTCCTGGCGGACGGCCTTGGTGACTGTTTTGTCCCCTTGGGAGAGGCGGAGGGTGAGGAGTCTCATTTACTTGCGTCCTTCGATGTAGGTGCGGTTGAAGTTCAGCCGTTCGAAAATGGGGGCGTCACTGAAGCGGAAGAGATCGAACTCGGTCCCCGCCTGCAGGTCCGCCTGGAGGGACCATGCCGCCCAGGACGGGACGACGAAGAGGTCGCCCTTCTCCAGGTTCCTGGTTTCGCCGTTGAGGACCACGGAGCCGGTGCCTTCGAAGACCTGCCAGACGCTGGATCCCACTTCGCGCAGGGTCTCGGTGGAGGCGCCGGCGCGGAGCCGGTGGAATTCGGCCCGGATGGTCGGCATGACGTCGCCGCCGGTGGTGGGGTTGGTGTAGCGGACGGCGGCGTGGCCCTGGCTGACGGTGGCCGGGTGGCCTTCGTCCTCGAGCAGCAGCTGTTCGCGCAGTGCCCGGTCCGTGTGTTCCCAGCGGTAGGCCGCGATGGGGGAGCTGGTGGTGTCATCCAGGCCGGAGAGCGGACGCAGGCCCGGGTGGGCCCAGAGCCGCTCGGCCCGGGAGATGTCCGGGGTGGCCTCGTCCGTGACGCGCTCGGTGCCGAACTCGAAGAAGCCGGCGTCGGCGTAATGCACGAAGGGGATGTCCAGGCCGTCGATCCAGGCCATGGGCTCATCGGTGTCGTTGTGGTGGCCGTGGAAGTTCCAGCCCGGGGTCAGCAGGAAGTCACCGCGCGACATCCGCACCGGGTCCCCGTTGACCACCGTCCAGACGCCTTCGCCCTCGACGACGAAGCGGAAGGCGTTCTGTGAGTGGCGGTGTTCCGGGGCGGTCTCGCGGGCACCGAGGTACTGGATGGCTGCCCACAGCGTCGGCGTAGCATACGGCGTCCCAGCCAGGCCCGGGTTGGCCAGGGCGATGGCGCGGCGTTCGCCGCCCCGGCCCACGGGAACCAGATCGCCGGCGCGGGCGGCCAGCGGGTACAGGTCGCTCCACCGCCAGACGTGGGGGACCGCCTTGGGGGTCGGGACCATCGGCATGAGATCCGCGATCTGGGTCCAGAGCGGGATCAGGTTCTCGCGGTCAAAATCCCGGTACAGCTCTTTCAGCTGGGCAGCCTCTTCGGGCGTCGGCTCCGGAGCAGTGTGCCCCGCGGCCACTGATTCGTGAGTCGTGTTCTCGGCGCTGATGGACACGTGGGCCTCCTCGGTAGGTCAGAACAGTTCTTTGGCGTGGTTCGACTCTACGGATGCAGCAGTGTGACCCCCAACATATTCTGCTGGTCAGAATTGATTGACTGGGTCTGCCTGCGGCCGTGCTGGGTGGCCGGCCGGGTGCTCAGTCCGGCCCGGCCGGATTCGCCGCGATATCGATCTCCAGCTGCCGGCAGGTTTCCCGCAGCGCGGGGACGAGTCCGGCGTCGAACACCCGGCGGAAGCGGGTCGCTGGGGTGGCGACGCTGAGCGCGCCCACCACCTGCCCGTGCCGGTTGTGCAGGGCCATGCCGAGGGCGCTCACGCCATCCTCCGTGCCTTCGAAATTGGCGGCGAAGCCGTTGCTGCGGATGGACTCAATCTCGCGCAGGAACGCCGGGTAATCCGTCGCCGGAATGGTGTCCGCGCCAATCTCGGCATTGTTGCTGCGGAAGAGCTGGCCGATCATGTGGGGATCCAGTTCGGCGAGCATGGCCTTGCCTCCGGAGGTCTTGTTGGCTGGCAGCACCGTTCCCTGCCGGTCACCAACCCGCAACACATTGTCCCCTTCCACCGTGGCCAGGAAGCGAACTTTCGTACCCACCCGCACCATGAGGTTGACGGTCTCGTTGAGTTGCGCGGAGAGCAGCTCCATGTGCGGCTGGGCGAGCGAGCGGAGCAGCCTGGTCCAGCTCAGCCCGGCCGGCCCGACGCCCATTGCCGGACCGGGCACATAGCGTCGGGTTTCATCCTGCACGGCGAACCCCCGGTAGACCAGCATCGCCAGGAGGCGGTGGGCCGTGGACGGGGCCACCCCCAGCTCCTCGGCGGCGTCCTTGAGCCGCAGCGCCCCACCGTCGCGGAGCAGCTGGAGGAGCTGCAGCGCGTTGTCGACTGCCTCGACGGAATAGGTGGGCCGCTTCTGCACGGGCTTCCGGGCTGATTTGGGCGTTGGCTTGTTCTGCACATCAGAATTGTATTGTGGTTCACTTGCGACGGCCACGACAGTAGTGGCATGAATCACACACTTTCCGCTGCAGCGCCGCAACGGTCCTTGCCGGGGGCTCCCGCCCCCACAGCCGCCGATGGGCCTGCGTCACGGTTTTCCCGAGGATCGGCCGCCGCAGTTCTCGTCTGCTGGCTACTCGTGGTCTTCGATGGCTACGACCTCATCGTCTACGGCACGGTCCAGTCCTCCCTGATCTCCGAGACCGGCTGGGGCCTGAGTAAGGCCACCGCCGGGACCATCGGCTCCATGGCCTTCCTCGGCATGATGATCGGGGCGATCTTCGCCGGCCGGATGGCCGACTCCTGGGGCCGCCGCCGCACCATCCTCGGCTGCGCCATCATCTTCTCGATCTTCACCATCCTCTGCGCCTTCGCTCCCAACGCCGCCGTCTTCGGCTCCCTGCGGCTCCTCGCCGGCATCGGGCTCGGCGGCCTGGTGCCCTCGGCCAACGCCCTCGTTGCCGAACTGGTCCCCACCAAATGGCGGTCCACCATCGCCACCCTGATGATGTCCGGCGTCCCGATCGGCGGATCCATCGCCGCCCTTGTCGGTATCCAGCTGATCCCCGCCTTCGGCTGGGCGTCCATGTTCCTCGTGGCCGTGCTCGCCCTGATGATCGTGGTCCCGCTGGGACTCAAATACCTTCCGGAGACGCTGGCGCCGGTCCGCGCCAGAGGCAGTGCCACTGGCAGTGCCACAGGCTGCGCCGCAGGCAGTGCGGCCCGGAATGCAGCCGGCAAGGCGGCCGGCAGCGGCCGCAGGATCAAGAAGCCGTCCGGCTTCACTTCCCTGCTCCGCGCCCCATACCTGGGGGTCAGCGTACTGTTCGCCCTGGCGACGATCGCCACCCTGTTCGCCTGGTACGGGTTGGGCACCTGGCTGCCCAACCTCATGCAGCTGGCAGGCTACAACCTGGGTTCCGCACTGACCTTCGCCCTGGCCCTCAACCTGGGTGCGGTGGCCGGCTCGGTGATCACGGCCTGGGCCGGGACCCGCTTCGGCCCGGTGCCGACCGCCATCGCCGCGGCCGCCGTCGCCGCCGGCGCGTTGGTGGTCCTGGTCACGGGGCCGCCGGTCGGCGTCGTCTACTTCATGCTGGTCCTCGCCGGCGTCGGCACCCACGGCACACAGTGCCTCATCATCGCCGCCGTCGCGAGCCACTATCCCGGCCACCTGCGGGGGACCGCGCTGGGCTGGGCGCTGGGGACCGGCCGCATCGGCGCCGTCGCCGCACCCCAGCTAGGCGGCCTCCTGCTGGCCGCCGGGCTGGGCGTCAGCTCCAACTTCCTCGCCTTCGCCGGTGCCGCCGCGATCGCCGCGGTCCTGCTGGCCGCCGTCGGCCTCAACCTGAAGTCAAAACTCTCAATCTCACCCTCACCAACAGGAGCAAGCAATGTCTGAGCACGCCACGTCCACCGATGTCCTCGTCATCGGAGGGGGAATGGCCGGACTGGCCGGAGCCCTCGCGCTGCGGGAAAACGGCGCCAACGTCACCCTCGTGGAGCGGGCCCCCGAATTCGGCGAGGTCGGCGCGGGGCTGCAGATGGCCCCCAACGCCTCCCGCGTCCTCCAGCGCTGGGGCCTGCTGGAAAAGGCGCTGGAAATCGGCGTCCAGCCCAAACACCTGGTCTTCCGCGACGCCGTCACCGGCGAGGAGCTCACCCGCCAGAGCCTCGGCGGGGAATTCGCGGAACGCTACGGTGCGCCGTACGTCGTGATCCACCGCAGCGACCTGCACCGGGTCCTGCTCGAAGGCTGTGAGGCGGCCGGCGTCAGGCTCGTCAACGACGTCATGGTCGAGAGTGTTGAGACCGTGAACGGCCGCGGCGTGGCCCACACCGCCGCCGGCGTGGACTACGAGGCCGACGTCGTGATCGGCGCCGACGGGCTCAAGTCAACCTTGCGCCCGCTGGTGGCCAGCGACGAGCCGGTCCCCTCGGCCTACGTCGCCTACCGCGGCACCGTGCCGATCACCGAAAACACGCCCAAGGCCGACCTCGACGACGTGATCGTCTACCTCGGACCGGACTGCCACCTCGTGCAGTACCCGCTGCGCAAGGGCGAGCTGCTGAACACCGTGGCCGTCTTCAAGTCCGCCTCGTTCGAACGCGGCGAAGAGCAGTACGGGGGAGTGGACGAGCTGGAGGCCGCATACAAGGATTGTGTCCCGGCCGTCCGGGAAGCGCTGAAGAACCTGGCCACCGGCATCCGCTGGCCCATGTACGACCGCGACCCGATCGAAAACTGGGTCGCCGGCCGGATGGTGCTGATGGGCGACGCCGCCCATCCCATGCTGCAGTACCTCGCCCAGGGCGCCTGCCAGGCGCTCGAGGACGCAGCCGTGCTGCAGGACGTCAGCAACGGCACCGTGTTCACCCCGGACGGCGTCAACCCGGCAGCCTGGGACGACGCGATCAAGGAATTCAACAACCTCCGCGCCGACCGCACCGCCCGGGTCCAGCGCGCCGCCCGCATCTGGGGCGAATCCTGGCACGTCTCCGGACTGGCCCGGACGCTGCGCAACCTGCTCTTCAAGAGCCGCAAGGACAACAACTTCCAGTACAACGACTGGCTGTACGGCCAGGACGGCGACGGCGTGCCGGCAGCTAGCGCGGCCCACTCCAGCCTGGCGGACCGTATATCTGCCTGACCCGGCGGCGGGTCCCGAGCCCTGGCGTCGGATGACCCGTCATGTGCTGCGGACCGGCTACGCCAAGGAGCCGGTCCGCAGCGCGTTCCGCTCACCTATACCAGCGGCCACGGGTAACGCCTGCCGGTGCGGTCAACCGGCAGCACGCCGTCGTGCAGCAAGCGCCGCACCCGGCGCTGCAGGGCGGTGACCTCCGCATCGTCGAGAAGCTCCGCCACGTCTCGCGGCACGGTGTCCGCGAGCGGGGCGATGCCCTCGAGAAGGGTCCCGGGGATGGGATCACCGGCGAAGTCCCAGATCACTGTGCGCAGTTTGAAGCCTGCCGAGAAGCACAGTCCATGATCGATGCCCCACACCCTTCCGTCATGGCCGCGGAGCACGTGCCCGCTCTTGCGGTCCGTGTTGTTGGCGACGCAGTCGAACAGGGCGATCTGCAACAGCCTGCGGTGGGTCTCGGGTGAATCTGCATACAGGGTGAAATAGTGCTCACGGGAGTCGCACTCGACGAACCACTGGAGCGAGCCGACGCCTGCGGGCGCGTCCTCGCGGATAACCGTCGGCGGCACGATTCCCCATCCCAGATGCTCGCTGAGCAGGTATGCCGCGCGTTCCCGGCGGTACAGCCCGGGCTCGAAGTCGAACAGCGGCCGTTCCCCGGCCTCCGGCTTGTAGACCGCGTACACCGAATCGTCCCCGCAAGAAACGTGAACGAGGAACGCCGCGTTGCTGCCGCGCGGGATGCGGCCGCGCAGTTCGACGCGGCCCTCGACAAGCAGTGTCAACTCCCGTTCGGCCACTGTCCGTCCCTTTTCACGACTCCCTCAGTCCACTCAACGGTTCCAGGGTTGCGTTCACCATGAGCACGGCGGGCGCCTGACCCTCCACATACGAGATGGCCGAGACCGAGCCCGGGCTGATGACGATCCGCTGGAAGTGGTCCAGATGCGTACCCAGGGCGTGGGCGACGGCGGCCTTGATCGGATCGGCGTGGGAGAAGCACACGACGACGCCCCCGGCGTGCGCGGCGCACAGTTTCTCGAGCGCTCCGACGATCCGAGCCTGCATCGCCGCGAAGCTCTCCCCGTCCGGGAAGCGGAAGGCCGACGGGCTGTGCTGCACGGCCTGCCACTGCTGCAGGGCCGCCAGGTCGGCGAGCGCGGCTCCGGTCCACTCGCCGACGTCACACTCAATCAGGCCGGCGTTCTCCTTCACCTCGAGCCCGGTACAGGTTGCCGTGGGCTCTGCAGTCTCGCGGGTGCGCTCCAGCGGAGAGGAGTAGATGACATCGACGGGAAGACCCGCGAGCCGTTCCGCGACCCGCTCAGCCTGGGCCCGGCCCCGGCCGGACAGGTGCAGTCCCGGGGCCCGCCCCGGCAGCACCCTGCCCGTGGTGGGTGTCTCCCCGTGGCGCACCAGAAGGAGGAGCGTGGCTTGGGGTGCCGGGGGTGGTGCCGGGGGTGCCGACGGCGTTGCTGCAGTCATCAGCATCCAGCGTATTCCGTTCACCGGGCTCATGTGCAGGAATATTGAGAATTTCCCTCGATTCGCCGCACACTCGAGGACTACCGTGGAGGGGTGAGTGATCGTCCCGATATCTTCACTGTTGGCGAATTGCGTGCGGCCGGCCATGTCTACAAGGACCTGCGCCACGAGGTCCGCGGCAACCTGCTCGCCGCGCTCGCCGCCGGCGGCGATCCGTGGCCTGGGATGTTTGGTTTCGGCCGGACCGTCCTTCCGCAGTTGGAGCGTGCTTTGATCGCCGGCCACGACGTCGTCCTGCTCGGCGAGCGCGGACAGGGCAAGACGCGGCTTCTGCGGACCCTGGCGGGGCTGCTCGACGAGTGGTCGCCGGTCATCGAGGGATCGGAGCTGAACGAACACCCGTACGAACCGATCACGGAGCACTCCCGCGCCCGTGTGCTCACCGAAGGTGACCGGCTGCGTGTGTCGTGGCGGCATCGCTCGGAACGTTACGTCGAGAAGCTCGCCACCCCGGACACCTCCGTTGCCGACCTCATCGGCGACGTCGACCCCATGCGGGTGGCCGAGGGCCGCCGGCTCGGGGACCCGGAAACCATCCACTACGGTCTCGTCCCGCGCTCCAACCGCGGGATCATCGCCATCAACGAACTGCCCGACCTCGCCGAGCGGATCCAGGTCGCAATGCTCAACGTGATGGAGGAGCGCGATATCCAGATCCGCGGCTACGTGCTGCGGCTGCCGCTGGACGTGCTCGTCGTCGCGTCCGCCAACCCGGAGGACTACACCAACCGCGGCAGGATCATCACGCCTCTGAAGGACCGCTTCGGCGCCGAGATCCGCACGCACTATCCGATAGAGCTCGATGACGAGGTCGCAGTCATCCATCAGGAGGGGCGGCTGGTCGCCGACGTCCCGCCCGTCATCCTCGAGATCCTGGCCCGCTACACCCGCGCGCTGCGGCAATCCCCGGCTATCAACCAGACCTCCGGAGTTTCGGCGCGTTTCGCCATCGCAGGCGCCGAAACCGTCGCCGCTGCGGCCCTGCGCCGGGCCAGCATGCGCGGGGAGGACCAGGCAGTGGCGCGCATCGTTGACCTGGCGGCTGCGGTCGAAGTCCTCACGGGCAAGATTGAGTTCGAATCGGGCGAAGAAGGGCGCGAACAATCCGTCCTCGATCACCTCCTGCGCATGGCTACTGCCGAAGCAGTGCGGGCGCACTTCCATGGCCTGGACCTCGGTCCACTCGTGGCGGCGCTCGACGGCCACAGGACCGTGACCACAGGAGAACAGGTCACCGCGCGGGAGTTCCTCGAAAACCTCCCGTCTCTTGACGGATCCGGCCTTTACGACGAGATCAGCGGGCGCCTGGCCGCCAAAAACGACGGGCAGCGCGCCGCCGCCATCGAACTTGCATTGGAGGGTCTCTACCTCGCCCGGCGGATCTCCAAGGAGTCCGACGACGAGGAGACGATCTACGGCTAGGAATGACCTCGGCTGGAAAATAGGAACAGGGATAGGCGGAATCATGGGCGTTCACAACCGCTCCTCCAGGTACGGCCGGTACAGGGGAGGACCCGATCCGCTTGCCCCGCCGGTGGACCTGGCCGAGGCGCTCGACGCGATCGCCGAGGACGTGATGGCCGGCTACTCGCCGCGGCACGCCCTGCAGGAGTTCCTGCGGCGCGGCGGCCGCAACCATGAAGGGCTCGACCACCTCGCCGGCCGCGTTCAACAGCGCCGGAGTGAACTGCTGAGCCGCCACCGGCTGGACGGCACCCTCAGCGAGGTCCGGAAGCTGCTCGATACTGCCGTGCTGGAGGAGCGCAAACAGCTCGCCCGCGACGCCATGATGGACAACACCGACCGCGCATTCCGGGAGATGCAGCTGCAGAACCTGCCCTCGTCCACAGCGGCAGCGGTCAACGAACTCGCCTCCTATGACTGGCAATCAAGCAGCGCACGGGAGGCCTATGAGCGGATCAAGGATCTGCTGGGCCGTGAGGTCCTCGACCAGAGGTTCGCCGGCATGAAACAGGCGCTCGAGAACGCCACTGAGGAGGACCGCGCGGCAGTGAGCGAGATGCTGCGCGATCTCAACGAGCTACTCGGAAAACACCGGCGCGGCGAAGACACCGACGCGGACTTTCAGGGGTTCATGTCGCGGCACGGCCGCTTCTTTCCAGAGAATCCTCAATCAGTCGAGGAGCTGATCGACGCCCTCGCCCAGCGCGCGGCGGCGGCCCAGCGGCTCCTGCAATCCATGTCCCAGGAGCAGCGCGATGAGCTGATGCATCTGTCCGCCCAGGCGTTCGGCTCGCCCGAGCTCATGGCCCAGCTCAATCAACTCGACTCCAGCCTGCGCGCCTTGCGTCCCGGCGAGGACTGGACGGGCTCCGAACGCTTCGAGGGTCAGGAAGGACTCGGGCTAGGCGACGGCACCGGCATGCTCCAGGACCTCGCCGAACTCGACGAACTGGCCGAACAGCTCTCCCAGTCCTATAACGGCTCACGCCTGGACGACCTGGATCTGGATGCCCTCGCCCGCCAACTCGGGCAGAGTGCCGCCGTGACGGCCCGCACCCTCGGGGAGATCGAGCGGGCCATGCAGGACGGCGGCTACCTGCGGCGCGGTGCCGACAACAACCTCAAATTGTCCCCGCAGGCTATGCGACGGCTCGGCCGGTCACTGTTGCGGGACACCGCCAAGCAACTGTCCGGCCGGCAAGGGCACCGCGACACACGCGTCGCCGGGGCGGCCGGCGAGCAGACCGGCTCCAGCCGTCAGTGGGTGTTCGGCGATGCCGAGCCGTGGGACGTCACACGCACCATCACCAACGCGATCCGCCGGACGATTGCCGACGGCGGTGATCCGAGCCGCGGAGTCCGCCTCGGTGTGGGCGACATCGAGGTGACGGAGACGGAGGCGCGCACCCAGGCCGCCGTCGCCCTGCTCGTCGATGTGTCGTTCTCGATGGCCGCCGAGGGCCGGTGGGTGCCGATGAAACGCACCGCACTCGCCCTGCACCACCTCGTCTCCACCCGCTTCCGCGGGGACCGGCTGCAGCTGATCACGTTCGGCCGCTACGCGCAGGCCATGGACATCGGCGAGCTCACTGCCCTGCCGGCTCTGCAGGAACAGGGAACCAATCTGCATCACGGCTTGCTGCTGGCGAATCGCTTCTTCCGCCAGCACCCGTCGATGCAGCCTGTCCTCCTCGTGGTGACCGACGGCGAACCCACCGCGCACTTGCTGGCCGACGGCGAGTCGTGGTTCTCCTGGCCGCCCGACACGGAGACCATCCGCGTCACGGTCGCCGAGCTCGACCGCCTTGGGCGTGCCGGCACACAAGCCACGTTCTTCCGGCTCGGCGATGACCCAGGGCTCGAGCGGTTCGTCCAGCGTATGGCCCGCCGAATCGACGGCCGGGTGGTCGCGTCCGAGGCCGGGGATCTGGGGGCTGCCGTTGTGGGGGAGTATCTCCGCGCTCATTTCCGCGGCCGCCCATACGACGACGCCGACTGGGCTTCGTAAGCGGGACGGGCAGCCCGCCGGCGGTCACCGAATCCCCCACCGCAGGGAGGCATCCCGCTGTCCGCAAAGCAATTTGCTGAGATTCCGCTGTACGCAATTCAGTGGCTGTCGGCCGCCCCCGCCAGCAGCCCGCTCTCGGTCGTGGACGCGGCTTCCTTTAGCGCCCTGACGTGATCCAGCACCATGGTCTTCTTGTATCTCGCCGTGGGGATGGCCGTCGTGTACGCAGCAACAGGCTTTCCGGTAGCGTCCCTGATGCAGACACCCAGGCCGCTCACGCCTTGCTCTGTCTCTTCCGTATTCGCTGCGTAGCCTGCCTTGCGGACTGCCGCCAGCTGCCGCTTGAGCGTGGGCAGGGTGTGGATCCTGGCGGTGGGCCATGGAGTCAGGCCGCCGCGGTAGATCTGCTCCAGCTCGACGTTGCCGAGTTCGGCCAGAATCGCCTTGCCCCCGGCGGAGCAGTAGGCCGGCATGAGATCCCCCATCCTGGCTTTCACATGGAGTACTGCCTCCGACTCGATGCCGTCGATGAAACGGATATGGGGGCCCGTCAGCACCATGAGTTGGACAGTGTCGTGGACGTCTCCATAGAGCTTCTGCAGTGCAGGACGGGCGACCTGCCGCAACTGGTTCACCGAGAAGTGACTCTCGCCGTGCGGGACCAGCTGGGACCCAGCGCGGTATCGCCGTTCCCGGTCCTGCACAGCAAAATCCCTGGCGACCAGTGCGCCGAGCAGCCTGTGGGCAGTCGACGGCGCCACCCCCAGGCGTTCGCCAGCCGACTTGACGCTCATCACCTCCCCGCTGCGCAGGATGATGAGCAGCTGGAGTGCGCGGTCCACGGATTCGAGCTTCGAGGGGCTATCGGTATTTCGCATAGCAGAATCTTGGCATACTGTGAAGCGTGCGGCTAGAGAGAGCGCGGTCCAATCTTCTTGGTTCCATTGCGGCTGGGCGCCTAAGACGCCGAAAAGCTAATTTCGCTAGCCGAAATCTGAAACGGATTTGTGGACGCTGGCGAAGGAGTGTGACTACGCTCACTGCATAGGGCAATGAACTTTACGCATCAAGAAAGTGGACATGGACGTCTTAACTCAAATCCGGCAGTCGCGGATGACCCGCTTCCAGGTGATTGCCATAGTGATCGCACTGACACTCATCCTCATTGACGGATTCGATGTGGCCGTGATGGCCTACGCCGCCCCGAGCCTGTCGAGGGCCTGGGGACTGGACCCGGTCACCCTGGGCTTCCTGCTCAGCGCCAGCCTCTTCGGCATGGCAGCGGGATCGATCTTCCTGACCCCGCTCGCGGACAGGATCGGCCGCCGGAAGCTCGCGCTGATTTCCCTGGTCATCATCAGCATCGGCATGGTCCTCTCGGTCTTCGCCGCGGACGCGATGCAGCTGATGGCCTTCCGGATCGTCACCGGCCTGGGCGTGGGCGGCATGATGGCCAACCTGAACGTGCTGGTCTCCGAGTACGCCTCGGACAAACGGCGCGGCACCATCATCGGCATCTATGCCGCCGGCTATCCGATCGGCGCCACCGTCGGCGGCCTGGTGGCCGGGCCGCTGATCCCGCTATACGGCTGGCATTCGGTGTTCATCGTGGGCGCCGCCCTGACGGTGCTGATGCTGCTCATCTCCTGGCGCTTCCTGCCCGAGTCCCTCGACTACCTCCTGACCCGCCGCCCGGCGGGGGCTCTGCCGAGGATCAACGGCATCCTGGCCAAGATCGGCCGCCCGGCACTGGACGAACTCCCGGCCCTCCCGGCGGCTGTCCGCCAGCAGAGCGCCGTGGCCGAGATCCTGAGCCGACCCACCCGCTTCCGGACCCTTGCCCTGTGGATCGGCTACGCCTGCCTCGTCGCGGCCTACTACTTCGCGAACACCTGGACGCCGAAGATCGTCGCGGCGGCCTCAGGCAACGACTCCCTCGGCGTGACCATCGGCGTGATCGCCAACGCCGGCGGCATCATCGGCTGCTTCATCTTCAGCGCGCTGGCCATCAAATTCCGCAGCCGGCCGCTGCTGGTCTGGGCGCTGGGTGCCGCTGCCGCAGCCTACCTGCTGTTCGGTCTGGTGTTCAGCCAGATCAACGTCGCCATCGTCGTCGCCCTGTTCCTGGGCATCCTGACCACCGCCGGAATCGCCGGCTTCTACGCCGTCGCACCGGACATCTACACCGCCCGGGCACGCGCCACCGGCATCGGCTGGATGATCGGCCTCGGCCGCCTGGTCTCCATCGTCGCCCCGATCCTCGTGGGTTACCTGATCTCCGGCGGGTGGCAGCCGGAGAGGATCTTCTTCCTCTTCGCCATCCCGCTGGCCGCGTCCGCCGTGTGCATCGTAGCGCTGGGCATCTCCCTCAAGCGCACGCAGCCACCAGCGCTTGCCGATGCCGCCGTCGCACCCAGCACAGCTGTCTGAGCAGCAAAATCGTCCCCCGCCGAAGAAACACCCCGAAGGAAAACCTCATGCGTTCTATTGAAACCGGCACCCTGCTCCGAGCCGCCTCCGCCAGGGAGGACTGGTCTGAGTACCGCATGGGCGTCTTCCTGCAGGAAATCGAGCAGAAGACGGGCCGGCAGTTCGCCAGCTACGACGACGCCTGGAAATGGTCGGTGGATAACCTCGAGGAGTTCTGGGGGGCCGTCTGGGAGCACTTCGAGATCATCACGCACACCCCGTATGAAGCAGTGCTGCGCGAGCAGAAGATGCCCGGCGCTGACTGGTTCCCCGGCGCAACGATCAACTACACCGAACACATCGTCCGCGCTGTCGGCCGCCGCCGCGACGAGGTCATGGTCAAGTCCCGCAGCCAGACCAACGGCAGCTCCGAGTGGACAGGCGAACGCCTGCTGGAGGAAATCGGCCGCATCCAGCAGGGCCTGATCCGAATGGGCATCACCGCGGGGGACCGCGTGGCCGGCTATCTGTCCAACATCCCCCAGACGATGGCGGCCTACCTGGCAACGGCCGCGCTGGGTGCCATCTGGTGCTCGGTCCCTCCGGAGATGGGCCCCAAATCGGTCCTGGACCGGATCAGCCAGCTGGAACCTTCCCTGATCCTCGCCATTGACGGTTACCGCTGGGGCAGGAAAGACCTCTCCCGGGCCGACGACCTCGCCCGGATCCGCGCACAGCTCCCGGACGTGCCCGTGGTGCTCCTGCCGTACCTCAATCAGGACTGTGACATTCCGGCCGGCGCCATTTCCTACCAGGACTTCACCCGTGAGCCCGGGGAAATCCGCTGTGAACCAGTGCCCTTCGCGCACCCGCTCACGGTGCTCTTCTCCTCCGGAACCACCGGCAAGCCCAAGGCGATCGTGCACTCCCACGGCGGCCTGCTGCTGGAACACTTCAAAGCCATGGGCCTGCACTTCGACATGGGCCCGGACGATACCGCGTTCTGGTTCTCCACCACGGGCTGGATGGTGTGGACGCTGGGGGTCTCCACGCTGCTGACGGGCGCGGCGGTGGTTCTGATGGACGGCGATCCGAATTGGCCCTCGCTGGACGGCGAATGGTCCCAGTGGGCCGTGGCAGCCGAAACCGGGGCCACCTACCTGGGCACGGGCTCGGCCTATCTGGCGGCCTGCGCCCACGCCGGGCTCACGCCCCGCACCAAGTGGGACCTGAGCCGGCTGCGGGAGATCCAGTGCTCGGGCTCCCCGCTCGCGGCGGACGTCGCCGGCTGGGTGTACGACGACGTCAGTTCCGATGTGGTGCTGGCCCCCACCTCCGGAGGTACTGATATTTGTGCCGCTTTCCTGGGCGCCAGCCCGCTCACCGGCGTCTACGCCGGTGAGATGGCTTGCCGGCCGCTGGGTGTCGCAGTTGAATCGTGGGACCCGGCGGGGCGCCCCCTGCACGGCAAGGCAGGGGAGCTTGTGGCCACCAAGCCGATGCCGTCGATGCCGGTGTTCTTTTGGGGGGACGCGGACCATGAGCGGTACACGAACAGCTACTTCGGCGCCTACGAGGGCGTCTGGCGGCACGGGGACTGGCTGATCGAGACCGAGCGCGGAACCTGGGTGATCTCGGGCCGGTCCGATGCCACGCTGAACCGGGGCGGCGTCCGCCTGGGCACGGCTGAGTTCTATGCGGTGCTCGACGGCTTGGCCGAGGTCAATGACAGCATGGTCCTGCACTTTGAGGATCCCGCTGGCGGTATGGGCCGGCTGGTCCTGCTCATCGAAGCGCAGGAAGGGGCCGACACTGACCAGCTGGAATCGGCGGTCCGCCGCGCACTGCGAACGGAACTGTCACCGCGGCACGTACCCGACGACGTCGTTTTCGTTCCAAGCATTCCCCGCAACCCTTCCGGAAAGCGGCTGGAAATTCCCCTCAAGCGCGTCATCCAGGGCGCCGTCATGGGCGATGTCCTGGACCCGGGAGTGCTCGTGAAGCCCGACGACGTCGAAGATACCGTCCGGATCATCAAAGAGGCATTTGCCGCGTGAACACGACCAGGAATGTGAATGCCACCATGAATACTGCAGACCTCGTCGCCGTCGATATGCACGTGCATATCGAATCGGACGGCCACGGCCACACCGACATGCCCGAGGACTTCCGCGAGGCTGCCCGCAAGCACTTCGGGACCTCGCATGAGCCCCTGAGCGTGGAAAGCGTGGCCGCGCACTACCGCGAACGCAACATGGCCGCCGTCGTCTTCACGGTGGACCATGAGTCCGTGACCGGACACGCGCCGATCGCCAACCGGGAGATCGCCCGCCAGGCCGCCGAGCATGCGGACGTGCTGATCCCGTTCGCCAGCATCAACCCCGCACGCGGCGCCGAGGGCATCAAGGAAGCGAAAATCCTGGTGCAGGAGTTCGGCGTCAGGGGGTTCAAATTCCACCCCAACCTGCAGGGCTTCTTCCCGAATGATCCCCACGCCTATCCGCTCTATGAAGCGATCGAGCAACTGGGTGTTCCGGCGCTTTTCCACACCGGGCAAAGCGGGATCGGCTCCGGCATGCCGGGCTCGGGCGGAATCCGCCTCAAGTACTCCAATCCGATCGTCCTGGACGATGTGGCGGTGGACTTCCCGGACCTGAAATTCATCATGGCCCACCCCTCGTTCCCGTGGCAGGACGAGGCCCTGGCGGTCGCGGCCCGCCACACCAACGTGTACATCGACCTCTCCGGCTGGTCCCCGAAGTATTTCCCGCCGCAGCTGGTGCAGTACGCCAACACGCTGCTGCGCACCAAGGTGCTCTTCGGCTCCGACTATCCGATGATTCCGCCGGACCGCTGGATCGCGGACTTTGAAAAACTGTCCATCAAGCCTGAGGTCCGTCCGCTCATCATGCGCGAGAACGCCCTCCGGGTGCTCGGCCTCATCGGCGCAGAAGCCACCACGATGGAAGGAAACCAGTCATGACTGCACAGCGCGTGCTCATCACCGCCGGTGCCGGAGGGATCGGCCGCGCGATTGCCCAGGCCTACGTCGACGCCGGCGCCCGGGTGCACATCGCGGACATGGATGCCGAAGCTCTCCGCCGGATCACGGCGGAGTACGACGGCGTCAGCGGCACCGCCGGTGACATCAGCAAGGCCACCGACTTCACCCGCATCATCTCCGATGTCAAGGAACATCTTGGCGGGCTGGATGTGCTCATCAACAACGCCGGTATCTCCGGCCCCACGGCCCCGGTGGAGAATTTCCCCGCGGATGCCTGGGACAGCGTGATCTCCGTGAACCTCAACGGCACCTTCAACGTCACGCAGCAGGCCATTCCGTTGCTCAAGGAATCCGCCGCCGGTTCCATCGTTGTCATGTCCTCGCTCGCCGGCAGGTTCGGCTACCCCAACCGGGCCGCGTACTCGACCACCAAATGGGGGCTCGTAGGCTTCACCAAGACCCTGGCCCTCGAGCTGGGGCAATACGGAATCACCGCTAACTCCGTCCATCCCGGGGCCGTGGACGGCCCCCGCTTCCAAAACGTGATTGCCGGCAGGGCCGAATTGTCCGGCCGGACAGTGGACGAGGAGCTGGAGGATGCGCTGGCTCTCCAATCGGTGAAAAGGCTTGTGGACCCGGCCGACATCGCAGCCCTGGTGCTGTTCCTCACCGGTCCGCACGGCCGCTCCATTTCAGGCCAGATGCTTCCCATCGACGGGGATTCCAAGGCCGCGTCGTAATAGCTGCCGTTCCCGGGCCGGGTGCCGGCCCGGGAACGGCTGAGCGACGCGTGCCCTCTGCAATTCTGGGCGGACACGGACTGTAGCTACCGCAGCATCTAGCGCAGGACGACGGTCCGGTTGCCCTGGAGGAAGACGCGTCCCTCACAATGCCAGCGGACGGCGTTGGACAGCGCCTTGCACTCGGTGTCCCGTCCGGCGGCCACGAGATCGTCGGGCCCGAAGGTGTGGTCCACCTCCACCACCTGCTGGGAGATGATGGGCCCTTCGTCCAGTTCGGCATTCACGTAGTGGGCGGTGGCGCCGACAGTCTTCACGCCGCGGGTGTGCGCCTGGTGATAGGGCTTTGCACCCTTGAAGCTGGGCAGGAAAGAGTGATGGATGTTGATGGCCCGGCCATCCAGACGGCGGGTCAGTTTGTCGCTGAGGACCTGCATATACCGGGCCAGCACCACAAGTTCGACATCCAACCGGTCGACGAGCGCCAGGAGGCGTTCTTCGGCCGCTGCCTTGGTGTGTGCCGTGACGGGCACATGAAAGAAGGGGATGCCGTGCCATTCCACGATCCCTCGGTGATCCGGATGGTTCGAGACGACTCCGACAATATCGATGGG
Organism: Arthrobacter sp. UYEF20; assembly: GCF_040546335.1. Classification (NCBI taxonomy): domain Bacteria; kingdom Bacillati; phylum Actinomycetota; class Actinomycetes; order Micrococcales; family Micrococcaceae; genus Arthrobacter; species Arthrobacter sp. UYEF20. The sequence goes on along the minus strand of NZ_JBEPNP010000009.1, from coordinate 173,364 downwards.
CAGTTCACCGATGCGGGCGCGGAACAGCAGATCGTTGAGGCAGTGCTCGAATTTGGAGACCATGATCAAGACCCGGCGTTTCGTCCCGTGTGCGCGCAGTTGCCACTGCATGCCGAATTGTTGGGCTACGGGCCCGAAGGCATTCCGGAGCGTATCAGTGATGGCAGGTTCGCCGGCCGAGTCTCCGTCCGAAGCAAAGTGGATGCGCATGAAGAAATGGCCGTCCGCCTGTGAGTCGAATTGCTTGCTTTCCAGGATGTCGCAGCCTTGTTCCATCAGAAATCCGGACACGGCGTGGACGATTCCCCGTGTTTCCGGGCAATCGAGCGTCAGGACGTGTTCCACGGTGGTGACGGGCTGTGGAAGGGAAGTTTCAGTCTCGATGGCAGTCATGGCTCAGCACTCGATCACGTTTACGGCGAGGCCCCCGCGGGAGGTCTCCTTGTATTTGGTTTTCATGTCCGCTCCTGTCTCACGCATGGTTTTGATGGCCTTGTCCAGTGACACCTTGTGGCTGCCGTCCCCGTGCAGGGACAGCCGCGCGGCGTTGATGGCCTTCACGCTGGCGATCGCGTTCCGTTCAATGCAGGGGATCTGCACCAGGCCGCCCACCGGATCGCAGGTCAGCCCGAGGTTGTGTTCGATCCCCACTTCGGCGGCGTTTTCCACTTGCTCCGGCGTGCCGCCGAGGACCTCACACAGCCCGGCCGCCGCCATGGAGCAGGCCGAACCCACCTCGCCCTGGCAGCCCACTTCGGCGCCGGAGATGGAGGCGTTGATCTTGAACAGAATCCCGACGGCGGCCGCCGCCAGCAGGAAGCGGACCACACCGTCGTCGTCGGCTCCCGGAACAAACTTGACGTAGTAGTGCAGGACAGCAGGCACGATGCCCGCCGCGCCGTTCGTGGGGGCGGTGACAATGCGCCCGCCGGCGGCGTTTTCCTCGTTGACCGCGAGTGCGAACAGGTTCACCCATTCCATGGCGCGGAAGGGGTCGGTGACGCCGGTGTCAGCGGTCAGCGTGCGGAATAACGACGGCGCCCGGCGCCTGACGTTCAGGCCGCCCGGAAGGATCCCTTCCGCGGCGCAGCCGTTGTCCACGCATTCGCGCATCACCGCCCAGAGTCCCAGCAGCTTTTCGCGGAGTTCCGCTTCGCTGCGCCACACCAGCTCGTTGGCGAGCATCACGTCGGAGATGGACATGCTTTCGCGGCTGCAGATCGCCAGGAGTTCGTCGGCCGTGGTGAAGGGATAGGGGAGCACGGTGGCGTCGGCCACCACGCGGTCGCCGGCGTCGGCATCCCCATCCACCACAAAGCCGCCGCCGATGGAATAGAAGCTCCGTTCGCTGAGGACGGCCCCGGCGTGGTCCAGGGCGCGGAACGTCATGCCGTTGGGGTGGGCGGGCAGGGACTTGCGCCGGTGCAGCACCACGTCCTCGTCCCAGTTGAAGTCCACACGGTGGTCCCCGCAGATCCTGAGTTCGGCATCGAGCGCGGCGGCGGCCACCTGGTCGTCGGCGGTGGAGGTGTCCACCGTCTCCGGATCCAGCCCCTGCAGGCCCAGCACCACGGCCTTATCTGAGCCGTGGCCCCGGCCGGTGGCACCCAGCGAGCCGAACAGCTCGGCTTGCACACGGGTGGTGGAGCTCAGGAGTCCGCCGCCTTTGAGGCCGTCGGCGAACAGCTTTGCCGCCCGCATCGGGCCCACCGTGTGCGACGACGACGGCCCGATGCCAACCGAGAATAGGTCCAGGGCGCTGAGCGCCATCAGGGCACCTCGGGGGAAGCGAACTCCCTCATGGCGTCCAGGAGCCACCGGCCCAGGAAGTCCGCGAACGAGGCGCGGGGGAAGAGCCGGAAGCTTTCCTCCCCGGTCCTCTGCAGGATGACCGGGATGTTGCCCACCTCGGTGGCCAGGGCTGTTCCCGGGGTGAAGCTGCGCGGGTGCAGGTCCAGGGCGCAGCCCTTTTCCAGGACCGCCCGGGCGCGCGGGCCGGTGAGTTCAAACGTGGTGCGGTTCGCCGAGAGGTCCACTACTTGGCCCGGCGCGTCGCCCAGCGCGGCCACGAGGGAGCCGATGAGGTCACCGCCCAGGGAATCGTGGGCCTCTTCGGGTGCCACCACCAGGAACTCGGCGGGTCCCAGCCAGAGGACGCTGACGCGGTCCGTGCCGCCCACGTCGCCACAGCGTGCCGGCAGGCCGCCGGCCACGGCGGCGATCCGCGAACCTTCCTCGGAGCGGGGGTCCACGCGGACGCCCGCCATGGTCTGGAACGGGCCCTCCTGCAGGACAACCTTCCCCGGGACGGAGCCAGCCTCCAGGGCCGCGGCCAGGTGGGAGGCGGGGCTGCGGCGGATGTCCCGCAGTCCGTTAATGCCGTCGAGTGCTGCTGTGTTAGCCATCTTTGCGGGTCCCTTCGGGGTCAAAAAGTACGGTTTCTGCGACGACAACGTCCACCAGTTGGTCGCCGGCGGCGGCCACCAGGGTCTCGCCGATGCGGTTGCGGCCATTCTTGATCAGTGCCAGCGCGAAGGACCTGCCCAGCGCGGCGCTGTGGTAGCTCGAGGTCACGAAGCCCTGCATGGGAACCGGGCCGTAGGCGGGGTTCGTGGGGATCCCCTTCTCTACGAGTTGGGTGCCTTCGGGCAGCCGCAGCGTCCCGTCCACGGGCAGCACGCTGACCAGGTGCTTGCGGTCCCCGCGCTGGGCGTCGGCCCGGGCGTAGGAGCGCTTGCCGATGAAGTCCTTGGCCTTCGACACCACCCATTCCATCCCGGCGTCCTGCGGGGTGACCGTGCCGTCGGTGTCCTGGCCGACGATCGGGTAGCCCTTCTCGGCCCGGAGCACGTGCATGGTTTCGGTGCCGTAGGGGGTGATGTGGAATTCGGCGCCTGCGGCGGCTACTGCTTCCCAGGTGTTCAGTCCGTACCAGGAGGGTACGTTGATTTCGTAGGCCAGTTCGCCGGAGAACGAGATCCGGCAGACCCGGGCCTGGACGCCGGAGGCGAGGGTGGTTTCGCGGAAGGTCATGAACGGGAAGTTTTCTGCTTCCAGCCCGCCGTCCGCTGCCAGCTCCGGTGCCAGTTTGGCGAGCACCGCCCGGGATTTAGGCCCGACGACGGCAATGGTGGTCCACTGCTCGGTCACGGAGGTGCAGTGCACATCCAGCTCCGGCCATTCGGTCTGCAGCCATTCCTCCAGCCAGTCCAGCACCTTCGCGGCGCCGCCGGTGGTGGTGGTCATGAAGTACCGGTCCTCAGCGAGGCGCAGCGTCACGCCGTCGTCGAAAATCATGCCGTCCGCCATGCACATCACGCCGTAGCGGGCCGAGCCCGGTGCCAGCTTCTTGAACGCGTTGGTGTAGATCCGGTTCAGGAACTCGCCCGCGTCCTTGCCCCGGATTTCGATCTTGCCGAGGGTGGTGGCGTCCATGAAGCCCACGGATTCGCGGACGGCGGCGCACTCCCGGAGCACGGCCGTGTCCATGTCCTCCCCGGCCTGCGGGTAGTACCAGGGCCGCTTCCACTGCCCCACATCCTCGAACCGCGCCCCCTGCGCGACGTGCCACGGGTTGATGGACGTGACGCGGGCGGGGTCGAACAGTTCGCCGCGCTGGCGTCCGGCGAGGGCCGCGAACGCCACCGGGGTGAACGGCGCCCGGTAGGTGGTGGTGCCGATGTCGCCGATACTGTGTGTGCCATCGGCGGGAGGTGCTTCGCCGGCCTGCCGGAGGGCGGCGGCGATGACGCCGATCGCGTTCACGCCGGAGGTCTTGCCCTGGTCGTTGGCGGTGCTGATGGAGGTGTAGCGCTTGATGTGCTCCACCGAGCGCATGCCGGCGCCGGTGGAGCGCAGGACGTCGGCCACCGACTGGTCGCGCTGGAAGTCCACAAAGTGGTGGTGCCAGTCGTCCGGCGTGCCGGCCTGCCCGGGGACCAGCCAGAGCTGCCGGGTCGGGGCTGAGGCCTTCGGCTCGCCGAACCGGGAAGGCTCGACGGCGGATTCGAAGCCCGCCGCGATGGCGGCCGCCGCTCCGGCGGAGATGCCCTCGGCGAGGCAGTCCCGAAGTTCGAAGCTGCCCCGGCCGGAGCCGATGGTCTGCTGGTTCGGTACCACGGTGCTTGGCACAAAGGCCGCCAGGTCCTCGTCCCAGCGGAGTTTGCCCTGCCGCTGCGAGTGGAGGTGGACCAGCGGGCTCCAGCCGCCGGAGACTGCCAGGAGATCGCAGGCGATCTCCTCGACGCCGGAGGTGAGTTCGCCGTCGTCGTTGATGCTGCGGACGGTGACGCCGTCAAGGCGTCCGTCGGCTGTGTTTGTTCCGGCGGCGGTGGCGGCCACGGCGCTGCCGATCAGCACCCGCGTGCCGGCTTCGACGGCGGCAGCCGCCACCTCGGTCAGCGCGGGACGAGCGTCCACCACAGCCTGGACCTTGACGCCGGCGGCGCGCAGGTCCGCGGCGAGGGCGTAGGCGCTGTCGTTGGTGGTGCTGATGACCACGCGCTGCCCGGCGGCGACGGCGTAGCGGTTGAGGTAGCTGCGGACGGCTGAGGCGAGCATGATGCCGGGGCGGTCGTTGTTTTCGAAGACGAGCGGCCGTTCGTGCGCGCCGGGGGCCAGCACCACCTGTGCGGCGCGGATGTGCCAGATCCGCTGCCGGGAAACGCCGGGGGCGGCCGGGCTGGACAGGTGATCCGTGCGGTTCTGGACCGCGATGACGTAGTTGGCATCGTAGGCGCCGAACGCCGTCGTGCGGTTCAGGACGGTGCATTCGGCACCGGACACGAGTTCGGCCTCCACGTCAGCCACCCATTCCAGGGCCGGCCTGCCCTCGATCGTCTCCACGAGGGCCGGGTCGGCGGACCCGGACAGCAGCGTGCCGCCCAGTTCTGGCTGGTCGTCCATCAGGATCACGCGGGCACCGGTGCGGACCGCTTCGCGGGCGGCGGCCAGGCCGGAGGGGCCACCGCCGATCACCAGGACGTCGGTGTGCACGTACTTCTTGTCGTATTCGGCCCGGTCATCCTCAGGGTCCAGGCGGCCCAGGCCGTTGAGCAGGTCCGCCTTCAGACCGTCCACGAGGGTGACGGTGGTGGCGGGGAGCATGGACTCGGCCACGTGGCCAGGGAACCGTGCTTCGATCCTGACCAGTGCGTTGGCTTCCTCCACCCCGGCGGACATGATGCCGCGCGGCCGGTCCTCGTAGAGCGAGTTGCCCGCGTTGATCCGGCCGTTGGCGAGCAGGGCGGAGGCGAGCGTGTCGCCGGGGTGTCCGGTGAATTCCTCGCCGTCCACGGTGAAGCGCCAGGAGATGGTGCGGTCAATGCGTCCGCCGGCGGCGAGGCGCGCGGGCTGCGGCTGAGCGGTCATTAGATTGCTCCTTCCGGGGAAACGGGGCTGCTGACTGTGGGGGCTGTGGTTCCCGTGGCGGGGCGGAGCTGGCCCATCGGGTACACGGCCTGGATGTCATAGGTGACGGTGTCGCGGAGCATGTTGAACCATTGCCGGCATCCGGTGCTGTGCAGCCAGCGTTCGGCGAAGGCGCCCTTGGTGTTGTCGCGGTAGAAGAGGTACTCGGCCCATTCGCGGTCGGTGAGCTCTGCCGGGTTTTCCGGGTAGGCAATGTGGGCCTGGCCGCCGTAGTGGAATTCGGTTTCGTCCCGGGGGCCGCAGTTGGGGCAGGGGATCAGGAGCATGTCCTTACCTCTTTCTAGTGGGCCACGGCGGCGGCGCCGTGTTCATCGATCAGGGCGCCCGTTTCGAAGCGCTCGAGTGCAAAGGGCTTGTTGAGTTTGTGCGGGGTACCGGTGGCGATGGTGTGCGCGAACGTCAGGCCGGCCGCCGGGGTTCCCTTGAATCCGCCGGTTCCCCAGCCGCAGTTGACGAACATGTTCTCCACCGGGGTGGTGCCGACGATGGGGGAGGCATCGAGGGTGGTGTCCACAATCCCGCCCCAGGTCCGGAGCACATGGGCACGGGCAAAGATCGGGAAGAGTTCGACGGCGGCCGCCATCTGGTGCTCGATCACATGGAAGGATCCGCGCTGGCCGTAGCCGTTGTAGGAATCCACGCCGGCGCCCATGACTAGTTCGCCCTTGTGCGCCTGGGAGACGTAGACGTGGACGTGGTTGGACATGACCACGGTGGGGTGGACGGGTTCGTGGAGTTCGGACACCAGGGCCTGGAGGGGGTGGGACTGGATGGGCAGCCGGAAGCCGGCCATCTCCGCGAGCACCGAGCTGTGTCCGGCCGCGCAGAGGCCGACCTTTTCGGTGTGGATGGTGCCGCGGTTGGTCTTCACGCCCACGACGCGGTTCCCGTCCTTCAGGAAGCCGGTGACCTCGCAGTTCTGGATGATGTCCACGCCGAGTTCATCGCATTTGCGGGCGAACGCCCAGGCGACGTGGTCGTGCTTGGCGATGCCGGCACGGGGCTGGTACGTGGCGCCCATCACCGGGTAGCGGATGTTGTCGCTGATGTTCAGGATGGGGCAGAGTTCCTTGACCTGCTGCGGGTCCAGCCACTCCGCGTCCACGCCGTTGAGCTTGTTGGCCCCGACCCGGCGGACGCTCTCGCGGACGTCACCCAGGGTATGGGCCAGGTTCATCACCCCGCGCTGGCTGAACAGGAAGTCGTACTCGAGTTCTTCCGGCAGGATCTCCCAGAGCTTGAGGGCGTGCTCGTAGATCGCAGCGCTCTCGTCCCAGAGGTAGTTGGAGCGGATGATGGTGGTGTTCCGGGCCATGTTCCCGCCCGCGAGCCAGCCTTTTTCCAGGATGGCGATGTTGGTCATCCCGTGGTTCTTGGCCAGGTAGTAGGCCGTGGCCAGTCCGTGGCCGCCGCCGCCCACAATCACGGCGTCATAGGAGGACTTGGGCTCGGGATTGCGCCAGAGGAAGTCCGGGTGCTCCGGAAGCTGGTCCGTGCTCATTGTCCTGCTCCGTTCGGGGTGGTTCCGGCGTTGCCGGAAAGATTCGGGTAAAGCGGGAATTTCTCGGCCAGGACCGTGACCCGGTCGCGGAGCAGCACGGCGGACTCTTCGCTGAGGTCGCCCTTGATGGCCTCGGCGATAATGTCGGCAACCTCGGTGAATTCGGCCGCGCCGAAGCCGCGGGTTGCCAATGCCGGGGTGCCGATGCGGAGTCCGGAGGAGACCATCGGCGGGCGGGGGTCAAAGGGGACGGCGTTGCGGTTCACGGTGATGCCGATCCGGTGCAGGCGGTCCTCGCCCTGCTGCCCGTCCAGTTCGGAGTTGCGCAGGTCCACCAGGACCAGGTGGACGTCGGTGCCGCCGCCCACCACGGAGATCCCGTATTCGGCGACGTCCGGTGCAAGCAGGCGCTCGGCCAGGATCTTGGCCCCTTCCAGGGTGCGTTCCTGCCGGTCCTTGAACTCAGCGGTTGCGGCGATCTTGAACGACACGGCCTTTGCGGCGATGACGTGTTCCAGCGGTCCGCCCTGCTGGCCGGGGAAAACGGCGGAGTTGATCTTGCGTGCCAGGGACTCGCGGCTGAGGATGACGCCTCCGCGCGGGCCGCCCAGGGTCTTGTGCGTGGTGGTGGTGACGACGTCGGCGTACGGCACCGGGTTCGGGTGCAGTCCCGCGGCCACCAGGCCTGCAAAGTGGGCCATATCCACCATGAGGTAGGCGCCCACGAGGTCCGCGATCCGGCGGAACTCCGCAAAGTCGAGCTGGCGCGTGTAGGCGGACCAACCGGCCACGATCAGCCTGGGCCGGTGTTCCAGCGCCAGAGCCTCCACCTCGGCCATGTCCACGGTCATGTCGGATTCGCGCACATGGTACGGGACCACGTTGTACAGCTTGCCGGAGAAGTTGATCTTCATGCCGTGGGTCAGGTGGCCGCCGTGGGCCAGATCCAGGCCCATGATGGTGTCGCCCGGATCCAGCAGCGCGAACATCGCCGCGGCGTTGGCCTGGGCGCCCGAATGGGGCTGCACGTTCGCGGCTTCCGCGCCGAACAGTGCCTTGACCCGGTCGATGGCCAGCTGTTCAATCACGTCCACGTGTTCGCAGCCGCCGTAGTACCGCTTGCCCGGGTAGCCCTCCGCGTACTTGTTCGTGAGGACCGAGCCCTGCGCCTCCATGACCGCGGCAGGTGCGAAATTCTCGGACGCGATCATCTCCAGGGTGGACTGCTGGCGTTCCAATTCAGCGTTTATGGCGGCGGCAACGTCGGCGTCCACCTCGGCGAGGGAACCTGTGAGTGCTTCCAGCATCATCTCTCCTTTGAAAAGTCTGCCCGCGGGCTGATCAACAACTGATCTATAACTGATATATTAGCTGTGGTGCAATAGTATGTTGAACATCACAGCACGTCAATAGCGGCGTTTGTCCCAGTCGAATGCCCTACCGGGCCAGAAATAAGGAGCCCCGATGACCTTGACGCTGGAGAATCAGCCCGTCGCGGGAAATCCGGACTTGTCGCTGGCCGAGCGGGCTTACCGGCATCTGAGGGACAGGCTCATAATGCTTGAGATCCGGCCGGGCGAGGCCATCAATGACGGCCAGCTGGCCGCCGAACTCGGCATTGGCCGCACTCCCGTGCGGGAGGCGTTGAAGCGGCTGGAAAGCGACCACCTGGTGGTCTCCTATCCCCGCAGGGGAACGTTCGCCACGACCGTGGACATCACCGAACTTGCCGACGTCTCGGATGTCCGTGAGCTATTGGAACCACTGGCGGCCCGCCGTGCCGCAACCAACGCCAGCCCAGACATGCGCGCGGAACTCCGCAACGTGGCCCGCACCATCGGCGCCATCGATGCCAAGCCCGCGGACAAGCGCGATGACATCATGCGCGAGCTCATGCGCTACGACCTCACCGTGCATCGCCTGATCTACCGCGCCGCGGGCAATCCCCACCTGGAAGACACCTTGATCCGCTACGACAACCTGGCCACCCGGATCTGGTGCCTCGTCCTGGACAAGGTGCCCTCCGTGACGGGGCACATCACCGAACATGTGGAGTTACTGGAAGCAATTGCCGACGGGGATGCGGACCGCGCCGGTCAGCTGGCTCTGGCGCACGTCAGCAGTTTTGAGCAGGCCGTCCGCAGCGTGCTTTAGCGCGTGCTTGTCTGATGGCCGAGCAGGAACGATCCCAGCTGTGTGTTTCACCTGGCGTGGACTGGGAGTCTGCTCCACGACGATGGCCTCAACCCCGTTCCGTGCCGCCAGCGCACTGGCCTCTCCTGTTCGGCTGTCAATTCCTCCGGATCCGTCAGGACAACTGCCCTGTTCTGCAACGGTGTTGTGTCTATCGCAACCCGAATGACTTCGGCGGTACGGGATCATCTTGCCTGACTAGCGGCCAGTCTTAACCGTCCTCACAGCTTCCACCGCGCAGATATTTACTGCCCCCACCAAAAAACCATTGACTATGGTCCGCATCACTCCTAGTCTGGTGCAACAGCGTTGCGTTCATTGCAACCCCAAAATTCATTGGTGGACATATGAGTAACGAAACAACTTCCACGGCTGCATCGGCGTCATCGCCGCTCGGCGGCCAGCCCGCACCCGTCAACGGCGACGGCATCAGCAAGGACACCCGCCGCAGAGTCATCGCTGCCAGTTTCATCGGCAACTTCGTCGAATGGTTCGACTACGCCGTTTACGGCTATCTGGCCGCAACCATCGCCGTGGTCTTCTTCCCCGAATCCAGCTCCCAGACCGGGCTTCTGCTGACTTTCGCCCTGTTCGCAATATCGTTCCTGGTGCGGCCGCTCGGCGGTTTCGTCTGGGGCCATATCGGCGACAAGGTCGGCCGGCGGACCGCACTCTCCCTGTCAATCCTGATCATGTCCGGGGCGACCTTCTGCATCGCACTGATCCCCGGATACAACACGATCGGCATCTGGGCTCCGATCCTGCTTCTGGTCGTCAGGGTCGCGCAGGGCTTCTCCGCCTCCGGTGAATACGCCGGAGCGTCGGCCTTCCTGGTGGAGTACGCCCCGGCCAACAAGCGCGGCCTGTACGCCGCGGTGGTTCCCGCCAGCACCGCCGCTGGCCTGCTCCTCGGCTCCCTGATTGCGGGCCTGCTGACAGTCCTGCTCAGTTCCGAGGCAATGCAAAGCTGGGGTTGGCGCCTGCCGTTCCTGCTGGCCGCCCCGATGGGACTAATCGGACGCTACATCCGAACAAAGCTCGAAGACACCCCGGTGTTCCGCGAGCTCGCGGCGGAGGACGAGGCCATTAACGCGCCCGTCTTCAGCCTGTTCCGCAACCACTGGCGGCTACTGCTGAGGGCGGTCGGAGCAGTGCTGCTCAACGCCGTCGGCTTCTACGTGATCCTCAGCTACATGCCCACGTACCTGTCCTCGGAACTGGGCCTCGGAAAAACCGAATCGTTCCTGGCAACCACCATCGCGCTGGTGACGTACATCGGGTTCATCTTCCTCACCGGAATGCTCTCAGACCGCTACGGCCGGAAGAAGGTGCTCATCGCAGCATCCATCACCTTCATCGTGCTGACGGTGCCCGCCTTCGCGCTGCTGGGCACCGGGAACTTCCTGGTGATCGTCCTCGTCCAGATCCTGCTGGGCGCCATGCTCACCCTCAATGACGGCACACTGCCGAGCTTCCTGGCGGAAATGTTCCCCACCCGCGTCCGCTACAGCGGCTTCGCGGTCAGCTTCAACCTCTCCAACGCGCTCTTCGGCGGCACGGCTCCTTTCATGGCCACCCTGCTGATAGCGGCCACTGCCAACGATCTGGCTCCGGCCTGGTACTTGGTGGGCGCCGCTGTCATCTCCCTGGTTGCCGTCGCCCTCTCCCGCGAAACCTGCAAAGAACCGCTGCGCCACGAATAGTCCGGCGAGCTCCAAAATTTCCCGATCAAGAAATCACCGAAGAAAGGCACCACCACCATGACCAGCACCGAAATCGAAGCAGTCAATGACGTCACGAAGCTGGACCGCCTCAAGGTCCTGAACAACGGCGAGAAGGTCAGCCTCACGTTCTCCGATGCCGAGTTTGAGCGCCGGCTGTCCGGTCTGCGCCGCATCATGGCGGAGAAGAACCTGGACGCCGTCGTCCTGACGAGCTACCACTCCATCAAGTACTACTCCGACTTCCTGTTCACCTACTTCGGCCGCTCCTACGCCATGGTGGTCACCAAGGACGACACCGTGACCGTCACGGCCAACATCGACGCCGGCATGCCGTGGCGCCGCAGCTACGGCGACAACGTGGTCTACACGGACTGGCGCCGGGACAACTACATCTTCGCCATCCAGGAGGCGCTCCGCACCCGCGGCATCAACCCCCGCCGGCTCGGCGTCGAAGATGATTCGATCCCGCTGGATAACCGCAACAAGATCCAGGCCGCCTTTGAATCGGCCACCCTGGTGGACGTGGCGCAGGCGGCCATGCGCCAGCGGATGATCAAATCGGCCGAAGAGATCGAGGTCATCAAGCACGGAGCCCGCATCGGCGACCTGGGCGGCGAAGCCATCCGCAACGCCATCACCGCCGGGATCACCGAATACGAGGTCGCCCTGATCGGTACCGAAGCCATGGTCCACGAAATCGCCCGGACCTTCCCGGACTCGGAAATCCGCGACACCTGGGTCTGGTTCCAGTCCGGCATCAACACCGACGGCGCCCACAACTGGGCCACCACCCGGAAAATCCAGGAACACGACATCCTGTCCCTGAACTGCTTCCCCATGACCTCCGGCTACTACACCGCCCTGGAACGCACCCTGTTCTATGGTGAACCCGACGCCCGCTCCCTGGAGCTGTGGAACATCAACGTTGAAGTCCACAAGCGCGGCCTCGAACTCATCAAGCCGGGAGCCGTCTGCAAGGACATCGCCGCCGAGCTGAACGAGATCTACGTGGGCCACGGACTGCTGGCCAACCGGACCTTCGGCTACGGACACTCCTTCGGCGTCCTCAGCCACTACTACGGCCGGGAAGCCGGACTCGAGCTCCGCGAGGACATCGACACCGTGCTGGAACCGGGCATGGTTGTCTCCATGGAACCGATGATCACCGTCCTGGACGGCCAGCCGGGCGCCGGCGGCTACCGTGAGCACGACATCCTGGTGGTCGGTGACGACGGAGCCGAGAACATCACGAAGTTCCCCTTCGGCCCGGAATACAACATCGTGGGCGCCTGACCGCCCCTGGCCCGCCAAAAAGCGGCGCCACGTCCAACGTGGCGCCGCTTTTCGGCCCCCATGCGGAATGATGGTAAACACCATGACCCCAGCAGAATCTCCCGAGACCAACGGAAACGGCGACACCAAGGGCACCTCCGTCATCGTCAACGCCATCGCCGTTCTGCGGACGTTCACCGCCGATGAACCGCTGCTCGGAGTCACCGAGATCGCCAACCGTGTCGGCCTGCACAAAAGTACCGTTTCCCGGATCCTTTCCACCTTCGAACAGGAACACCTCGTGGAACGGGACCTGGAAACGCGCCGTTTCCGCCTGGGCCTGGGGCTGATCGCGGTGGCCGGCCCGTTGCTTGCGGAACTCGAGGAACGGCGCGTGGCCTACCCGGTCCTGCGGGAACTCACCGAACAGACCGGCGAAACGAGCGCACTGATGGTGTGGAACGGCGTCGAGTCAATGTGCGTGGAACAGATCGCCAGCCACCAGCAGATCAAACACACCACCCCGCTGGGAGCCCGGTACAAGGACGCCATGAGCGCGTCCGTGCAGGTCTTCCTCTCCGCCGAGCCCGCCGAACGTGTCCGTGCCCTGCTGCGCAGCGGGGCCATCACCTACCCGGGGCTGGATGATGCCGGCCTTGACGGCTACCAGATCAAGCTCAAGGATGTGACCGGCCGCGGGTGGGCTATCAACTACGGTGAATCATCCATCGACGAAGTCGGCGTGGCCGCGCCCGTCCATGACCACCGCGGCGATATCGTGGCCGCCGTCCTCATCCCGGCCCCCCGGTTTCGAGTTTCCCGCGAGCGGCTGCAGAGTCTGGGCGAGGCGTGCGCCGCTGCTGCGCACCAGATCACCACTCGTCTCGGCGGACGTCCGCCCAGGAGCTCAGAGCAAGGCCAAAGCTAGGGCTCAGTCGAGTCTGGCCAGCCGAGTGGCCAAATGCAATGCCGCCAGCCGGCCGGTGTTCCGGGGGTCACCGCCGCACAACTCGAAGATCCGCCGCAGCCGTTGGTGCATGGACTGCCGTTCCACGTGGAGGTCTCTGGCTGCGTGGGCGGTGTTGCATCCGCAATCCAACCACGTTGCCAGCGTGTCGAGCAGCCGCGAATTGCGTTGTGCATCGTGGTCCAGGAGCGCGCCCAGTTGCTGGCGCACGAAGTGGCGTCGTTCGTCGGAGTCCAGCGATTGGGTGGCGAGACGTTCCACTGCGAATGCCTCGGCGTCGACCACGGCAGGGTGCGCACCGCCGCTTACCGGATGGGATTGCTCCTGGGAGGCCGCCAATTCCAGGGTGAGCTTGGCCTCGGACAGCGACCACGGGGCGTCCGAAATTCCGGCCACCAAGGGCCCCACGGCGGCGAGCGTGCTTGCTGTGGCCGGAAGCTTCAGTAAGTCCGTCAGGAGTCTCTGCCGGCCTTCCTCCGGAGCATCGCCGGCCAGGCCGGCTACTGCGAGAAGCTCGGCGTTGTCAACGTAGGTGGCGTGGGACTGTGCTGCCCGGGCCAGAAGCTGCTCCACCGACGTCCGCAGCTGTTGTGAGATATCCGACCGGACCACCACAGCCACGAGCGGGGCGGAGGCCGGAATTCCGGCCGCGGACGCCAACTGCTGAAGCCGCCAAGGCTGGCTGCCTGAATCGACCGCGCGGATCAACGCAGCTCCTGCAACCTCCCGCAGCCCCGGCGACATCCGCTGCAGCATTGCCAGGGCCAGGATGTCCACGGAGCGTTTCCCGGCCGTCCGCGCAAGGTTCTCATCCTCGTCCGCCGGAACCCGGAGCAACAGCTGTGCCGCAAGGATTCCGCGCACCGGCACGTCGATGTGGATCAAACGGGCTTGTTCTTGCGGCGAGGGGGTGAAGCTGCCGGCCGCGTCTGCGGCCTCGGCGTGCGCCGACGTCGCACTGGCCAGGGTCACGCCCGTGATGGAAGCCAGGGTCACGTCGGCATGGGTGATACCGGCCAGCACGGCAAGAATCCGGTCCAGGCTGCCGCCGTGCGCCAGCTCAACGGCCATCGCATGGCTGGCCTCGTCCGCCCGCCGCAAATGGGCAACCGACTCGCTGACCAGCATCGAGTTGATGGCCTGCATCACACCGACAAACGGCACCACCCTCCGAAGCTCGATCAGCGGAAGGCCGGCTGCTTCGGCAGCCGACACCATCGAGGACGGGAGCAAAGGAAGGGCGACGCCGGTTTCGATGGCCAAGGCTGCCACGCCCCGCTCTGCCAGTTGGCGGACGTAATTGATCCGGCGCTCCTCGGACGCGAGAGCGAGGGCTTCCCCTCCCGTCAGCAGAAGCTCCCCGCCGTCCAGTAGGGGAGCGATGTCCAAAACTTCACTGGAATGGATCCACCGAAGCTGGGCCGTGGCGGCGGCATCGGCCCCTGCCCGGACTACGGGATCAGCGGCCGCCAGCGTCGGGTGGTTGAGGACATCTTGAAGACGTATCGGCATGACACTCCGTCGCATAGAACAAGCATTAACTAGACACATTCTATATAGCCGGATGTGGCCTGCGCCACATAATCTTGACGTACCCCACTCACTCACGGAGGCACCAATGCCTGAAAAACCACTAATGGTTTCTGCCAGCCCCGCGCCGGCGGCCGGCGAAGACCACGAAGCCTGGCTCCAGCCCATCCCCGAATCACAGCGGACCCGCAAAGTCTCAGGCCAGTTCTGGATCTGGGCCGGCGCCAACCTCGCCCCGATCAACTGGGTGCTCGGCGCCCTCGGCATCCAACTCGGCCTGGGATTTGCGGACACGGTCACCGTGCTGGTGCTGGGTAACCTCATCGGCATGCTGCTCTTCGGGCTCTTTGTCCTGCTGGGCCAAAAGACCGGAGCGACCGGCATGGTGCTGGCCCGCGCGGCCTTTGGCCGGCGCGGAAACTACCTGCCGGCCGGCATCCAGGCCCTTCTGGTGATCGGCTGGTGCGCGGTCAACACCTGGATCATCCTGGATCTGGTCATGGCGCTGTTCGGAACCCTGGGATGGGTTGACCCGGAGGCCCACAACTATGCGTGGAAGATCGGTGTCGCCACCGTCATCATGGCCGCGCAGGTGGCCATTGCCTGGTTCGGCTACAAGGCGATCGCCGCGTTCGAAAAGTGGACGGTCCCGCCGACTATCATCATCCTCGCAGTGATGTCCGCCGTCGCCTGGTTCGGCATGAAGATCAACTGGTCCTACGCCGGCCCGGCCGGCAATATCCTGGAAGGCTCGGACCGCATCGCCGCGATGAGCGCAGTCATGACGGCCATCGGCATCGGCTGGGGCATCACCTGGTTCACCTATGCCGCCGACTACTCCCGCTTCGTCAGCACCGAAGTCCCCAAGCGCAAGGTCTACCTCGCATCGGTCCTGGGCCAGTTCCTCCCCGTCGTCTGGCTGGGCATCCTGGGGGCCAGCCTGGCCACCAACACCGGCGAAATCGACCCCGGCAAACTCATCGTCCAAAACTTTGGCGCGCTGGCCCTCCCTGTGCTGCTGATGGTGCTGCACGGCCCCATCGCCACCAACATCCTGAACATCTACACCTTCTCCGTGGCCACCCAGGCACTGGACATCTCCATCACCAGGCGCAAACTGAACCTCTTCGTCGGCGTCTTCTCCCTCGCAGCCGTGGTCTTCTTCATCTTCCAGGAGGATTTCGCCTCGGTACTGGACGCGTGGCTGATCGGCCTGGTCGCCTGGGTGGCCGCCTGGGGCGGGGTCATGCTGGTGCACTACTTCTGGATCGAGAAGCGCTGGCCCGGCGACCCGTCCCGGCTGTTCGACGCGGTAGGCACCAAGCGCCTGCCGGCCGTGAACCCGGCAGGCATCGCCTCCCTGCTGATCGGCATTTTCGCCACCTGGCTGTTCATGTACGGGCTGGTGCCCGCGATGCAGGGACCCATCGCCGTCGCCCTGGGCGGATGGGATCTGTCCTGGCTCGCCGGGGGACTGTCCAGCGCCGCGGCCTATGCCATCATGGGGCCGCGGTTCCACCGCCGCCACCTGCACCTGAGCCGCGACACCGAAACCGCCCACGAATCAGCCCCCGCCGGGACCACCGACCTCTCCGCCACCACAACCGCCCCAGCCGGCTTCTAGCCAGGAGACCAATACGATGAACTTTCCCGCCTTCCCTGACACCGCCCATCCCATCGTCTGGCCCGAAGGCCACCGCGCGGCAGCGTCCTTCACCTTCGACGTGGATGCCGAGTCCTGCACCATCGCCCATAACCCGCAAAGCACCAGGCGCATGTCGCTCATGACGCACCAGTCGTACGGGCCCAAGGTGGCCGTTCCCCGGCTCCTGCAGATCCTCCGGCGCCAGGACATCAGGGCGACGTTCTTCATCCCGGGTTTCACCGCGGAATGCTACCCGGATGTTGTCCGCCGGATAGCGGACGGCGGCCACGAGATCGCCCACCACGGATACCTGCACGAACCCATGCAGGGCATCGACGCAGCGACGGAGGCGCGGTATCTCGACCGGGGCCTCGATGCCCTGGCCAAGGCCGCAGGCATCCGGCCCACCGGCTACCGCGCACCATGGTGGGAGCTCAACTGGCACTCCGCAACGCTGCTCGCAGACCGCGGTTTCGTCTATGACTCAAGCCTGCTCGACGGCGATGCCCCCTATCGCTTCAGCGTTGCCGAGGGAGACCCCCGCGACCTGGTGGAGATCCCCGTCGACTGGGCACTGGACGACTGGGAACAGTACGCCTTCTACCCGGGCGTGACCGGCAGCGGAGTCATCGAAAGCCCAGCCAAAGTCCTCGAGATGTGGACGCTGGAGGCCGAAGCGCACCACGCCGCGGGGAGCTGCTTCGTCCTGACCAACCACCCGTTCATCTCCGGTCGGCCGTCCAAGGCGGTGGCCTTGGAACAGCTGATAGACCAGGTCAAATCCATGGACGGCATGTGGGTCACCACCATGGCAGAGATCGCCGAACACACCCGTGAATCCGTCCAGGAAATCCACAGCCACGCCCGCATTGCCGTACCCGAATTCCCCGACACCGGCGCACAGTTCACGCCGGCCACAAAACGTCAACAGGACCGGCCTGCCCCCGGCCGAATCGGAGATCTCGAGCGGAATACGGTCCGATAGCCGCCCGTGGTCCCCTTGCGACTCTCGCAAGTGGGAGCCCGCGTCATACGGAGCGCCCGTCAGTGCTCCATTGGAAATTCCCTCCGGCCCGGTGCAACGATGGAAAGGCTTGTTTGTTGCGCCCGATGACGGGCGCCAAGGTTAGGGAGTTTCAATGGACGCACGGCTGGAAGCTATCCGGGACACGGTGCTGGCCCGGAATCCGGGTGAAGGTGAGTTCCACCAGGCGGTGACCGAGGTCTTCGAAAGCCTCGGACCTGTCCACGACCGCCACCCCGAGTTCCTGGAGGGCGCCATCCTCGAGCGGCTCTGCGAACCTGAGCGGCAGATCATCTTCCGGGTGCCGTGGGTCGACGACGCCGGCCGTTTCCAGATCAACCGCGGATTCCGGGTCGAGTTCAACTCGGCGCTGGGACCCTACAAGGGTGGCCTGCGGTTCCACCCTTCCGTCTACCTGGGCATCGTGAAGTTCCTGGGCTTCGAGCAGATCTTCAAGAATGCCTTGACCGGCATGCCGATCGGCGGCGGCAAGGGCGGCTCCGACTTCGATCCCCGCGGACGCTCCGACGCCGAGGTCATGCGCTTCTGCCAGTCCTTCATGACCGAGCTTTACCGCCACATCGGCGAGTACACCGACGTCCCCGCCGGCGACATCGGCGTCGGCGGACGCGAAATCGGCTACCTCTTCGGGCAGTACAAACGCATCACCAACCGCTACGAATCCGGTGTCCTGACCGGCAAGGGCATTTCCTGGGGCGGTTCGCTGGTGCGGCCTGAAGCGACCGGCTACGGCACGGTGATCTTCACCGGGGAAATGCTCAAGACCCGAGGGCAGTCCTTCGACGGCCAGCGGGTGGTGGTCTCCGGCTCCGGCAACGTGGCCATCAACGCGATCGCCAAGGCCCAGTCACTCGGCGCCAGCGTAGTGGCCTGCTCCGATTCCTCCGGCTACATTGTGGACGAGGCCGGAATCGACGTCGGCCTCCTCCGCCAGATCAAGGAGGTGGAACGCGGACGCCTCAAGGACTATGAGGCCCGACGCTCCGCCGTCTCCTACGTTGCGGGCGGCTCGGTCTGGGACGTCGATGCCACCGTGGCGCTGCCGTGTGCCACGCAGAACGAGCTCGACGGCGACGCTGCCGCCCGGCTGGTGCGCAACGGACTCGTTGCCGTGGGGGAGGGCGCCAACATGCCCTCCACCCGTGACGCGGTCTCCGTCTTCCAGGACTCCGGCGTGCTGTTCGGCCCGGGAAAGGCCGCCAATGCCGGCGGCGTGGCGACCTCAGCGCTGGAGATGCAGCAGAACGCCAGCCGCGATTCCTGGACCTTCGCCCACACCGAGGAACGGCTCACGGAGATCATGGTCGGCATTCACGACCGCTGCGCGGCCACCGCCGAAGAGTACGGCGACCCGGGCAACTACGTTCTCGGCGCCAACATCGGCGGCTTCGTCAAGGTAGCCGACGCGATGCTCGCCCAAGGACTTATCTAGCTGGCTTCCGGACCAACCGTTGCCCTAGCCGGACAGTAATCCTTGCCGGCGAGTAAAGCAGCCACGGATCGGAGCTGGCTGACCCAGTGGTGTTCCTGCCCGCCCTCGTGGTTGTTAAAGCGGTAGACCTCGATGGCCTTGGCAGGAACAGCCTGCGGGGCTGCTGCCGCACCGCGCCATAGGCGTTGAACGCGGCAAAGACCGTTGACGGCGGGCAGGCATCGTCCATCTGCGCCACCGAGAACAGCGCGGGCCCGGTGGCGCGCCGGCCCAGATGGACGCCGTCGAAGTAGTTCAGGACCGCAAGCGCGGGCTCGTAGCGGTCCCGATGGCGCGCCAGGAAGCTGGCAATCTCCGGGTACGGGCCGCGCGGGGCGATGTCGATCGCGCGGGGAAAGTCCTGCAGGAACGGCACGTCGGCCATGGTGCACAGAATGCCGTCCAGGCGCCCGGCCGCCAGTCCGGCGGCCGCGATGGCCAAGCCGCCTCCCTGGCTCAGGCCCGCCAGCATGGATGCCGGCATCACGCTTCGGTTAGAGTCCAGGCCGAAAAAATCGCGCGGTCCGGCGACGGAACAGTCACCGTCACGGTCGCTTCCGGCGACACCGTAACTGCCGATGACATTCTGGTGGCCGTGGGCCGCCGGCCGGTGACCGATGGTGTGAACCTGGAAGCAGCCGGCGTGGAACTCACGGACCATGGTTTCATCAAAGTTGACGAATACCTCCACACGGGCGCTGAAGGCGTGTGGGCGGCCGGGGACGCCGCAGGCACCCCCCAGTTCACCCACGCGTCCTACGATGATGACTACCGCGTACTGAAGACCAACCTGACTGCCGGCAATGGCGGCGGAAAGCCACGAAGCACCAAAGGTCGGCTCATTCCCTATTCCGTCTTCACCACCCCGGAGCTCGGCCGCGTGGGCCTCAGCGAGCAGCAGGCCCGTGACGCCGGCCACAACATACGCATCGCGAAAATGCCGGTAACCGCCATCCCGCGGGCCCGGACGATCGGTCATCTGGAAGGCACCTGGAAGGCGGTCATCGACCGCGAGACCAACAGAATCCTGGGTGCTGCCCTGCTGGGGGCAGAAGCCAGCGAAGCGATCGCCGTGGTCCAGATGGCGATGCTGGCCGGACTGGAATACACGACAGTCCGGGACGCCATCGTTACCCACCCCACCATCGCCGAAGGGCTGACCCTGCTGTTCACACCGGCCTATCTCGAAGAATGAGCGGGCCCACCTCAACGAAGACGACGCTTGATGTCTACGGACATATGTGGCCAGACAAAGAAGAGTCCGCACGAGCTGCCGTTGCGGAAGTGCTGGCAGCTCGTGCGGACTCTCTGCGGACTGAACCCGGGTCAGCCCTGCGATCTAGCTAGACGCCGTAGTGCTAGACGCCGTAGTACAGCTCGAACTCGTACGGGTTCGGGCGCAGCGAGAGCGGACGGATCTCGTTCTCGTACTTGTACTCGATCCAGGTGTCGATCAGGTCCTGTGTGAAGACGCCGCCGGCCTGCAGGAACTCGTTGTCCTCCACCAGGGCATCCAGGGCCTCCTCGAGCGTGCCGGGAGCCTTGGGGATGTCCTTGGCTTCCTCGGCGGGGAGCTCGTAAAGGTCCTTGTCGATTGGAGCGGGCGGTTCAATGCGGTTGCGGATGCCGTCGATGCCGGCCATCAGCTGGGCAGCGAAGGCCAGGTACGGGTTCGAGGAGGGGTCCGGGGCGCGGAACTCGATGCGCTTGGCCTTCGGGTTGGAACCCGTGATCGGGATACGGATACCGGCGGAGCGGTTGCCCTGCGAGTAGACCATGTTGACCGGCGCTTCGAAGCCCTTGACCAGGCGGCGGTAGGAGTTCACCGTCGGGTTGGTGAAGGCGAGGACAGCCGAGGAGTGCTTCAGCAGGCCGCCGATGTACCAGCGGGCCATGTCGGAAAGCCCGGCGTAGCCCTTTTCGTCGTAGAACAGCGGCTCGCCACCGGTCCACAGCGACTGGTGGCAGTGCATGCCCGAGCCGTTGTCGCCGAAGACCGGCTTCGGCATGAAGGTGACCGACTTGCCCCAGGCTTCGGCGGTGTTCTTGATGACGTACTTGAACTTCTGCAGGTCATCAGCCGCGTGGGTCAGGGTGGTGAACTTGTAGTTGATCTCGGCCTGGCCGGCGGACCCGACCTCGTGGTGGCTGCGCTCGACCTCAAGGCCTGCCTCATCGAGGGCGATACACATGGCATCGCGGAGGTCAGCCTGCTTGTCGGTCGGGGAGACCGGGAAGTAGCCGCCCTTGATCGGCGTCTTGTAGCCGAGGTTTCCGCCCTCTTCCGCGCGGCCCGTGTTCCAGTGGGCTTCCTCGGAATCGATCTTGTAGAAGCTGCCCTGCGGGGAGGATTCGTACTGGACGTTGTCGAAGACGAAAAACTCTGCCTCCGGCGCAAAGAAAGCGGTGTCGGCGAT
The DNA here is from genome assembly GCF_040546335.1 of Arthrobacter sp. UYEF20. NCBI lineage: Bacteria > Bacillati > Actinomycetota > Actinomycetes > Micrococcales > Micrococcaceae > Arthrobacter > Arthrobacter sp. UYEF20. Next base: position 152,169 of record NZ_JBEPNP010000009.1, on the reverse strand, counting down.
GCCGGTGGAAGCCAGGTAGGCCTCAGCCTTCTCGGCCACACCCCGGGGATCACGGTGGTACGGATCGCCGGTGCGCGGGTTCACGATCGAGAAGTTCAACGCGAGGGTCTTCTCCAGGCGGAACGTGTCGAGGAACGCCGTCGTGACGTCCGGGATGAGCTGCATGTCCGACTCGGCGATGCCCTGGAAGCCGCGGATGGACGATCCGTCGAAAAGCTGGCCGTTGACGAAGAAGTCCGCGTCAACGCTCTTGGCGGGCACGTTGAAGTGCTGCTGAACGCCGGGAAGGTCCGTGAAGCGGATATCGACGAATTTCACCTCTTCGTCTTTGATGAACTTGAGGACTTCGTCCGCAGTCTTGAACATCTATGCTCCTTATGCATGTGAAAGATCTGGCCGTCAGGCCATGTGGTCCAGCGCAGTCCGACAGCGGGGTAAACACAAAGGTTTGCCCCGCTCCTATGCCGCCAGCAACTGTTACCACCCTAAGGACACGGGATTTCCCCATGGTGTCCGCTTTGTTTCGGGCAGGTTACAGAATGCCCTGACAGGTAAACGGTAGTCGGTGTCCACAGTGTGGCCTATCCGGTCCCACACTGTGGCCAGGCGAGGTCCACAGTGTGAACGGCCGGAGGCGGCCGGGCTATGCCGATGGCGCTGGCTTTCCCGACAGCGCTGGCTTTCCCGATAGGCTGGGAGGGTGGTTGATCGCAAAGACATAGGCTCATGGCTCAGCGGGCCGGACATCTCCGGCATTTCGAAGTACCCGGGGGAGCGGCTGGGCCTGCCGGAATCCGGACCGGGCTCGATCGCACGCGCCGGCCGCCGGATCCTGGCCATCTGCGTCGACTGGGGGATTGCGCTGCTGATCAGCAATTTCGCGTTCACCGGAAACCCCTGGGCAACCCTGGCTGTCTTCGCCGTCGAGCAGGCGCTGCTGATCGGCACGCTCGGCTACAGCATCGGCCACCGCATCATGGGGATCCATCTGACCCGGCTGGGCGGCGGTCCCGCCGGCCCGCTCCCGGCCCTGGTCCGCACCCTGCTATTGTGCCTCGTCATCCCCGCTGTCATCTTCGATCCCGACCAGCGCGGCCTGCATGACAAGGCCATGAACACTGTGCTGGTCCGGTTGTAGCTCCCGACGGCGGATGGCCCGCCCGCCGCGGGCCGCCAGGATGCGCCGACCCCCCGGCCGTTCGCCACAGATGGCCGCTAAGCCACCCGTGTAGCGGCCATTTGTGTCAAATGGTCGGGGCGACGTGATGGCGGACGGACCCTCGGACCGGCATCGCAACCCGCGAGCGGGCCCGGACGGAGCTAGACCCCGGCCGTCTCGCCGGCTGCCACCCGTGCCGGCGTCGAAACGTCCGGGCCGGACTTGGCGCCCAGGAAACCGTGCCGCCCGGCCCAGCGTTCAAACCAGACGGTGGCGAACGGGAAAACCGCGGAGAGCCCTGCGAACAGCGCCACCCGGAACGGCCACCGCTGCAGGCCCCAGAGGCCCAGGGCGGTGGTGCCGTACGCGATGAAGAACGCGCCGTGGATGGGGCCGGCAATCTCCACGCCGAGCTCCGTGGTCCGGGTGATCCATTTGAGGAACATGCCGATCAGCAGGGCGGCCCAGCTGAAGCCCTCGGCAATGGCGAGTACCCGGAAGATGCGGATCAAGGCCGGCTTGGATGGCAGTTTCATGGGGAGTCTCCGGATTCTGTCCTGCTGGACGTTGATAGCGTCGTTGATTAGCGTCGGGATGAGCGCGTCGGGGATGAGCAAGGGGAGTGAGCCTTGGGGAATAAGAAATCGCCCCGGCTGCCGGCCTGAGAGGCGGTAACCGGGGCGACTCCCGAAGTTCTGGTGGCCGGGCGCTGCGGGACGCTTAGCGTCCGCGGGAGGCTTTGCGGTCCGGGCGGGCCTTGTAGGGGTCAATGCCCTTGGGGATCGGCAGGCGGCTTCCGAGCGATGAAATGCGCTTGGACACGGCGCTGACCTCGATCTTCGTCAGTTCGTTCTTCAGCTTGTTCATCTGCTTGGCGACCTGGCTGATGGGCACCTGGCCTTCGCCGCGGCCGCTTTCGATCACGTGGATGGTGACGTTGGGGAGAATGCGGGCGAGGCGCTTGCGTTCGGCGTCGACCAGCGGCCTGACCCGGGTGCTGGGGCCTTCGCTGACCAGCACGACGCCGGGCCGTCCAATGGCGCGGAAGACGGCGTCCTGGGTGCGGGGGTTCACTGCGACGGGTTGTTCTTCGGTGATCCAGCCGCGCTTGAGGGTTCCCAGTGCAGCGCCCGAGGCGCCCGGCTGGTTTTCAATCTGGGCGAACGCGGCGCGCTCCGCCCGGCGGGAAAGAATCAGGGTGGCCGCGAGGATGCCCAGCGGAATGCCGATAATCAGACCGGTGATCCAGTTTTCCAGCACGTAGCCGACAACGAAGCTGACGGCCACCACACCAAGGAAGGCGAGCAGCATGAGCCACGGCACCATCGGATCATGGCGGCGGGTCATCTGGAAGACCTCGCCGATCTGCTTCAGCCGGCTGGGCTTCTTGACCTTGGCTTCCTTCGGCTTACGGGAGAAAAGGCCACGCTTCGGAGCATCGGCAGCCGGAGTGGAGGTGCTGGAATCAGAGGAATTCGCCATAGTGCCTTAATTCTACGTGATTTATGGCAAAGGGCCGGACGCCGGAAATGTCCGGTGCCGGCCCTTGGCCACAGTTGTTTACAACCGGAGTCAGGAGTGTGCCGCGAGCAGTGAGCTCGCTTCCTGGCGGGTAGTTCCGGAGCTTTCGATGTGCGCGAGCTCGGCCGGGATTTCCCAGCCCTTCTTGCGCATCGCGGTGGCCCAGAGCCTGCCGGCCCGGTAGGAGGAACGCACCAGCGGCCCGCTCATGACGCCGAGGAAACCGATCTCGTCCGCTTCCTGCTGCAGGTCAACGAACTCCTGCGGCTTGACCCAGCGGTCCACCGGCAGGTGCCGTTCGCTCGGGCGCAGGTACTGCGTGATGGTGATGAGGTCGCAGCCGGCGTCGTGCAGGTCCCGGAGGGCCTCGGAAATCTCTTCCCGGGTCTCGCCCATGCCCAGGATCAGGTTCGACTTCGTCACCATGCCCAGGTTCCGGCCCTGAGTGAGGACGTCCAGCGACCGGTCGTACCGGAACGCGGGGCGGATGCGCTTGAAAATCCTCGGCACTGTTTCGACGTTGTGCGCGAACACCTCGGGCTTGGAGTCGCAGATGGCCTGGATGTGTTCCGGCTTCCCGGAGAAGTCCGGAATGAGGAGTTCGACGCCGGTGCCCGGGTTGAGTTCGTGGATCTTGCGGACCGTTTCGGCGTAGAGCCAGACGCCCTCGTCGGCGAGGTCGTCGCGGGCCACCCCGGTGACGGTGGCGTAGCGCAGCTGCATGGCCTGGACGGAACGGGCCACCTTGGTCGGCTCGAAAACGTCAACCGGGGAGGGCTTGCCGGTGTCGATCTGGCAGAAGTCGCAGCGGCGGGTGCATTCGGAGCCGCCAATCAGGAAGGTCGCTTCCTTGTCTTCCCAGCATTCGAAGATATTTGGGCAGCCGGCCTCCTCACACACGGTGTGGAGCCCTTCTTTTTTGACCAGGTTTTTGAGCTGCACGTACTCGGGGCCCATCTGGACTTTGGCCTTGATCCACTCGGGCTTACGTTCCACCGGTGTGGCCGCATTTCGCTGCTCGATACGCAGCATTTTCCGGCCTTCTGGTGCCAGTGTCACAGTAGAGCTCCTTCGTGGGTCGCAACTAGGGCTTCTTCATTGTTGCGCAGTTCTTCGATGATCCGCGAAACGAGGTCGGCCGGGGTGACGTCCCGCCCGGTCTCCTGGGCGATCGTGGTGACGCCGGCGTCGGTGATTCCGCAGGCAATGATCTGGCCATACGGCGCAAGATCGTTGTTGCAGTTAATGGCAAAGCCGTGCATGGTGACGCCTTCGTGGACGCGGATGCCGATGGCCGCGATCTTGCGGTCCGGGCCCTTCTCATCCTGCTCGATCCAGACGCCCGCACGGCCCTTGATGCGTACGGCGGCGATGCCGTAGTCGGCGAGCACGTTGATGATCACGGCTTCCAGCCGCTCCACGTAGTCGCGGATGCCGGCCCTGTTCCTGAGCTTGATGATGGGGTAGCCAATGAGCTGCCCGGGACCGTGCCAGGTGAGTTTGCCGCCGCGGTCCACGGGAACCACCGGAGTTCCGTCAAAGGGGCGTTCGTGGTCCTCGGTGCGTTTACCGGCCGTGTAGACGGCGGAATGTTCGAGCAGCAATACGGTGCTGGGCGCGGTGCCGGCGACCACCTTCTCGTGGAGTTCGCGCTGGAGATCCCAGCCGCGGGTGTATTCGACGAAATCCGGGGCGAGACCCAGCCGGGAGAACTCAAGAGTCATGGCATCCAGCTTAGACCTCGCCCGCCGTCGTACCCGATTGTGTGTTCAAGCTCTCACTCCTGTGGATAACTTCTGCGGGATTTCGGGGGATCGGCTATTTCTTGGGTATGGATGATTTCGCACAGGCCGGCAGTGCGGCCCCGGTGGTTCCCGGCTACGACGTCGGCCGCCGCCTGGGCCGCGGCGGCAGCGCTACCGTCTGGCTCGTCACCGAACAATCGACGGGCCGCGACTTTGCCCTGAAGTGCTTCGCCGCCGGCGGCACCTCGCTGGAGTCAAAGGAAGCGGAAGAGGAGATGCGGCGCGAAGTCCGCATCCTCTCCGCCCTGGACCACGATCACCTGGTCCGGGCGCACACCGTGGTGCGCCTGCACTGGCCCCCAGAAGAGGACGGCGGCGGAGGCTGCGGGCTCGGGCTGGCGCTGGACTACGCTCCCGGCGGTTCGCTGACCGCGCTCGTGGCGGGCCGGGGACGGCTGGGCCCCGGCGAGACGGTGACCGTTCTGACTCCGATCGCACAGGCGCTGGCGTACCTTCATGGCCATGGGTTCACCCACGGCGACGTGGCCCCCGGCAATGTGCTGTTCACCGCCCACGGCAAACCGCTGCTGGCTGATCTGGGCGTCGCCCGGATGGTGGCCGATGCCAATGCAGTGGCGGAGGCCGGCACCGAGGGGTTCCGGGATCCGGCCCCGGTGGACGCCGTGCGGGCCGGGCTGCAGCCCGAGCGTGACATCTACTCCCTCGCGGCCCTGGGCTGGTACTGCCTGACCGGACACGCCCCGGAGCCGGGGGAGCAACGTCCGCCGTTGCCCCTGCTGGTGCCGGGGGTTCCGGCCGCCCTGGCCGCCGCCCTGGAAGCAGGTCTCCAGGAGGACCGGCGGCTCCGGCCGGCTGCCGCGGAGCTGGCCGCGGCGGTCTACCGCAGTGCCGGGGCGGAGCCCGTGGACCTGTCCGGCACGGTCCATCCGACGGTGATGCCGCAATTGCTGACCCGCCGTGCCCTGCCCCGCAGCCCGCGAAGGCTCAAGACTGAACGGCTGCGCACTTGGTTTCGCATCGGCGCCCGCGGCCCCGGGCGACCCGGTCGCGCGGGCCGCGCCGGCCGCGCCGGCCGCGCGGGCCGCCCTGGCCGCGCCGCAGAGCAGCGTCTGGAGGCCGGGCCGCGCCTGGCGGGCGCCAGACACACTGCCAACCGGAGCCGTTGGGGGACCAATCGTTCCGGGACCAGGGGCTACGCAAGCCGTGGTGGCGGCCGCCGCGGCCTTCGCGCGGCCACGGCGGGGCTGGCATTGGTCCTGGTCCTCTCGGCTGCCGGGCTGCTGGCCGGAACCCGGCTGCCTTCGCTGTTCCCCGCGGCTTCCACAGACAAACCGGGTCCGGCGGCCTCCGAAAGGAGTGCCGCGGGTTCGACGCCGCAGCCTCCACCCCCGGAGGCAGCCACGCCGGCCACCGTCCCCCAGGATGTGCAGGCCTTGCTCCGTTCGGCGGACCCGGAAGAAGCGGTCCGTGGCCTGGCCCGGCTGCGTTCGGTGGCGTTCAACTCCGGGGACGTGCGCCTGCTGGACGAGGTCAACGTCCCGGCGTCCTCCGCTGCCGCGGCTGACGGCAGGATCGGTGCCCGGCTCTCGGAATCCGGTCATGTGCTGACCGGCTTTTCCACCCTTCTGACAGGGGTGGAAACTGCGCCGGACAGCAGCCCGTCGCGGGCTGTCGTGGCCGTCAGTGTGGCTTCGACCCCCTATCAGGAGCGGGACGCCGCTGGCGTCCTGGTCGCCGAGGCTGCTGCAGGGGACCAGCAGCGGCTCCGGCTGGTACTGGTTCCGGTCGACGGCCGCTGGCGGATCCAGGAGATCCTTCCGGGAAGTCCCGCCCCAGGCTAGTGGGTATGCAGCCTGACCCGACGGCCTCAGCGAATATGACCACCGGACAGGACATGCTCCGCGCCGGGGCCCGCCGATGGATATAGTCCGGTTATGCCCGGTCCCCGGGACGAAGACTGGGCATGTCCTCCCGGGGAAGTGGCCCGACGCGCCCAGCGGAGCCGCTGCACGTGCCCCCGGGTCAGGACATGCCCCGCGCCGGGGTCCGCCGATGGACATATTCCGGATATGCGCGGTCCCGGGCGCGAAAAATGGGCATGTCCTCCCGGGGAAGTGGCCCGACGCGCCCAGCGGAGCCGCTGCACGTGCCCCCGGATCAGGACATGCCCCGCGCCGGGGTCCGCCGATGGATATAGTCCGGTTATGCGCGGTCCCGGGACGAAGACTGGGCATGTCCTCCCGGGGAAGTGGCCCGACGCGCCCAGCGGAGCCGCTGCACGTGCCCCCGGGTCAGTTCATGCCCCGCGCCGGGGTCCGCCGATGGACATATTCCGGATATGCGCGGTCCCGGGCGCGAAAAATGGGCATGTCCTCCCGGGCGCGAAGACTGGGCCTCAACCCCCGACGATCTAACGAAAATGACCACCAGCGCCCGAAGTTGGCGGTGCAGGTCAGCGCCCGAAGTTGGCAGCCCAGGCGCACGCCGAGGCCGCCGGTTCAGGCCCCCGGTTCGCGTCCCGCCACCCACGCGGCTGCCTGGTGAAGGGAAGGGTGCTGCCACTCAAAACCGGCTTCGCTGAGCGCTGCCGGTTCCATTTTCTGGCTCGAGAGCAGCAGTTCGTCGGCGAGTTTGCCCATCACCAGCCGCAGCACCGGCGCCGGGACCCGGAGCATGGCCGGCCGGTGGAGCGCTCCGGCGAGCTGGGCTATCAGGGAGTTCACGTCGGCGCTTTCGGGGGCGCAGAGGTTCACCGGACCGGACAACGGCGCCGTGAGCAGGAAGCTGAAGGCTCCGGCCACATCCGGCAGGGTGACCCAGGGCCAGTACTGCCGGCCGTTGCCCAGCGGGCCGCCCAGGCCGAGACGCAGCAGCGGCATCAGCCGGCCGAGGGCGCCGCCGGAGCGGCTCAGGACGACCCCGGTGCGCGGCGTGACCACACGGACCCCCGCGGGAGCCTCGTGCGCCGCGGCCTCCCAGTCCACGCAGATCCGGGCCAGGACGCCGCTCCCGGCGGGCGCACCCTCCCGAAGCACCGCCGGACCGGCATCGCCGTAGTAACCGGAGGCCGACTGGCTCAGGAACACCAGGGATGGGGTCTCCTGCCGGGCCATCGCCGTCGTCAGGGTCCGCGTCGCGCCCAGCCGCGAGCTGCGGAGTTCGTTGATGCGGGACCGGGTCCAGGGCCGGTCGCCGATTCCGGCCCCGGAAAGGTTGACCACCGCGTCCGCTCCCCGGAGGGCGGAGTCATCGATGCGGCCCGCCGCCGGGTCCCATTGGAATTCGGCCGGAGAGGCGGGCGGACGCCGGACCAGGGTGCCGACGTCGTGCCCGGCGTTGCGCAGGGCGCTGGAAAGGGCGGTTCCGATCAGTCCGGAGGCTCCGGCAACTATGATTCGCATGATCCATCTCACCATGCCCGGCACGGCCGGGACACCTCCCCGGGAGAGGAGCCGGTCTTGACTATGATCGAACGATGACCTCTTCGAGTTACTTCCGTTTCCCGCATCTGCACGGCGATCTGGTCACCTTCGTGGCCGAGGATGACGTCTGGATCGCGCCCCTCGGAGGAGGCCGCGCCTGGCGGGTCTCCTCGCTGCAGCTGCCCGCCCGCAACCCCCGCTTCAGCCCGGATGGCAAGCGCCTCGTGTGGACCGTGGTGCAGGGGACGGCCCCGGAAGTTGTCACGGCGGACGTCGACGGCGGCGGCTACCGCCAGCTGAGCTATTTCGGCCACAGCTCCACCCGGGTCAAGGGCTTCACCCCCGCCGGGGACGTCGTCGTCACCAGCGCGTTCCGCCAGTCCGACGGCCGCCACACCCACGCCTACAGCCTGCCCGTTGCCGGCGGCTGGGCAGAGGAGCTTCCGTTCGGCCCGGTCGAGTCCGTGGCCTTCGGCCCGGTCGTGGGGGATGAACGCCCGGTGGTTCTCGCCAGCGTTCTCTCGCGTGAGCCGGCGTGGTGGAAACGGTACCGCGGCGGCGCCGCCGGCAAACTGTGGATTGACCGGGACGGGAACGGCGAGTTCGAGCGGCTCGCGCCCGAGCTGGACGGCAACCTCACGGACCCCATGTGGGTCGACGGGCGGATCGCGTTCCTGTCCGACCATGAGGGTTACGGCAACCTGTACTCCGTGCTGCCGGACGGCACCGGTCTCCGCCGCCACACAGACCATGAAGACTTCTACGTCCGGCACGCCGCCACCGACGGCAAGCGTGTCGTCTTCGAATCGGCCGGCGAACTCTGGCTCCTGCCGGACCTCGGCTCGGATGCCATCAAACTCGAGATTTCGCTCGGCTCCGCTTCGCAGGGACGCCGCGCCACGCAGCTGTTGCCCTCCCGGCACCTCGGCGATGTGGTTCCGGACCGCACCGGGGGATCCAGCGCCGTCGAAGCCCACGGCACCCTCCACTGGCTGCGGCACCAGGACGGCCCGTCACGCATTCTGGAAGCCACGCCGGGCGTACGGGCCCGGCTGCCGCGCCCCTTCGGTAACGGCCGGATCGCGTATGTGGCAGACCACGACGGCGTCGAGGCCCTGTACCTGAAGGCCATCGCCGGTCCGCCGGCCGGCGGATACCAGCCCGGCAGCCAGACTGCAGCGACGCCCGCCACCAAGGCCGCCACGCCGCAGGAGGACTCCGACGCCGGCACGCCGCTGCCGCAGCCGGTCTCGGCCGCGGCACTGACCCGGCCGGAAGCCGTCGTCCCCGTGGTCCCGCCGGCCGTGGCCTCACCGGCTGGGAACGCTGCCGGTCACGACGCTGCAGACACCGCCGGCCCTGCGGCAGGCACGAACGCCACCCCGGTGCAGCAGGGACAGGACTCCCGCCAGCCCACCAGGCTCGACTTCCCCAAGCCGAGCCGTGCCAGCGCCATCGAGGCCAGCCCGGACGGCAACTGGCTGGCCGTCGGCACCGCCTTCGGTGACATCTACCTGGCCGACACCCGCACCGGTGCCCTGTCGCTCGTGAGCAGCATCGGCGAAGGCAGCATCGACGGTTTCAGCTGGTCGCCGGACTCGGCGTGGCTGGGCTGGTCCGAGCCGGTCACCTCCTTCGGCTCCCGCAGCCGGCTCCGGATCACCAAGGCCGCCGCCGTCGACGCCGCCGCCGAAGGGAAGGCAGGGGACGGGAAGCGCGTCATCATCGACGTCACCGACGGCCGCTTCCGCGACGAATCGCCGGCGTTCACGCCGGACGGCAAGTACCTCGCCTTCCTCTCCAACCGCAGCTTCGACCCGGTCTACGACGGCCACTCCTTCGATCTGTCCTTCCCCAGCCCCATCAAGCCCTACCTGGTGGCCCTCGCCGCCGACACCCCGTCGCCGTTCGGCCCCACCGTGGACCTGCAGGACGACGTCACCGGCGGGGTGGAATCCAACGCCGCCGAGGGCTCCGGGCAGGACCAGGTACCGGCCGTCCGGGTCGACGCCGAAGGCCTGGCCCACCGTGTCATCTCCGTCCCCGTGCCGCAGGGGAATTACTCGGCGCTCACGGCCACGGCCGGGGCCCTGCTCTGGCTGGACAGCGAATTGTCCGGTGTGACCGGCGAGGGCCGGGCCAGCCTGGAAGACAAGACCGCCGCGCCGAGCCTGGTCCGCTTCGATCTGGCCAAGCGCCGCACCACCACGATCGTCGAGGCGCTGGACAGCTACCGCCTCTCCGGCGACGGGGAAAAGGTGGTCTTCCTGCAGGACAAGCAGATCCGCGTCACCCCGGCCGGAGCGAAGGCGGATGAGGAGTCCGGACAGCTGGTCAAGGTGGACCTGAACCGCATCCGCGTGCAGCTGGAACCGCTGCGCGTCTGGGGCCAGGCCTTTGACGAGACCTGGCGCCTCCAGCGGGACTTCTTCTGGACCGAGGACATGGCCGGCCAGGACTGGGACTCCGTGCACGCCCGCTACCGGCCGATCGTGGACCGGCTCGGCTCGCACGATGACCTTGTGGACCTGCTCTGGGAACTCCACGGCGAGCTTGGCACCTCCCACGCCTATGTCCGCCCCGCCGCCGTCACCGAGAACGGCAGCAACGGCCAGGGCCGGCTCGGCGCGGACCTCGCCTTCACCGGTGAGGGCTGGGAAATCACCCGGATCCTGGCCGGGGAATCCTCCGACCCGCTGGCCACGTCCCCGCTGACCCGTCCGGGCGCGGACGCCAAGCCCGGCGACGTGCTGCTGGCCATCGACGGCGTGGAACTTACGGAAGCCAGGACGCCCGCGGTGCAACTGGTCGGCGCCGCCGGCCGTGCCGTGGAACTCACCCTGCGCAACGGTCCCGGACACGGTGACCAGGCCGGGAAGCAGCGCCGTGTGGCGGTGGTTCCGGTCAAGGACGAGGAACGGCTGCGCTACCAGGAATGGGTGGCCGGCAACCGCCGGACGGTCCGCGAAGCCTCGCAGGGCACCTTCGGCTACCTTCACATCCCGGACATGATGGCCAACGGCTGGGCCCAGCTGCACCGGGACCTGGACACCGAGACGGCCCTCGACGGGCTGATCGTGGACGTCCGCCGCAACCGCGGCGGCCACACCTCCCAGCTGGTGGCGGAACTCATCGGCCGCAAGGTCACCGGCTGGAGCATGCCCCGCGGCGAGAAGCCCAGGACCTACCCGCACCACGCCCCGCGCGGCCCCGTCATCATCCTCACCGATGAGTTTGCCGGATCCGACGGCGACATCATCACCCAGGTCTCCAAGCTGCGGGGGATCGGTCCGGTCATCGGCACCCGGACCTGGGGCGGCGTCGTCGGGATCGACAACCGCTTCGCCCTGGCGGACGGCACCGGGGTCACGCAGCCGCGCTACGCGACCTGGTTCGCCGGTGGCGTCGGCTGGGGCGTGGAGAACTTCGGCGTCACACCGGACATCGAGGTGACCTTCCCGCCGCACGCGTACGCCGCCGGGACCGACCCGCAGCTGGAATACGGGATCGGCGCGCTGAAGGAAATGATCCAGGAACTGCCGACCGACCGTCCGCCGCTCCGCGAAGGCTACCGGAAGGTGCGGCCCGCCCCGCTGCCGGCCCGGCAGCCCGGCAAGTAGTCCGCCGCGGCCCAAAGCGGCGAATGCCCCCGAACGGCGAAGGTCCCCGCTCCCTGGAAGGGGAACGGGGACCTTCTGCTTTGGCGCGTGACGTACGGCGCGTGAGGTACTAGGAGGCCAGGGAGGCGTCCAGGGTGATCTTGATGCCGGTCAGGGCGGCCGAAACGGGGCACCCGGTCCTGGCTTCCTCCGCGAGGCGCTGGAACTCCTCCTTGGAGATCCCCGGAATGCGCGCGCTCAGGGTGAGGTGGCTGTCGGTGATGCCGGTACCGGGAACGAAGGTGACGTCGGCCTTGGTGTTGATTTCTTCCGGCGTGTGGCCGGCCTGCGCGACGGCGAGGCTGAAGGCCATCGAGAAGCAGGCCGAGTGTGCGGCGGCGATGAGCTCTTCGGGGCTCGTCTTGCCCTCGGAGGCCTCGGCGCGCGCCTTCCAGGTGACATCGAAGTTGCCCAGCCCGGAGCTGTCCAGGGTTGTGTTGCCGGCGCCCGTCATCAGGTCGCCGTTCCATACAGTGTGTGCGGTGCGTGTTGCTGCCATGTCCACTCCTCATCGTGGTGAATCCGCGATCCGGCGAAGCGCCGGACCGTGCCGTGTCCAATCCTAGGGATTCAGCGCCGCCGGCGCACGGGTGTCCGCTGTCAGAGGATTGTGACCCTGCACCAGGTCGCCATGGAATGCACGGTCCCGGACAGCGAGCGCCCGAGGCGCGGATCGCCGGCGACTGACCGCAGGAAACACCGGCACAACGACGACGGCGACGCACCCTGCGAGGGGTGCGTCGCCGTCGTAAGCGGTGCAGGAGAAAAGCTACTGCCAGAGGGTGGCGATGGCCACGTTCAGCAGCGCGAGTCCACCGACGCCGTGGGCGAGGCCCTTGGAGACGGCTTCGCCCTTCTTGACCTTCCGGGCGCCGATGACGGCCAGGACGGCCACTGCAAGGCCGACGGCGAACTTGATGCCGAGCTTGAAGTAGTTGGGGTCGAACTCGGCGGGATTCTGGTTGTGCAGAACCGGCAGGATTCCCATCATGGCGATGCCTGTGATCAGCTGCACGAAGGCGCCGTCACGCTGCCGGGGGTGGACGGTGGGGGTCTTCATATTGGCGATCCAGACACCGACGACCATGGAGGCACCGACTATGTGCAGGAAGAGCAGGATGTAGAAAAGAATGGTCATGGGCCCAGCCTAACGACAAAGTGTCCGTAAACAGCGGAGGGCACCCTCCCTTGCGGGAAGATGCCCTCCGCTGACCGGCTGTGCGGTCAGGTATTCCGTGTGCTGCAGCTCCTACAGTCCGAGGTCGGCTTCGAAGGCGCCTTCTTCAAGGCGGGCCTTCAGCGTCTGCAGGAAACGTCCCGCATCGGCGCCGTCAACCAGGCGGTGATCGTACGTCAGGGAGAGGTACATCATCGAGCGGATCGCCAGTGAATCATCGCCGTTCTCGTCGGCAACCACGACGGCGCGCTTGACGATCGCGCCGGTGCCGAGGATTGCGACCTGCGGCTGGTTGATGATCGGGGTGTCGAACAGGGCGCCAACGGAACCGATGTTGGTGATGCTGAACGTTCCGCCGGAAAGCTCGTCCGGGCCGATCTTGCCGTTGCGGGTGCGGTCCGCGACGTCGGCGATCTTGCCGGCCAGGCCGGCCAGGTTCAGGTTGCCGGCGTCGGAGATGACGGGAACCAGCAGGCCCTTGTTCGTATCCACCGCGATCGCCAGGTGCTCGGCGTTGTGGTAGGTGATTTCCTGCTTGTCCTCGTCGTAGGAGGCGTTGACCTTCGGGTGCTGCTTCAGGGCCTCGGCGACAGCCTTGGCGATGAAGGGCAGGAAGGTCAGCTTGGAGCCGTTCTGGGCCTGGAAGGAGTTCTTGGCCTTGGCACGCAGCTTGGCGACCTTGGTCATGTCCACCTCGTGCACCTGGGTGAGCTGGGTGGAGATGTCCAGGGATTCGCGCATGCGGCGGGCGATGACCTGGCGGATCCGCGGCGCCTTCTGCACGGTGCCGCGCAGCGAGGACTGGTCGGCGGACGGTGCTGCGGCCCGCGCGGCCGGAGCGCCGGACGCTGCCGGTGCGGCTGCTGCCGGGGCCGGAGCGGCCTTGGCCTCCGCGGCTGCCAGCACATCCTGCTTGCGGATGCGGCCGCCGACGCCGGTTCCGGTCAAGGAGGAGACGTCCACGCCCTGCTGGTTGGCAAGCTTGCGGACCAGGGGAGTGACGTAGCCGGCGTCTGCGGAAGAAGCGGCCGGGGTTGCGGCAGCCGGGGCTGCTTCCTGCCTGGGTGCCTCCTGCTGGGGGGCTTCGGCCGGTGCGGCCGGTGCCTCCTGCTTCGGGGCTTCCACGGGTGCTGGAGCTGCCGGGGCCGCCGCGGGTGCCGGGGCGGCGGGCGCTTCGGCCTTGGGCGCTGCGGGAGCAGGGGCTGCGGCGGGCGCGGCAGCGCCGGAGCCGATGACGGCCAGGACGGAGCCCACCTCGGCCGTTTCGTCCTCGTTGACGCGGATTTCCTGCAGCGTGCCGGCGACCGGGGACGGGATCTCGGTGTCGACCTTGTCGGTGGAAACCTCGAGCAGCGGCTCGTCCACCTCGACGGTGTCGCCGATGCTCTTCAGCCAGCGGGTGACGGTGCCTTCGGTGACGCTTTCGCCGAGGGCCGGGAGCGTCACTTCGTGGCTTTCGCCGGCCGGTGCGGCAGCGGGCGCTTCGGCAGCCGGCGCCTCAGCGGCGGGGGCCGGAGCTTCGGCAGCCGACGGAGATTCGGCGGCTGCTTCAGGGGCGGGTGCTTCCGGGGCCGGTGCTTCTGCGGCTGCTTCTGCGGGGGCTTCAGCGGCCGGGGCGGCTGCACCGGCGGAACCGGAACCGTCGCCGATGCGTACCAGCGGTGCGCCGACTTCAGCGGTCTCGTCTTCGGCGACGAGGATTTCCTCGATCACGCCGGCGATCGGAGAGGGGATCTCGGTGTCTACTTTGTCGGTGGAAACTTCGAGCAGCGGCTCGTCCACCTCTACCCGGTCACCTACCTGCTTGAGCCAGCGGGTGACGGTTCCTTCGGTGACGCTCTCACCGAGGGCGGGCAAGTTAACGGATTCAGACATATCGTCCCCGTTCTCCTTATTGATCTTTAGTGCGGATGGTTGCTGCCTTGGTCGAGCTTAGTGCACCCGGCAATTCGCGCCGGGTGCACTAAACCCTGAGTTCTTGCGGTGCTGCGGGCGGTAATGCCTAGCCGTGGAGGGGCTTGCCGGCCAATGCCAGGTGCGCCTCGCCCAGGGACTCGTTCTGGGTCGGGTGGGCGTGGACCAGTGCGGCCACGTCTTCCGGGTAGGCTTCCCAGTTCACGATCAGCTGGGCTTCACCGATCTGCTCGCCCATGCGGGCGCCGATCATGTGCACGCCCACCACGGGGCCGTCCTTCTGGCGGACCAGCTTGACCAGGCCGGTGGTGCCCAGGATGGAGCTCTTGCCGTTGCCGGCCAGGTTGTATTCCTGGGTCTGGATCTGGTCCTCGCCGAACTTCTCCTTGGCGGCCTTTTCCGTGTAGCCCACCGTGGCGATTTCGGGCTCGGAGTAGGTGACCTTGGGGATGTTGACGTCTTCGACGATGACGGGCTTCATGCCGGCGATCTCTTCGGCGACGAAGATGCCCTGCTGGTAGCCGCGGTGCGCCAGCTGCACGCCGGGGACGATGTCGCCGATGGCGAAGATGTTGCCGACGCCGGTGTGCAGGCGCTCGTTGGTGATGACGAAGCCGCGGTCGATGGTGATACCGGCG
Organism: Arthrobacter sp. UYEF20; assembly: GCF_040546335.1. Taxonomy (NCBI): domain Bacteria; kingdom Bacillati; phylum Actinomycetota; class Actinomycetes; order Micrococcales; family Micrococcaceae; genus Arthrobacter; species Arthrobacter sp. UYEF20. The sequence goes on along the minus strand of NZ_JBEPNP010000009.1, from coordinate 136,913 downwards.
TCTTCGTAGCCGAGGTTGGCCGTGACGGGGCCGCGGCCGACGGCCACGAGCATCAGGTCGGCTTCGTAGGTCTTGCCGTCCACCAGTGTGACCTTGACGCCGTCGTCGTTCTGCTCGACGCCCTGGAAGAAGACGCCGGTGGAGAACTTGATGCCGCGCTTCTTGAACGCGCGCTCGAAGGCCTTGACGATCGCCGCGTCCTCGTTCGGGACCAGCGACGGCAGGCCCTCGACGATGGTCACGTCGACGCCGAAGGACTTCCAGACGGAAGCGAACTCAACGCCGATCACGCCGCCGCCGAGGACGATCGCGCTCTTGGGGATGTAATCCATGGTGAGGGCTTCGTCGGAGGTGATGACCTTGCCGCCGATTTCCAGACCCGGCAGCGTGCGGGAGTAAGACCCGGTCGCGAGGACAATGTTCTTGCCCTTGTACGCGGTGCCGTTCACGACGACGGTGTCGGTGCCCTGGAGCTTGCCAACACCTTCGATGACGGTGATGCCCTTTTTGCCCTTGATGAGACCCTGCAGGCCCTTGAACTTGCCGGCAATAATGCCATCCTTGTAGGCGTTGACAGCGGTGATGTCGATGCTGTCGAGGGTGACGTTGACGCCGTACTTGGATGAGTCCCGGGCGTGGTCGGCGAGCTCTGCGGAGTGCAGCAGGGCCTTGGTGGGGATACAGCCGTTGTGCAGGCAGGTACCGCCGAGCTTGCCCTTTTCGATCAGGCCGACGGTGAGGCCGAGCTGAACAGCACGCAGGGCAGTTGCGTAGCCGCCGCTACCGCCGCCGAGTACCAGGATGTCGAATTCTTGCGCAGTTGCCTGATCGGCCACTAAAACGCTCCCTCGCGTGAACGATGACACGAGAGTACGCATCATCTGGTCTTGGAACTTCCTGCCGCGATTATGCCAGCAGGCCCGTTCCCTTTCATTTGTGACTATGTGGTTGTGACTACTTGAGTGTCACTACTTGACTGGGTCTATCGTGGTTCACCTTAGCGAACCACTTATCCATGCTCCACCTTGCCGTGGCGTTTGTGGAGCGCTTGTGTCCAGTGTCACGCGGCATTGTGGCGGGGGAGTCATGCCCCCGCCACAATGCGCCGCGGACACTCAGACGGTGCTAGCCAGGATGTCCTCGGCATATGCCACCAGGGTCCGCACGGTGGAGCCGGTGCCCTGCTTGTGGTTGTAGCCGTAGGGGCTGCCGGTGTTGAAGGACGGTCCGGCGATGTCGATGTGCGCCCAGGGGATCTGCTCCCCGTCCTTGCCGTTGCCGACGAATTCCCGCAGGAACACCGCCGCCGTCATCATTCCGCCGTGGCGTTCGCCGATGTTGGCGATGTCCGCGACCTGCGAGTCGAGGCTGGCACGGAGCTCCTCCGGCAGCGGCATCGGCCAGACCAGCTCCCCGGCGCGGTCCGCGGCGGCCTTGATCGGGCCGGTGACGGAGTCGGCGCCCATGACGCCGGCGGTGCGGTCGCCCAGGGCGATCAGCTGCGCACCGGTCAGCGTGGCGACGTCGATGATGGCGTCCGGGTATTCCTGGCTCGCCGCGACGATGCCGTCGGCCATGACGAGGCGGCCTTCGGCGTCGGTGTTGAGGACCTCCACGGTCTTGCCGCCGAAGATGGTGAGGACATCGGCCGGGCGTTGGGCGGCACCGGAGGGCATGTTCTCCGCGATGCACAGCCAGGCGGTTGCCTTGACGGGCAGGCCCAGGCCGGCGAGGGCCAGCACGGTGTTGAGGACGACGGCGGCGCCCGCCATGTCCGACTTCATGTCGCCCATGCCCAGGTGCGGTTTGAGCGAGATGCCGCCGGTGTCGAAGGTGATGCCCTTGCCCACGAGCGCGATCTTGGCCGTGGCCTTGGCCGGGGCGTATTCGACCTTGACCAGGCGCGGCTGGCGGGTGGAGCCCTTGCCGACGCCGAGGATGCCGCCGAAGCCTTCCTTTTCCAGGCGCTTCTCGTCCCAGACCGTGACCTTGACGGGCAGGCCCTTGGAGAGTTCCTTGGCGGCGTCCGCAAAGGACTCCGGGAAGAGGTGGCTCGGCGGCTGGTTGACCAGCGAGCGGGTGGCGTTCACGGCCTTGCCGATCAGGGCCGCGCGGTTCAGTACCGGCTGCAGCCCCTTGTCCGCGGCGAGCCCGGTGACGATCACGACGTTCTTCACCGGGTCCTTCAGGCCGTCCCTGGAGGAGCGGTGCTCGGTGAACGAGTAGGCGCCCATCGCGGCGCCCTCGGCGACGGCCGCGACGTCGGCCAGGGACGCCGTCGGGAGGGCCAGGGTGACGGTGGCGACGCCGGCGAGCTGGCGGACGGCGGAGCCGGCTGCACGGCGCAGTGCCTCCTCGGTGAGCGGCTGGTTCGCGGCAAGCTTGCCGACGCCGGCGAGCACCAGCACCGCCGCTCCGGATTCCGGCAGGCCCGGAAGCCGGTGGGCCTGGTCGGCTGCCCCGGTGACGCCAAGAACGCTCAGTGATTCCGCCAGCGCCCCGGCGGCCTTGGCCGACAGCGGGTTGCCCAGCAGGACGGGACCGTCCGGCCCCTGTCCCACGCCGATGACGAGGGCGTCGCTGGGGGACTTCAACAGACCCCCAGCAATTGCACTAAGTTTGACTTCGGTATTCTTGACCACGAGGACAGTCCTCAATTCTCTGTGATTTTTCGGCAGGAACTGCATGTTCGGCGCCCTGCCCTGGGAACCGGAGCCACAGCCGGCTTGAGACGCAACCTAAGTGTCTTCAAGGCCGTCCATAAGGCCAGTTCCGATCGTAGTCTCTCCGCCCTGCGGGAATTCAATTGGATGAGAGCTGGAGCACACCGGGGGCAGGAATTAGCCCGGACTCCGGGGCGTTGAAAGAGGTATCGGCGCCACCGCCCCGCCCGGCCGTTGCCTCCGGAAAATCCGCCGCGCAGGGCCGCGTCCCGTCCCTCCCGCCGCCGCTACTGCGAAAGGAACATGCCGTGATTGAACGGATTTCCGGCTCTTTGCTGGACCCCGAAACGCTCTATCTGCGTGACGACGCGCTGTTCCACAGCCCGGAGCTGCGCGGACTGAACCTTGTCATGGGTTTCACGGGCTTCGCCGACGCCGGCCACGTCGTCAGGCAGATCACCGCTGAAATGCTGGACACCCTCGACGCGGAGATGATCGCCGAGTTCGACGCCGACCAGCTGATCGATTACCGGACCAGGCGTCCGCAGGTGAGCTTCGTCGAAGACCATCTCCAGGACTACCAGGCGCCGAGCCTGGCGCTGTACCGGCTCTTTGACGGGCTCGGAAGCCCTTTCCTCCTCCTGGCCGGGTTCGAGCCGGACCTGCAATGGGAGCGGTTTGCCCGCGCCGTCGTCGGAATCGTGGAGGAGCTGGACGTCAACCTGGCCACCTGGATCCACTCCATCCCTATGCCGGTCCCGCACACGCGGCCCGTGGGCGTGACCGTTCACGGCAACCGCCCGGACCTTATCGAGGGAATCTCGGTGTGGAAGCCGACGGTCGAGGTTCCCGCTGCGGTGGGGCATGTCCTTGAGATGCGGCTCGTCGCGGCAGGCCGCAATGTGGCCGGCTACGTGATCCACGTACCGCACTACCTCGCGGAAGCCGAATACCCGACGGCCGCCGTGGCCGGGCTGGAGTACCTCGGTGCAGCCACCTCGCTCATGCTTCCCAGCGACCGCCTGCGCGAGGCAGGCCGCGAAGTAGGCCGCCAGATCGCCGAGCAGATCGATGCCTCGGAGGAGGTCCAGCAGGTGGTCTCCCGGCTGGAAATGCGCTACGACGAGAAGGCCGAAGGGACCGTGCGGCGGTCGCTGCTGGCCGACGAGAACGATCAGCTTCCGAACGCCGACGCCCTGGGTGCGGCCGTTGAAGCCTACCTGGCCCGTAAAGAACCCGGCATATAAATAGTATTTGTTCGGTGCGGGGCATAATGGGGTAGTGACCTCACCCCGCGCCTGGCTAATCTGGATCGTCGGGATCTTCGCCTATCTGGTGGCGGTCAGCCAACGGACGTCCTTCGGCGTGGTTGGGCTGGAGGCCACCGAGCGCTTCCATGCCAGCGCCGCCGAAATTTCCTTCTTCACCGTGCTCCAGCTCCTCGTCTACGCCGGCCTTCAGATCCCGGTGGGCGTGCTGGTGGACCGCTTCGGCTCCCGTGTCATGATCGCCGCAGGTGCGCTGCTGATGGGGCTCGGACAACTCGAACTGGCCTTCGCGGACAGCATTCCCGGCGGCGTCCTGGGCCGCGTGCTCGTGGGTGCGGGGGACGCCATGACCTTCATTGCCGTCATTCGGCTGATCCCGCTCTGGTTCGCCCCCGCGCGCGTGCCGCTCCTCACGCAGCTGACAGGCATGTCTGGGCAGCTGGGCCAGCTCATCAGCGTGGTGCCGTTCGCCATCATCCTGCACTCGGCCGGCTGGACCCCCGCCTTCCTCACCCTGGCCGCCATGTCCGCCCTCGCCGTCGTGCTGGTGCTGGTCCTGCTGCAGGACCAGCCGCCGGGACATCCGGCGCCCGGACCGTCCCAGGGGCTGCGCGCCACCGGAGTCTCGCTGTCCCACGCCTGGCGGCAGCCCGGAACCAGGCTCGGGCTGTGGAGCCACTTCACGGTCCAGTTCAGCGGCACCGTGTTCGCCATGACCTGGGGCTATCCCTTCCTGATCTCCGCCCAGGGCCTGGCCCCGGGCACGGTCTCGGCCCTCATGACCCTGTACGTGGCGGCCGCGATCGCAGCGGGGCCGCTGATGGGCAGCTTCGTCGCCCGGCACCCGCTGCGCCGGTCCACCATGGTGCTGCTGATCTCGGCCGGCACCGCTGCGGCCTGGGCGGCGGTCCTGCTCTTCCCCGGCCGGTCCCCGCTGTGGCTGCTGGCCGGACTGGTGGTGGTGCTGGCCATCGGCGGTCCCGGCTCCATGATCGGCTTCGACTTCGCCCGGACCTTCAACCCGGCCCACCGGATCGGAACGGCCACCGGGATCGTCAATGTCGGCGGCTTCATCGCCGCGCTCGTGGCCATCTTCGTGATCGGCCTCGTCCTCGACGTGCTGAACACCACCGGCTTCTCGCAGGGGGAGCTCTACGGTCTTGACCCGTTCAGGATCGCCCTGAGTGTCCAGTTCCTCCTGCTGGCCGGGGGAACCCTCGCCATCCTGATCACCCGGCGCAAGGTCCGCCGGCAGATGGCAGCCCAGGGCATCGTCGTGCCCCCGCTGCGCGTAGCCCTCTCCCGGCAACGCAGGCTCAGCGCGGAACGCCGCCGCCGTCCCTGATCCGGGAGTCCGGTTCTCCACGGAGTCCGGTTCTCCACATAGGACAGATCCCTGGCTGACGGCGGGAGGCGCGGCGACGAAGCTGGCGTTATGACCGCTCCCGATCACCTGAAAATCACCGGCCCCGAAGACATCCTCGGGTTCATCCCGCATTCCCTGGGCTACTGGCCGTCGCACAGCCTCGTCGCCATGACGATGCAGGGCAAGCGGCTCGGAGCCACCCTCCGGGTCGACCTCCCCGGCGACGGCAGCCCCGGCAGTTTCGCCGGCTTCGCCCGCACCGTGGCCGGCTACCTGGAGGCCGACGACGAGGCGGACGGCGTCCTGCTGGCTTTCTTCACCGGTAGTGACGGGTCTGTAACGGGCCGGGACGGCGCCGCCTGGGCCGAACTGCTCGAAGAGTTGGAGCACGCTCTGGCTGAAGGCGGCATGCCCGTCCGGGACGCCTGGCTCATCGGCGCCGAGCACTGGCGCAACGTGTATTGCACCGACCCTGCCTGCTGCCCCACTACCGGCCGGCCGATCGATGAGATCAGGAACAGCCGGCTAAATGCGGAGATGGTCTTCCGCGGCAGCACCGTCGGACCCGGCCCCGGCGCCGCCGCACGGTTGCCCTCCCCGCTGCCCGAGGACCCGGCGGTGCTCGAGTCCGAGCGGCACTGGGCACAGCTGTTCGCCGGACACGCCCGGGACCGGGTGCAGTTCGGCCAAGTGATGGATGTCTGGGCCCTGGTGCTTCGGTCGCCGGCCGGTCCCCGGCTTCCCGTGGGGCTCGCCGGGTACCTGCGGGCCGCGCTCTGCGTCCCGGCCTGGCGCGATGCCGTGCTGGTGATGGCGGCTGCCGGGCCGGAGGCCGCAGAGCAGGGCGCCGCAGACTTCGGCATCTTCGACAGCCCATCCTTCGACAGCCCAACGTTCGACACTTCGGCCCCGCCCGCCGCGTTGCCCGGCACCCCGGCGGCCACGCAGGCACTGCCCGGGACGCAGCCCGTCGCCGCCGTGCTGGCTCGGCCGCTCCCGGTTCCGCTGCCGCCGCTGGAGGGCTTGCCTCCGCTCCTTCCGGCGCGGGTGGAAAGCGCCGGAACCGGGGCCGGCAGCCGGACCGGTACCGGGGCGTCTGCCGCCCCGGGCTACGGGGAGGTGCTGCTCGGCCTGGCGCCGCCGGTGCCGGACTGGCCACGGATGGCCAGCCTGGAGCGGATCCTCCTGCAGTTGGGCGAGGCCGGCGGGGAGGCCGGGGCTGCCGCTCTGACCGGACGCGGCTGGATTGAATGGTGCCGCGGCAAGGGGTCCTTTGCCGACGCGTTGTTCAGCCGGGCAGCGGCGGAGCACCCGGGCTACCGGCTCGCCGAACTGCTGGCTGAGCTTGTGAGCCGTGGCACCTTATGTGGATGGGCAGGAAGGAGGGACGCCGCGTGGCAGAAGTTTGAACCCGGCGCCGCGTGACGGTGAACGGAATGTGGTGCGCCACCATGTTGCGGACCCGGCCCCGGGACGGCACCGATTCTGAAAATCGTGAGACAATGGTTGCCGCGACCCGGTTGGGTCCGTGTATCAAGAGCTCGTAGCGAACCTTGGAAACAGGGAACATTACGGCCGCCTCAGCAGTTCTACTTAGTGGCTCTGCTGGCCGTGGCGGCTCCTGATGTGAAACACGGACTTGACAGGGTCATAGTGGTGTTGCCCGTATGGTGATTCCACAGACCGCCGCTAGAAAGGTTTTCTGTGACCCCGTCTTCCGCGAAGAAGGAACCCGCCGACCAGGCCGTATTGTCTCCCGAGGATAAGCAGGCGGCGACGAACGCCAAGCGCGCCGCCACGCGTGCAGCCAACAAGGCTGTCAAAGACGCAACCTCGGCCGAAGGTGACGACACCGCATCGGCAGTCGCCAAGCCTGAACCCAAAAAGCGCGGGCCCAAGCCCGGCGCTAAAGCCGCGGCGCAGGCCGCCGGTAAAGCCGCCCGCGACGACGATGAAGACGAGGTCGACCTCGACGAGGTGGCCGGCGTCGAGATCGGCGAAGACGGCGAAGAGATCCCTGCCAAGACTGCCGCAGCCCCCACCGGCTCCGGTTTTGTCTACTCCGATGCCGACGATGACGATGCCCCCGTGCAGCAGGTCATGTCGGCAGGCGCCACCGCCGACCCCGTCAAGGACTACCTGAAGCAGATCGGCAAGGTCGCCCTGCTGAATGCCGAGCAGGAAGTGGACCTGGCCCTGCGCATCGAGGCAGGCCTCTTTGCCGAAGAAAAGATCAACGCCGACGACGGGTCCATGGATCCGAAGCTCAAGCGTGAACTCGAATTCGTCATCCACGACGGCAAGCGCGCCAAGAACCACCTGCTGGAGGCCAACCTCCGTCTGGTGGTGTCGCTGGCCAAGCGGTACACCGGCCGCGGCATGTTGTTCCTGGACCTGATCCAGGAAGGCAACCTGGGCCTGATCCGTGCGGTCGAGAAGTTCGACTACACCAAGGGCTTCAAGTTCTCCACGTACGCCACCTGGTGGATCCGCCAGGCGATCACCCGCGCCATGGCCGACCAGGCCCGCACCATCCGCATCCCCGTGCACATGGTGGAAGTCATCAACAAGCTGGCCCGTGTGCAGCGCCAGATGCTGCAGGACCTCGGCCGCGAACCCACCCCGGAGGAGCTGGCCCTCGAGCTGGACATGACTCCGGAAAAGGTCGTTGAGGTCCAGAAGTACGGCCGCGAGCCCATCTCCCTGCACACCCCGCTGGGCGAGGACGGTGACTCCGAGTTCGGTGACCTCATCGAGGACTCCGAGGCCGTGGTCCCGGCCGATGCCGTGAGCTTCACTCTGCTGCAGGAGCAGCTGCACTCCGTGCTGGACACGCTCTCCGAGCGCGAGGCCGGCGTGGTGGCAATGCGCTTCGGGCTGACCGATGGACAGCCGAAGACGTTAGACGAAATCGGCAAGGTCTACGGGGTCACGCGCGAGCGGATCCGCCAGATCGAATCGAAGACGATGTCCAAGCTGCGGCACCCGTCACGGTCCCAGGTCCTGCGGGACTACCTGGACTAAAGCCCGGGCCACAGCACAACGCGGGGTCACTTCGCGCCGATCCTCCCCGGAGGAATGGGCGCAATGTGACCCCGCGTTGCTAGTTAATCACGCTGCGCGTACGAGAGCTGCGCGTTCGGGCACCGCAGGGCAGAGAACGGCGGGGCAGCGAACGGCAGGGCAGCGAACCGCTCGTTAAAAAGACGCGGCCCCTCCGGAACGGAGGGGCCGCGTTGCTAAGAGCAAAGGGACTAGTCGACGGGAAGCGGCGCTTTCTCGTTCAGGCGTCCGGTCTCGTCGTGCCAGTCAGAGCTGAGCGGCCTGAGCGTCGGTTCTACGGCGCGTGCGTGGTGGCCGCAGAAGAGAAGCTCACCGCCGGAGGCGCCGAGAACAACCCGGACATATGCCTGTGCTCCGCAACGATCGCACCGGTCAACGGTGGTCAGTGTGCGGTCCGCAACTGCTGTTGTCATGTTCGGCCTCCTTGGTAGTTCGGTATACCTATATAACCAGCATTCGCAGCCAATCCATCGCAAGGATGGTCCACTTTCGCTGTACGCGTATCACGTCTCGGTAACGGGTCCGCCGGCGCCGGGCCGGATGCGGGAGTGGCAACCCGGGGGACGGCCGCACTCCGACTACCCTTGGAAGAGCGTCAAGCATGCTTCGACCGTTCCGTCCCTGAAGGAGTTTCCGCCCCGTGGCACCCAGTTCTGATTACACCGCCCGGCATCTCTCCGTGCTGGAAGGCCTCGAGGCCGTCCGCAAGCGCCCGGGCATGTACATCGGCTCCACCGACTCCCGCGGGCTCATGCACTGTCTCTGGGAGATCATCGACAACTCCGTCGATGAGGCCCTCGCCGGCTTCGGCCACGACATCAAGATCATCCTGCACGCCGACAACTCGGTGGAGATCCACGACGACGGCCGCGGCGTCCCGGTGGACATCGAACCGAAAACGGGGCTCTCCGGTGTCGAGGTCGTCTTCACCAAGCTGCATGCCGGCGGCAAGTTCGGCGGCGGCTCCTACACCGCTTCCGGCGGCCTGCACGGTGTCGGCGCGTCCGTCGTCAACGCGCTGTCCTCCCGGCTGGACGTGGAAGTGGACCGCGGCGGCAAGACCTACAAGATGTCCTTCCGCCGGGGCGAGCCGGGCCGCTTCAAGGACCCGGGAACCAAACCGGACCCGGCGGCCGTCTTCGGACCGTTCGTCGACGGCTCGGTTCTCGACATTGTCGGCAAGGCCAAACGCGGCGTCACCGGCACCCGGATCCGCTACTGGGCGGACCGCCAGATCTTCACCCCGGACGCCAAGTTCTCCTACGACGAGCTCGCCGCCCGCGCCCGCCAGACCTCCTTCCTGGTCCCCGGCCTGAAGCTGACGGTCCGGGACGAACGCAGGGCCGCCGGGACGCCGGGGGAGTCCGGCCCGCACGAGGAAGTCTTCCACCACGACGGCGGCCTTTCCGAGTTCGTCGAGTTCCTCGCCGCGGACCCGGCCGTGACGGACATCTGGCGCCTCCACGGGGCCGGGAAATTCAAGGAAACCGTCCCGGTCATCGACGAGAAGGGCCACAGCCAGCTGGCGGAGGTCGAGCGGGACTGCGAAGTCGACGTCGCCCTGCGCTGGGGCATCGGCTACGACAGCACCGTGCGCAGCTTCGTCAACATCATCTCCACGCCGAAGGGCGGCACGCACCAGGCCGGCTTCGAGCAGGCCCTGCTCAAGACCTTCCGCAAGGCCGTGGAAAGCAACGCCCGCAAGCTGAAGGCCGGCAACGACAAGATCGAAAAAGACGATATCTTCGCCGGGCTCACCGCGGTCCTGACCGTCCGCCTGGCTGAACCGCAGTTCGAAGGCCAGACGAAGGAGATTCTGGGCACTTCCGCCGTCAGGGCCATCGTGACCAAGGTCGTGGAGCAGGAGATCACCGCCAAGCTGAACTCGGCCAACCGCAATGACAAGGCCCATTCCGCGCTGCTGCTCGAGAAGATCGTCAGCGAGATGAAGTCACGCATCTCGGCCCGCGTTCACAAGGAAACCCAGCGCCGCAAGAACGCGTTGGAAACCTCGTCCATGCCCACCAAACTCGCGGACTGCCGCACGGACGACGTCGCCCGCTCGGAACTGTTCATCGTGGAAGGCGACTCGGCCCTGGGCACCGCAAAGCTGGCGCGTTCCTCCGATTTCCAGGCGCTGCTGCCGATCCGCGGCAAGATCCTCAACGTGCAGAAGGCCTCGGTGGGGGACATGCTCTCCAACGCCGAATGTGCCGCGCTGATCCAGGTGGTGGGTGCCGGCTCCGGCCGGAGCTTCGACATCGGCGCCGCCCGCTACGGCAAGGTCATCCTCATGACGGACGCCGACGTCGACGGCGCCCACATCCGGACCCTCCTGCTCACGCTGTTCTTTCGCTACATGCGCCCGATGATCGATAACGGCCGGGTCTTCGCCGCTGTCCCGCCGCTGCACCGGGTGGAGGTCATCAACGCCGGACAGAAGGCCAACGAGATGATCTACACGTACTCGGAGGCGGAGCTGCACGTGCTGCTGGCCCGCCTAGCCCAGGAGGGCAAGCGGTACAAGGAGCCGATCCAGCGGTACAAGGGCCTGGGTGAGATGGATGCGGAGCAGCTGGCCGAGACCACGATGGACCCGCGGCACCGTACGCTGCGCAAGGTCGGGATCGAAAATGCGAAACAGGCCGAGGAAACTTTCGACCTGCTGATGGGCTCCGACGTCGCACCCCGCAAGGACTTCATCATTGCCGGCGCTGCAGGCCTGGACCGGGAGCGGATCGACGCCTGAGGCCGGGAGTGCCCGGGCGGCTCAGGGGATCCTCCTATACCGCTGCGCCACCGCTGCGCCGCCAAGACCTCCGCCCTTTACCCTGCGTTTCCACTTCGGGTAGTGTTTTGTCACCGATCCGGACACGGACGCCCGGACCCGGATTCCGGAAGATCCAGGAGTTCCCATGAGGCACCGGAACATCCGCGCCGCGGCCGTCGCGGCCGTTGTGGGGCTGGCGGCCGGAACCCGGGGATACGAGAAATCGGCCCGCTACATCGAGGACGAACTCAAGGCCGCCGGCTACAAACCGGTCCGCCAGCGGTTCACGTACGAGCGGTACCACTTCGTGGCGGCGTCCGCGCAGCGCGTCTCCCCGAGCCCAAGGACTTACGGTTACGGTGCCGCGGACGGATTCCTGGACATGTACTACTCGGGCGCCGGTGATGTGACCGCCCAGGTAAGCGCGGTCGACATCAACCTCGCCGGCGGCCGCGGCTCGACGAGCGCGTGCGAAAAAGCAGACTCTAAGGGCTTCCCGACCGGCCACATCGCCCTCATCCAGCGTGGCACCTGCGGTTTCCGTGACAAGGTGGACAACGCCGTCGCTGCGGGGGCGGCCGGCGTCGTCGTTTACAACCAGGGCGATGTGGTTCCGGGGGATGACCGTGTGGGCCTGTTCGGCGGAACCCTGGAGGCGCCCCAGGCCAAGGTCCCGGTCGTCAGCACCACGTTTGACAACGGCGCCGAACTTGCCGGGCTCGGCGCCGCGACACTGCGTCTGGCCGTTGATGCGACGGTGACCCGGATCAAGTCCTTCAACATCCTGGCCGATACCGGAGGGCGTTCCGACCGGAAGGTAGTGGTCGGCGCGCACCTGGACTCCGTCGGCGAGGGCCCCGGAATCAACGACAACGGCACGGGGCTGGGCACGATCCTGGAAACGGCGATCCAGCTCAGGAAACTCGCGAAAAACTGGTGAACAAGGTGCGGTTCGCCTTCTGGGGCGGCGAGGAGGACGGGCTGATCGGCTCGGACTACTACGTGTCCCAGCTCTCGGCCCGCGAGCTCAAGGACCAGGCCCTCAACCTCAACTTCGATATGGTCGGCTCGCCGAACTATGTCCGGTACGTCTACGACGGCGACGGCTCGTCCTACGGCGCAGCAGGCCCCGACGGATCCGGCTTCGTTGAGAAGGTTTTCCTGGACTACTTCGCGTCCCAAAACCTGCCCGCCGCGGCCACGGCCTTCGACGGGCGGTCGGACTACTCCGGCTTCATCGCGAACGGTATTCCGGCCGGCGGCCTGTTCACCGGCGCGGAGGCCCTGAAGACCCCGGAGGAAGCGGCGGTCTTCGGCGGGACGGCGGGCGCCCCGCAGGACGCCTGCTACCACGCGGCCTGCGACAGCATCGGCAACGTCAACACCACGGTGCTCGAGCAGATGGCCGACGCAGTCGCGCATGCGACGCTCACGTTCGCCAAGACCAAATCGGCGATCAACGGCACGGCCGCGGGCAAGGGCTTCGCGGACCTGGAATTCAAGGGGCACAGCAGGCTGAAGTAGCGCCCGCGCCCGCGTCCGTTCAGCCGAGGAGGCCCGGCACGATCAGCAGGGCGGTCGGCACCGCGAGCAGCAGCAGGCACGCCACCTGTACGGCAAGCCGCAGCGGTTCCGGCAGCGGAGGCTGCGGGGAGAGCAGGCGGCTGACCCGGGAGGCCGTGGTGCTCGCCGAACCGGCCCCGCCGGTGGCGCCGGGCTGGCCGGGATCGACGTCGGGCAGCTCCGCCGCACCCAATGCCATCCGGGCCCCCGGCGCGCCGGGGGAGCCGCTGGCCACGATTGCGATCGCTTTGATCAGCGTCGCCTTGCTTTCCGTCTTCAGCGCGACGTCGTCGGCGAGCATCTCGATGAGCGAGTTGACCGCGTCCTGCGCCAGCCGGGTGGTGGGCAGCCACGGCAGGGCCTGGCGCCAGGCGGCGAAGGCCCAGAGCAGGAGATGGTGGCGCTGGCTGAGATGGGCGTTCTCATGGATCAGGACCGCCCGGAGCTCGGCGGGTTCCAGCGCCGCCATGAGCCCGTCGGAGAGCACCGTGACGGAGCGTGCGCCACCCGGCAGGCAGTAGGCCACGGGGGAGTCGAGGCTGAGCACCAGGGTCTTCGGGCCGTCAGCGGACGGCGAGGCGAGCAGGGCCAGCAGTTCCCGGTGCCGCTGCCGCTGCCGCTGGATCTTGTAGTACGTCAGCAGCAGGGTGAACACGAGGTGCGCCGTCAGCAGGGCCGCCGCGGAGAGCGCAAAGATGTGCCAGAAACCCAGCACCGTGGTGGGTGCGTTGTACAAGACCATGCCGGTCAGCGACTTGAGCCCGGCCAGCAGGTTGTCCCCGGCGGGCTCCAGCCCGTAGACGAGCATGGCGCCGATCATCGACAGGCCACCGGCAAGGGCGATCGCCTGCCAGAGCAGCATGGCGGTGAAAGGGGACCGGGCCGGCCACCGGGCGCGGGAGAGCAGGATGGGTACCGGCCATGCCAGGACTACCGCGAGGACCGCCAGAAACCATGAGGTCCAGAACATCGGGCCCTAGCTGAGGCCCAGCAGTTTGCGCAGCGTTTCCGCTTCAGTATCGGTGACGGAACCAATGAAGCGCGCCAGCACGGCCTCGCGGTCCGGTGCGGACCCCAGAACCTCATGCATGAGCTCGGCGGTGTGGTCAGCCCTGCTTGATACGGCCTGGTAGCGGTGCGGCCGGGTGCCGCGTTCGCGCTCAACCAGGCCCTTGCGCTCGAGGCGGGACAGCACGGTCAGCACCGTGGTGACGGCCAGATCCTTGCCCACGTGTCCCGCGGTACCGCCCGCCGCGCGGGTGCTCCGCGCAAGCAGATCCCGCAGCGTGTTGGCCGTTGCCGCCTCCTGGCCTGCCCAGAGCAGATCCATCACTGCACGTTCCAGTTCACCGAGACTTGCCATTCAGTACATCCTTCGTGCCGGCCGCCCGGGTGTGGCTCGCTGGCCTGCCGGGCGGCGTGTTTACGCTTCAGCATTAAAGTTACCGCGTTTTGCACTTTCTTTCTACATGAAGTAGAACTATCCGCTTCGGCGAGTCGCGGGCGCTGACGTGAGCAGCCGGCCGCTCCGTTGCGGGCCGTGGCCCGCCGTGGGAGTCTGGGGATGCAGGGAGGTGCCGATGTGTTCTACACTCTGTAGAAGAAACATTTCTACGTCACGTAGAAGTTGCCCGGCCAAAAGTTAGGGACTGCCTTGGACGCCTTGGAAATCGCACGCTGGCAATTCGGAATCACCACCGTCTACCACTTCATGATGGTGCCGCTCACGATCGGCCTTGGCCTCGTCGTCGCCGTGATCCAGACAATGTGGCACCGCACCGGCAAACCGGAATACCTCCGGATGACCAAGTTCTGGGGCAAGCTCTTCCTGATCAACTTCATCATGGGCGTCGCCACCGGAATCGTGCAGGAGTTCCAGTTCGGCATGGCCTGGAGCGAGTACAGCCGCTTCGTCGGCGACGTCTTCGGGGCGCCGCTGGCGATGGAAGCGCTGCTGGCGTTCTTCGTGGAGTCGACCTTCCTGGGTCTCTGGATCTTCGGCTGGAAGCAGCTCAAGCCCGCCGTCCACCTGGCCTGCCTCTGGATCGCGGTGATCGGTTCGGTCTTCTCCGCCTACTTCATCATCGTGGCGAACAGCTGGATGCAGCACCCGGTAGGTGTTGAGATGATCAACGGCCGTCCTGTGATGACCGACGCCTGGGCGGTCTTCACCAACAACACCGCCCTCGTCGCCGTCCCGCACACACTCTTCGGTGCCCTCGCCGTCGCCGGGTCCTTCCTGCTCGGCATCGCCTGGTACCACCTGTGGCGCCGCCGCCACGACGGGATCGACACTGTCGGCGCCGACGGGAAGGTCATCCCCGGCGAGGCCGCCATCCCCGGCCGGGACCGCGTCGACCACGCCGTCTGGATCCGCTCGCTGCGGATCGGCGCCGTCGTCGCCATGATTTCCTTCGCCGGCACGGCCATCACCGGCGATCTGCAAGGCAAGCTCATGTTCGAACAGCAGCCCATGAAAATGGCAGCCGCCGAGGCCGCCTGCCACGACGGCACCGGATTTTCCGTCCTGAGCATCGGCAACGTCGGTTCCAAGAACTGCGATGACGTTGTCGCCGTCATCGAGGTACCCGGGATCTTGTCCTTCCTCGCCAAGGGCGATTTCACCACCGAGGTCCGGGGCGTCAACAGCCTGCTGGACCAGTACAAGGCCGACTACGGCACCCACCTGCCGGACAACCCCATCTACGGGGAACGGTCCGGGCAGGAGATCCAGTACGTCCCGGTCATGGAGGTCACCTACTGGGGCTTCCGGATGATGATCGGGTTCGGCGGACTGGCGGCGGCGGCCGCGCTGGCGGCTCTCTGGCTGACCCGCAAGGGAACGGTCCCGGCCTCCCGCGGGCTTATGCGGCTGGCCGTGTTCGGGATCCTTGCACCGTTCGGGGCCAACGCCGCCGGCTGGATCTTCACCGAAATGGGACGGCAGCCGTTCGTCGTCGCCCCGAACCCGGATCCCAGCGGGATCGACCAGGTCTTCATGTTCACCGCCGCGGCCGTCTCCCCGGGCGTCTCTGCCGGGGAACTGCTGACCTCCCTCGTGGTGCTGACCGGCGTGTATGCAGTGCTGCTGGTGGTCGAGGTCAAACTGCTGGTCAAGTACATCCGGGGTGGCGTCGTCTCGGCCATGCCGGAGCTCGTGCACGTCCCCGTTGACGAGAATGAAGATGGAACGCCCAAGCCCCCCGGTGAAGGCCCGAGCGGTCCCGGCAAACCGGAAGACGACGTCCTGGCGTTCGCCTACTAAGCCCCCGCCACCAACGAAACGCAGAGGATTCTCAGCATGGAACTGCTTCCCACCATCTGGTTCATCGCCATCGCGGTGCTGTGGACGGGCTACCTCTTTCTGGAGGGCTTTGACCTCGGCGTCGGCATGCTGATGAAGCTGTTCGCCCGGAACAACACCGAACGCCGCGTGCTGCTCAACACGATTGGCCCGGTCTGGGACGGCAACGAGGTGTGGCTCCTGACCGCCGGCGGGGCCACGTTCGCGGCCTTCCCGCTCTGGTACGCCTCCCTGTTCTCCGCGCTCTACCTGCCGCTGCTGCTGGTCCTCGTGGCCCTCATCTTCCGCGCCGTGGCCTTCGAATACCGCGGCAAGGTGGACACGCCGCAGTGGCGTGCCCGCTGGGACTGGGCCATTTCGGCCGGCTCGTTCGTCGCCGCGTTCGGGATCGGCGCTGCGCTGGCCCTGACCACCACGGGACTGCCGTTGAACGCCAACGGCGACCGGGAGGGCGGCCCGTTCGCCTGGTTCAGCGCCTATGCCGTTCTCGGCGGCCTCGCCGTCGTCGGATTCTCGCTGCTGCACGGCCTCGCCTTCCTGGCCCTGAAGACCGACGGCGATGTCCGGCACCGCGCACGCCGGTGGTTCGTCCGGCTCCTGCCGGTGCTGCTGCTGCCAATCGCCGGGTGGGCCGTGAGCCTGCAGCTGCTCAGCGGCGAGGCCTGGACCGTGGTGGACGTCGTCGCCGCCGTCGTGGCCGCCGTCCTGGCCTGGAACTTCGCCCGCACGGGTGCAGAGGGCCGCGCTTTCATGTCCCTCGGCGCCTTCCTGCTGCTCGGCAGCGCCTCGATCTTCGGCGCCGCCTTCCCTGTCGTGCTGCCGTCCACCCTGAACCCGGACTTCAACCTGACCATCTCCAACGCCTCCTCCTCGGACTACACCCTGGGGCTGATGAGCATCGTCGCCTGTATCGGGCTGCCGCTGGTCATCGCGTACCAGGCGTGGACGTACTGGGTGTTCCGGCGCCGCGTGAGCGACGCCCACATCCCGGAGGCCCACAGCTTCCTTCCCGCAATCGCCGCCAAAGCGCTGGCACCCAAGGACTAACATCCGATGAGACCGCAGTTCCCGTCCGGCCCCGCCAACCGCTCCGCCCTCTACCTGCTGGGCCTCCTCGCGGCCCTGAAAGCGCTGTCCCACGTCCTGATGGCGCAGGCGATCGCGTCCATGCTCGCGGGGCTGATGGCACACAATCCGGCCTGGGCCGAGCAGCTGGTCTGGGGACTCGCCGGGGTTGTCCTGCGATCCCTGACCGTCTGGGCCCAGGCCGTCGCGTCGCGCCGGGCCGCGCTGGGCGTCAAGGAGGAGCTGCGCTCGCAGCTGCTCGAGCGCGCACTGCGCAACGGCACCCGGACCGCGGGACCCTCCGACGGCGGCCTCGCCATCCTGGCCACGCGCGGACTGGACGCCCTGGACAGCTACTACACCCAGTTCCTGCCGGCCCTTGTGAACTGCGCCGCAGTCCCGTTGCTGCTCGGGGCCCGGATCCTGTTCGCGGACTGGATCAGCGCCGTGGTGATTGTGCTGACGGTACCTCTCGTACCGCTGTTCATGGTCCTGATCGGGCGCTATACCGAGGACCGGGTCCGTGAGGCCCAGTCGGCACTCGCCCGCCTGTCCGGCCACATGCTGGAGCTCGCCAAGGGCCTCCCCGTGCTGGTGGGGCTGGGCCGTGCCACCGCCCAGCGGAAGGCGCTGGAGGACATCTCCGAGGAATACCGCTCCCGCACCATGGGGACCCTGCGCACCGCGTTCCTCTCGGCCCTCGCCCTGGAACTGATCGCGACGATCTCCGTCGCCGTGGTCGCCGTCTTCATCGGCGTCCGGCTGGTGAACGGGGACATGGGCCTCGAAGCGGGGCTGCTGGCCCTGATCCTCGCCCCGGACTGCTACCTCCCGCTCCGGGAGCTGGGCACGGCCCACCACGCGAGCGACGACGGCCGCGCCGCGCTCGCCGAAACCAACGCCGTGCTCGACGCGCCCGAAGCCACACCCCTGAGCCCCGCCTCGGGCCAGCCCGCCGCGGCTGGCGAAACAGCCCTGCCTCCCGCCGTCACCGTCCGCGGACTGACGGTCCACTACAGCGGCAGGCCGGACGCCGCCGTCGGACCGCTCAGCTTCACGGCGGCCCCCGGCAGGATCACGGCCCTCGACGGGCCCAGCGGGTCCGGAAAGAGCACCGTGCTCGGGGTGCTGGCCGGCACAGTCGGGGCAGGCGGCGGGACTGATCACCAAACCAGCGTCACCGGATGCCTCGAGGGATTCACGACAGCGGACGTCGCCTGGGTCCCGCAGCATCCCGTGATGGTGGCCCCTACGGTACTCGACGAGATCCGGCTGTACCTGTACCGGCCCGGGGACCAGCCCGCAGGGGAGACCGACGGCGCCCCGACCTTGGGAAGGGACGCGAAGGACGCCGCGGCCCGCCGCTGCCTGGCAGCCTGCGCCGCGGGGCACCTCGCCGCGAAGCACCCCGCCGAGCTCAGCCCGGGGGAGCTGCGCCGCGTGGCGCTGGCCCGCGGCCTGGCCCGGATCGAGGCCGGAGCCACCGTGCTGCTCCTTGACGAACCCACCGCCCACCTGGACCGCGAATCAGCCACCATGGTCAGCCATGCCATCGCCGCGCTGCGCGGGAAAGTCACCGTGCTGCTCGTGGCGCACGACCGGCAGACCCGCGAGCTGGCGGATGAGCTCGTGGCCGTGGCGCCCGGCACCGGGACGGCGACCCACGCCGCACCGGCCGCGGCGCCCGGGTTGGAACCACTGCCGGAGGCCCTGACGGCGGCCCTGACTGCCGGGGGGGCCGCCGCCCACGACGTGGGCTGGGCGAAAACCGCGTCCGGGGAACCAGGGGAGCCACAGGACAAGGTCGCCACCGGCACCGGCTCAACGGCCTCTACAGCAGTCCAGCTGCGCCGCCTCCTTGCCCCCGTGGCAGCAAAATTCGCCGCGGCCGGAGCCGTCGGCACGCTGGCCGCACTCTTCGCCGTCGCCCTCGCCGGGCTGTCCGGCTGGCTGATCATCCGTGCCAGCGAGCAGCCGCCCATCCTCTACCTGCTCACCGCGATCGTGGGCGTGCGCTTCTTCGGCGTCGGCCGGGCCGCCCTGCGCTACCTCGAACGCCTCCTGCTGCACGACGCCGTGTTCGCCGCCCTGACCCGGCTCCGCGGCCGGCTCTGGGAATCACTGAGCCGCCGTGCCCTGTCCCTGCGCCGGCTCCTGCAGGGCGGAAGCGTCCTGGGCGCTGTGGTGGACGACATCGACACGGTCCGGGAGCTGCTGCCGCGGGTGGTCCTGCCGCCGGTGACCGCCGTTGCCGTCGCGGCCGCCGCCGTCACCGGGATCGGCCTGCTGCTGCCGGCGGCCCTCCCGGCCATGATTGCCGCGGCGGTGCTCAGCCTCGTGGCCGCCCCGGCCCTTGCACTGGCGGCGGACCGGATGTCCGCCCGCACCGAACAGCGGCTCCGGTCCGGCGTGCTGCGCAGGGTCGCTGCCGCACTCGACGCCCGCGCCGAACTCCACGCCAACGGCGTCTCCGCCCCGGTGCTCGCCGCAATCACAGCGGCGGACCGCTCCGCGACCGCAGCCTCCCAGCGGTCCGCCTGGGCCGAAGGCCTCGGCCAGGGGCTGACGGTGTTGGCCTGCGGGGCCGCCGCCCTGGCCAGCGCCGTGCTGGCCGCGCCGCTAGCCCTCAGCGGCGCGGTGGAGCCCGCGACGGTCGCCGTCGTCGTGCTGTTGCAGCTCGCGCTCGTGGAGCCGTACGGTGCCATCACGACGGCGGTCCGCCAGTACCCGGCGCTGCGCACCGTGCTGCGGCGGATCAGCGGGGCTGGAGTCCTGGACCGGCCCGGCGGCGCTGCCGAAGGGGCCGGCGGGCTCGTGCCGGTCCCGGCGCGGCCTGACGCCACGCCGGGGGTGGAACTCCAGGGGCTCTCCGCTGCCTGGCCCGGCGGAGGTGCCGTCTTCACCGGGCTCAGTGCCACCGCGGAACCCGGACGCTGGCTCGCAGTGACCGGGGCCTCCGGCTCGGGAAAATCCACCCTGCTGGCCGTGCTCCTGGGCTTCCTACCGCCGCGGAGCGGCCAGATCTTCGTCAGCGGCCGTGCCGCCTGGTGCCCGCAGGAAGCGCACCTGTTCGACTCCACGATCCGCGGCAATCTCATGCTCGGACTTCCGGACACCCGGCTGGACGGGCAGCTGGAGCAGCACTTGCAGGAGGCTCTCGCCGCGGTGGGCCTCGGGCCCCTGGTTGCCCGGCTCGGCAGCGGGCTGGACGGTGGTCTGGGCAGCGGCCTGGACACCAGGATCGGTCCGGGCGGCGCCTACCTCAGCGGCGGCGAGCGGCAGCGCCTGGCTGTCGCGCGCACGCTGCTGACCGGCGCGGACGTGATCCTGCTCGATGAGCCCACGGCCCACCTGGACGCGGAGTCCGGCCGGGCCCTGCTGGCCGAGCTCCGGAAAGGCCTCAAGGACCGCACCGTGGTCCTCGTGACGCACAACCCGGAGGATATCGACGCCGGCGACAGCCGCCTGGACCTGGACAACGCGGCTGCCACCGCCCCCGGCACGGCTGCAGCGACGGCCGGCGCGGTGCTGGCGCGGCGCTGAGCCGGAGGCTAGCCTGTCCCCATGATTGGACAAGCATGATTGGACATGCATGATTGGACATGGGGGCACCGACGCGGGCGGCTGCCTCGACCCCAGGCTTACGTGGCGGTCCGCAGGGACTGCGGACCTGGACGGCTGGGCAGCCCTGATCGCCCGGACCGCCGCCGTCGAACAGCCTGCCTGGTTCGAGCGGCGCGCCGACCTGGCGCAGATCCTCGAATCGAAGACCAACCCCGGCGCCGCGAACACCATCCTTGGCCGCGACGGGCGCGGCGTGTCCCGGGCCTACGGCCGGATCACCAAGAACCGGGACGGTGACAAAGCGCTCGGCTTCGGCTGCGTCGATCCCGGGTGGCAGGGCACCGGGATCGGTACCGGGCTGCTGGGCTGGATGGAACAGCGGACCCGCGAACGGTTTGCCGGGGATGCCGCGTCCGGGCAGCCGGAGTCGGGCCCCGTTCCCAGGCTGCGACTCCACATGGAGCAGCAGCACAGGCACCAGGCGGCGCTCTTTAAGGGCGCGGGCTACCGGACAGTCCGCTACTACAACCAGATGCACCGGCCGTTAGCCATCGGGCTCCCCGAGGCCGAGTTGGAGGCGGGGCTGGAGCTGGTGGCTTTCGGCCCGGAACTGCACGAGGCGGTCCGGCTGGCCCATAATGACGCCTTCCGGGACCACTGGGGCAGCGAGCCGCGCGACGAGGAAGCCTGGGGCTTCGTGGTGAATGATCCGCAGGCCCGGCCGGACCTGAGCGCTGTGGTCCTGGAGCGGTCCAGCGGCACAGTGGCCGGCTACCAGCTCGCCAGCCACGACGCCGGGGGCGCAGCGACCCGCGGCTTCAGCGAGGGCTACACCGACTTGCTCGGCGTGCGCCGGGAGTTCCGCGGCCGGGGGATTGCGCAGGCGCTGCTCGCCGATGCGATGCGCCGTTTCGCCGCTGCCGGCCTGGACAAGGCCTCGCTCGACGTCGACTCGGAGAACCCCACCGGAGCCCTGGCGCTCTATGCGAAGATGGGCTACGTCGCCGTCAACAGCAGCATGGCCTGGGACAAGGAACTGTAGCTACCCGTCCATGCGCTACCCATCCACGCGCTACCCATCCACATCGTGGAGGTGATGGACGACGTCGTGCAGGAAGTATTGCGCCAAGGTCAGCACGGTGAATTCCGAACCGTTGCTGCGGGTGCCTTTGCGGCCCCAGTGCTCCTCCGGTACCCCGGCGAAGGACGCGGCGATCTGCTCGCCCCCGGCGGTCAGTTCGGCGCTGACCCCGGCCGGATCGGCGTTGGCGTAGTCCTTCTCCACCGCCGTGAGGTCCTGGTCCCAGTCGTCGAAGCGGGCGCCGTCCCCGGCCAGCATGAGGGACAGCCGGTGGTCGAACAAGGTGAAGACATCGCGGACATGGCAGGCGTACTCGAGCACGGACCAGGTGTCTTCACCGGGGCGGTCCGCGACGTCCGGACGCCGCAGGGCGGCCCGCCACCGTGGCAGCATGCTGGTCACGATTCCCGGCGCCGCCGCGGGGGTGGCCGTGGCGGCGTCGAAACCGCACTCCGGGCAGGGCCGCTGCAGCACCCAGGTCCAGTCCTTGTGATCGGGGATGATAGGCATCCCGGCAGTCTATGTGCCTTTCTGCCTGGCCCGCTGAAGGGCGTTGATCCGCCGCCGGCAACGCCCGGGAAAACCGGGCACGGTTTGGCGGGTACGTTCCCTTCCCAAAGGAGTAAAATTCTTTCCGGGGGGCGGGCCTGGAAAGAGAATAGCCATGCTCAAGGATAAGCAAGTCGGCGCTGTGCTGCCGGCCGCGGACATCGCCCGTGCGCGTGATTTCTACCGTGACAAGCTCGGGCTCGAACCCGAGAACCCGGATGCCAAGGACAACTTGCAGTACAAATGCGGCTCCGGAACCGGGTTCCTCCTTTACCAGACGCCCAATGCCGGGACTGCGAAGAATACGCAGATCGGCTGGATGGTGGACGACCTTCCCGCTGCCATGGCCGAGCTCCGGGCCAAGGGAATCACCTTTGAGGAGTACGATTTCCCGGGCCTGAAAACCGAAGACGGCATTTTCACCGAGCCGGACGGGAGCTCGGCTGCGTGGTTCCTGGACACCGAGGGCAACATTTTGAGCCTTAACCACATGTCCTAGGACTGCGCTGAACAATTTGGGTGGTTTAAGGCGTGCCTGCTGGACTTCGGGCCGTGGTCCTTAATGCTGGATACATGCAAGGAATTGAAGAGGCCCAGCGCGGGTATTTGGATGTGAAGGCACTGGCCGGGGAGCTGTTGGCCCCGGGCAGTGCCTACGCGCTTCTGGCCGGGCACCGCTCGGAGCTTTTCCCGGACTCGATGATGGAGGACCTGTTTCCCTCCAAGCGGGGCAGGCCCTCGATCCCGGCCGGCGTCATCGGCACCGTCCTGGTCCTGCAGGCCCTGGAGGGTTTGTCGGACCGGGCCACGGCCGAAGCCTTGACCTTTGACCTGCGGTGGAAGGCCGCCCGCGGGTACGGGCTGACCGAGACCGCGTTCCATCCCACGGCGCTGGTGCATTAGCGCAACCGCCTGCGCGGCAGCAGCAACCCGCACCGCATCACCGAAGCCGTAGCCCAGGTCTTCACCGCGGCCGGGGTCCTCACCGGTAAACACCGCCGGGCGGTGGATTGGACCGTGTTCGCCGATGCGGTGGCCCGGCAGGACACCATCACCCAGTTGATTGCCGTGATCCGCCGTTTCGGCAAGGCCATGGAGCACGGGGCCACGCTCATGGCGGTCCACGCGACCTCCTATGATTACTCGTACGTGGGGGTGGATCCCGAGGCCAGGCACGCGCACAAGTCCCGCTCGGTGATGATGGACGGGTTCAAGGGACACATCATCGCCGGTAACCGGGCTCTACACCAGCGCCGTGATGACCCGGTCCGCCGGCCCCGGTTCCAACGACGCGGAAGCCGGAATTGGGTTGGCCGCCACCGATCCGGATCGGCGCCGGCCGTTCGTCACAGATGGCCGCAATGGCGGGTCCTATGGCGGCCATCTGTGGCGAATGGGTGATCCGTGATCCGTGATCCGTGATCCGTGACCTTGGCACGTCTACCTGGGCTCCCGGTGTGAATTGCCGGATACGAGGGACCCGGGCGCCCGCGGAAACGCGGCCAGCCCGGGCTCGGTGCGTCCCGGGCGCCCGACCTTCCTTAGGGGGCGGCAGCTCCGTCGGCGTCTTCCGCGGTCCAGGCCATGCTCGGCCCGATTGCGTCTATGGCCTGTGAGAGCGGAATCCCGGAACCGTCGCGGCGGCCGTGCTCCCCGGGCAGGGAACGTGCCACCCCGGCCAGCGAGGATGCCTTCGCCGGACCATGCCCGGCCCACGCGAGCAGGAGGGTGTCTTCGCCCTTCAGGAAGCGGTGCGCCCGGACCCCGGCCGTGGCGCGGCCCTTCGCCGGGTACTCGGACAGGGCGGTGACCTTGGCGGCTCCGGGAGCGGTGCCGGGGAGGGCCCCCTCCGTGCCGGCGACGGTCACCACGACGGCGGCCGCGTCGGCCGCGTCGGCGGCGCCGAAGAATTGCACGTTGTCCCCGGCGGCCAGCTTGATCCCGGCCATGCCGCCGGCCGTGCGGCCCTGCGGACGGACCGCCGAGGCGCTGAAGCGCAGCAGCTGGGCCTGCTGCGTCACGAAGACGAGGTCGACGTCGTCGGATCCCGCGGGAGCCACGCCGATCACGGCGTCCTGGTCCTTGAGCACGATGACTTCCCAGTCCTCGCGGTTCAGCGGGTAGTCCGGCTGGACCCGCTTGACCACGCCCTGCGCCGTGCCGACCGCCAGTACCTCGTCCAGCGGGGCGAAGGCGACGAGCGACTCGTTCTTCAGCAGCGTGATGAAGTCCCTGGCGGGCACCCCGCCTGCCATATTCGGGGTGCCCGAGGTGGGCGGCAGCACCGGCATGTCCATCACCTGCAGGCGCAGCATGCGCCCCTGGGAGGTGACGGCGGCGATCTCGCCGCGCGCGGAGGTCTTGATCGCGGACTGGAACACATCGTGCCGCGTCCGCGGGCCGGACTCGGCGAGGCTGTCCTGGTTCGCGGTGCGGGCGATCTGCCCGGACACGGTGAGGATGGCCCAGCACGGGTCGTCGGCGATCTCGAGCACCAGCGGGGCGGCCTTGCCCTTGACTCCCGGGGCTGCGGCAAGGGCAGCGGCGACGGTGGGCGAGACGGCCTCGGACTCGAGCAGCACGGTCCGTCGCGGGGTGCCGAACTTCTCGGCGATCTCGGCAAGTTCGGAAGACACGAGGGCGCGGAGCCGCTCGCTGGAACCGAGGATGGCCTCAAGTTCGGCGATTTCCCGGCGCAGCTCCTCCTGCTCCTTTTCGAGCTCGATCCGGGAGTACTTGGTCAGCTGCCGGAGCCGGAGTTCCAGGATGTAGTTGGCCTGGATCTCGGAGAGGTCGTAGATGGACATCAGGCGGGTCCTGGCGGCGGCCACCTCGTCCGAGGAGCGGATGATCTGGATGACCTCGTCGATGTCCACGATGGCGATGAGGAGGCCCTCGACCAGGTGCAGCCGGTCCTTTTTCTTGCCCAGGCGGTAGGCCGTGCGGCGCCGGACGACGGTGATGCGGTGCTCGACGTAGACGGACAGCAGCTGCAGCAGGCCCAGGGTCTGCGGCTGCCCGTCCACGAGCGTGACGTTGTTGATGCCGAAGGAGTCCTCCATCGGCGAGTAGCGGTAGAGCTGCTGGAGCACGGCGGTCGGGTTGAAGCCGTTCTTCAGCTCGATCACGAGGCGCAGGCCGTGCTTGCGGTCCGTGAGGTCCACGATGTCGCTGATGCCGGTCAGCTTCTTGCCGTTGACCGCGTCCTTGATCTTCTCGATCACCTTCTCCGGGCCCACCATGTACGGCAGCTCCGTGACCACAAGGCCGGTGCGGCGGGCCGAGAGCTGCTCGATCTCCACCTTGGCCCGGGTCCTGAAGGAGCCGCGGCCGGTGGCGTAGGCGTCCCGGATGCCGTCCAGGCCCACGATCCGGCCGCCGGTGGGCAGATCCGGGCCGGGGACGAACTTCATGATGTCCTCGAGCGTGGCGTCCGGGTTGTCGATCAGGTGCCGGGCGGCGGCGATCACTTCCACCAGGTTGTGCGGGGCCATGTTGGTGGCCATGCCGACGGCGATGCCGGTGGCGCCGTTGACCAAAAGGTTCGGGAACGCGGCCGGCAGCACATCCGGCTGGGTCAGCTGGTTGTCGTAGTTGGGCACGAAGTCGACGACGTCCTCGTCGAGGTGGTCCGTCATGGTCAGCGCCGCCGCCGCAAGGCGCGCCTCGGTGTACCGCGGGGCCGCCGGGCCGTCGTCGAGCGAGCCGAAGTTGCCGTGCCCGTCGATCAGCGGCAGCCGCAGCGAGAAGTCCTGCGCCATGCGCACCATGGCGTCGTAGATCGCTGTGTCGCCGTGCGGGTGCAGCTTGCCCATCACCTCGCCCACCACACGGGCGCTCTTGACGTGGCCGCGGTCCGGGCGCAGGCCCATGTCGCTCATCATGTACAGGATGCGCCGCTGCACGGGCTTCAGGCCGTCGCGGGCGTCCGGAAGGGCCCTCGAGTAGATCACCGAATAGGCGTACTCGAGGAACGATCCCTCCATCTCGGAAGTGACATCGATATCGACGATGTTCTCGACGAATTTCCCTGCGGAATCGGGGTTGGCTTCCCCTGCCGGGGGCGTGGTTTGGCGGCGTGCCATGAGGCTGGTGGGTCCTTCTGAGGGGTGCTGGGCGGGTGCTGCGGAGGTTTATGACTAGGCTAAGCCTATGGTGGATCAGCCCGCGGACGGCGTATATCCGGAATATTGGGAAGCCGATGTTGTCCTGCGCGACGGCGGGACCGCCCACCTTCGCCCGATCCATCCGGCCGATGCGGACGCCGTGCAGGCCTTCCACGTGGGCCAGTCGCAGAAGTCCACCTACATGCGGTTCTTCGCGTTCAAGTCCAGGCTCTCAGCCAAGGAACTCCAGCGTTTCACCGAAGTGGATTACCGGGACCGGGTGGCCCTGGTGATCACGATCGGCGGGGAGATCATGGGCATCGGCCGCTACGACCGGCTGGACGATCCGGAAGAAGCGGAAGTGGCCTTCAACATCGCCGACGCCCACCAGGGCCGCGGCATCGGGTCCATCCTGCTCGAACACCTGGCCGCCGCCGCCCGCGAAAACGGCATCCGCAGGTTCAGCGCCGAGGTGCTCCCGGAGAACCGCAAGATGCTGATGGTTTTCTCGGACGCCGGCTACGACGTCAAGCGCCACTTCGACGACGGCGTGGTCAGCCTCGAGTTCAACATCGACCCCACCGATAAGTCCCGCGCCGTGATGGAATCCCGCGAGCACCGCGCGGAGGCGCGCAGCATCCAGGAACTGCTCGCCCCGTCCTCCGTGGCCGTGATCGGGGCCAGCCGCAGGTGGGGCACCGTGGGCTACCAGCTGCTCGAACACGTCATCGAAGGCGGGTTCACCGGCCCGGTCTACGCCATCAACCGGGAGGCCTTGGAGCTCGCCGGGATGCTGTCCTTCGCCAGGCTTTCCGAGGTCCCGGGCCCCGTGAAGCTCGCCGTCATCGCCGTCCCGTACGACGAGGTGCCCACGGTGGTCGAGGAGTGCGGTGCCGCCGGCGTCAAGGGGATGGTCGTCGCGACGGCCGGCTTCGCGGACGACGGCGACCGCGGACTGGCCAGGCAGCGCGAGGTGGTCCGCCAGGCCCGCGCCAACGGCATGCGCGTGATCGGCCCGGCATCGCTGGGCATCGTCAACACCAACCCGGCGGTCTCGCTGAACGCCTCGATGGCACCCTCGCTGGCCCGCCGCGGCGGCCTCGGGCTGTTCAGCCAGTCGGCAGCGATCGGGGTCTCCCTCTACGCCGCCTCGAGCCGCCGCCGTGTCGGCATCTCCACGTTTCTCTCGGCCGGGAACCGCGCCGACGTCTCCGGCAACGACATGATGCAGTTCTGGGAAGACGACGCCGACACCACTGCGGTGGGCCTTTACCTGGAATCGATCGGCAATCCGCGCAAGTTCTCCCGCCTGGCCCGGCGGCTGGCCCGGACAAAGCCCGTCATCGTGGCCAAGTCCGACGCGGTGGGACTGCATCTGCCCCCCGGCCACGCGGTGCGGACCACCCAGGCCCCGCCCGAGGCAGTCGACGCGATGATGCGCCAGGCCGGAGTGATCCGGGTCGAGACCATCGAACAGCTGATGGACATCGCCCAGATCGTCTCGAGCCAGGCCTTGCCCACGGGCCCCGGCGTCGCCGTCTTCAGCAACTCCCGGGCCCTGGGAAAGGTCGTCGCGGACAGCGCCGCCGTCCAGGGGCTCGGCGTGGAACGCATCGTCACCGACGTCGACCTCGACGCCGGGATGCCGCTGGCGCTGCCGGCGCTGCGGCGCAGCCTGCAGGAAACCCTCACGATCGACGCTGTCCACGCGGTCGTCGTGGCACTGCTCCCGGCGCACGGGCTGACCGTGGAGAAGATCGCCGCAGTGCTGGCCGAATGCTCGGCGGCCGCCGGAAAGCCGGTGGTGGCCGCCTTCAGCGGCATCCTGGATCCCTCCGTGTCTGTGGAAGGCATGGTCGGCGCAGACGCCGCAGATGCCGCAGAGCCGGCCGCCAGGGCCGCCGTGCCGTGCTATTCCAACCCCGGGGCCGCCGTCGCCGCCCTCGGCGCCGTGGTCCGCTACGCCCAATGGCTGGACCGGGACCAGGGACTCTTCGTGGAACCCGAAGGCTGCGACCCGGAGGGCACCCGGGCGGAACTGGAAGAGCTGCTCCGCAGCGTGGGGGGCGAGCAGCTGCGCAGGCTCGACCAGCCGACGGCGTCGAAGCTGCTGGCGCGCTACGGCATCAGCGTGGTGCCCTCCGTGGGCTTCGAGACCGCCGAGGAAGCCGTGGCCGCGGCGGACAAGCTCGGCTGGCCGGTGGCCCTGAAGACCACGGACCCGGCGCTGCGGCACCGGCTGGACCTCGGCGGGGTGCGGCTGGACATCCAGGACGCCGAATCGCTGCGGCTGAACGTGCTGCAGATGCGCAAGTCGCTGGAACGCTACGGCTCGCCTTCGCTCGAAGTGCAAACCATGGCGCCGGTGGGGCAGGCCTGCACCTTCCGCGCCGTCGAGGACCCGCTGCTGGGCCCGGTGATCTCCTTCGGCCTGGCCGGGGATGCGGTCAATCTGCTCGATGACTGGGCGCACCGGGTCCCGCCGCTGTTCGGCTCCGACGTCCACGACTTCATCCGGGGTCCGCGGGCCTCGCGGAAACTGTTCGGCTACCAGGGGCTGCCGCCCGTGGACGTTCCAGCCCTCGAGGATCTGGCCGCCCGGCTGACCAGGCTCAAGGACAACCATCCGGAGATCGCCCTCGTGGAGTTCAATCCCGTCCTGGCCGGACCCGACGGCGCCTCGATCCTCGCCGCGGACGTCCGGATCGCCAATGCCGCCCAGCGCACCGACAGCGCGCGCCGGGCGATGCGCAGCTGAGCGCTGCGGACGGTCCGCCGCCCGTTCCTGCCGACTGGCCCTGCCGGCTGGCCGCTTCCGTGCGGCCGGCCGGTGCCGCGCGGCTGGCCGGTGCGAGCCGCCGTGCAGTTAGCATGTCCCCAGCCGATCTGTGAAAATGGAGATCATGAGCTCCCAGTCTCCGACACCCAAGTCCCCGGCGCCCGCCTCCGGACGCCAGGGCACGCCGCACCACGGCCTGCATGACCACAGTGAGCAGGGTCAAAGCCTCGAGGGGGCCCTCCAGCAGTCCGGTTTCTACCCCCGGCTCGTGGCCGATGTGGTCGCTGACGCCCTGGACGGTCGCGACTGCGTGGCGCACCTGGTCCATCTTGAGACGCATTTCGACCGGGCCGAGGTCCGCCGCCACATCACCGTGCTGGTGCTGACCGAGGACATGCTGGTCATCACCCATGTGGATGACCAGCAGCTCGATGATGCCGGCGAACAGACCGTCGCGCAGGTCTCCACGGAATCCGTCCCCGTGACGCAGATCCGCTCCGTCGTGCTCAGCTACGTGTACGCCCAGCCGCAGGAGTACAAGTCCTCGGACCCGGTCCGCGAGCTGACCCTGTCCATCGCCTGGTCCGGCGGGCAGCGGTTGGACATGGGCCCGGCCAGCTGCGGCGATCCGCAATGCGAAGCGGACCACGGCTACAGCGGCACCATCGCCCAGGAAGACATTGTGATCCGGATCAGCGCCGAAGCCGACGGGCTGCAGGCCGTCCAGGACGCCAAACTCTTCGCCCGCGCCCTCCGGGCCGTGAACACCGGGTCCTCGGCCCCCACACCGCACACCGGCCCCGGGCTGCCGCCGCGCGCCCGCATGGGTGTCTTCGGAAACCGCCTCAGCCGCGGCCACCAGCGCTAGATGGCGCCGGTCCGCGTGCCCGAGCCGCTCTCTGTGCCTTCCGCACCGTCCCTGCCCGTGACGCTCCCCACCGCCATGCCGGCCGCGCCGGCGTTCGGCCACCGCTCCGTCGCCGAGGTGCTCAGCAGCGCCGCGGCCAGCATCGGGGTCCCCGGATTCGAAAACCGGCTGGATCTGCCCGCTGGCAAGCGGATCTGCGTCGTGCTGGCCGACGGGCTGGGCCGGAACCTGCTGAAGCAGAAGTCGGCCCACACTCCGTTCCTGCGCTCCGTCATGCAGGCAGGCCAGGGGCGGGTGCCGGTGTCGCTGGATTCCGCCTTCCCCTCGACCACGGCAGCCTCGCTGGCCAGCTTCGGCACGGGCCTGGCCTCAGGGCAGCACGGCATGGTGGGCTACGACGTGCTGGACCCGGACCAGGACCGCGTGGTCAACATGCTGGGCAATTGGGACGCCGGCGTGGATCCGCAGAAATGGCAGCCCTTTCCCACAGTGTTTGAGCGGGCCGCGGAGCACGCGGACGTCACCACCGTGGGCCTGCCCCAGTTCGGCGACTCCGCCATGACCCAGGCGGCGCTCCGGGGCGGCCGCTACGTCACGGCCACCACCTCGCACGCCAGGACCGCCGCTGCCGCCGAGGCCATGGCCGGTGCGGGGAGCTCGCTGATGTACTTCTACGTCAACGAGCTCGACAAGGCCGGGCACCGGCACGGCTGCCAGTCGGCGCAGTGGGAGTACCAGCTCGAAGAACTTGACGCCACCGTGCGCCGGCTCAGCTCCACCCTTCCGGCCGGCACCACGGTATTGCTCACGGCGGACCACGGCATGCTTGACGTCCCGGAATCCCAGCGGATCGACTATTCGGCGGAACCGGACCTCATCGCCGGTGTCCGGCACACCGCGGGGGAGCCGCGGATGGTCCATCTCTATCTGGAGGACGGGACGGACGACGCCGGCCGCGCCCGGCTGCTGGCGGCCTGGCGTGCCCGCTTCGGCGACCGGATCTGGGCGTTCACCCGTGAAGAGGCCGTCGCCGCGGGGCTGTTCGGGGAGGTCCGCGCCGAGGTTGCCCCTCGGATCGGCGACGTCATGATCGCCGCCCGGGATGCCCTGGCACTCTATGACACCCGGCGGGTGCGGCCGACTGCCCTGGAGGTGGTGGGCCAGCACGGTTCCCTGACCAAGGCGGAACGCGACGTCCCGCTGCTGTGCTTCACGGCCGACGGGGCCAAGGCGCCACGCCGCTGAGACGGTGCCGCTGGGACGGTGTGCCGCTGGAACGGTGCCGTTGGGACGGCGGGCCACTTCCCCGGGAGGACATGCCCAGTTTTCGCGCCCGGGACAGGGCATTACCGGAATATGCCCATCGGCCGGCCCGGGCGCGGGGCATGTCCTGATCGGGGGGGCAGGTGCAGTGGCTGGCTTGGGGGCGTCGGGCCGCTTCCCCGGGAGGACATGTCCAGTTTTCGCGCCCGGGACAGGGCATATCCGGAATATGTCCAGGCGCCGGCCCCGGCACGGGGCATATCCGGAATATGTCCAGGCGCCGGCCCCGGCACGGGGCATGTCCTGATCCGGTGGCAGGTGCAGCGGCTCCGCTGGGGGCGTCGGGCCGCTTCCCCGGGAGGACATGTCCAGTTTTCGCGCCCGGGACAGGGCATTACCGGAATATGCCCATCGGCCGGCCTGGGCGCGGGGCATGTCCTGATCCGGTGCTCATATTCGCTTAAGCCGTCGGGGTCAGGATGCCGGTGCGTGCCCGTTAGTCGCCGCGGGTGCCGAAGACTATTTCGTCCCAGCTGGGGACGCTGGAACGCTTGGGCTTGGCGGGCTGGCGCTCCGGCTGCTCGGATTCCCGTTCGGTGCGGACGTCGGCTCCGGCGTCACGGTGCTGGCGGCGCGGGCTCCCGCCGCCGAGGAGTTCGTCCAGGCCTTTGTTCGGGGTGGGGCCCTGCTGCCCGGCCGGCCGGAGCTGGGACGCCGCAAGGGTGATCTCCCGGGTCTCCGTGCTCACACCGTCGTGCAGTTTGAGGGCGTCGTCCGCGTCCTCATGCCGGGGGGCCAAGGTGAGCCGGGACATGATGGAGGGCCGGCCGTCGCGGCGGCGTCCCCAGGTGTCCGCACCGGGCTGCACTGTGTCCGCACCGGGCTGCACTGTGTCCGCACCGGGCTGTTCTACCGCTTCTAACGCTTCTGCCGGTGCGTCCGGGCGGTCCGCTTCCGGGGCCGCGGGCAGCTCCTGGGTGGAATCCGCTTCCGGCTCCGCTTCGGTTTCGGCCGGAACTTCGGACGGCCGCGGGTGGGCCGCCGGGACTCCGTTGGTCAGGAGTAAGGCGAGGGCGTCGTCGGCGTCTTCGTCGACGCCGAGGCGCTGGCCCCGGCGGGAGCGCAGCATGTCGAGCAGCCCGTCCGCTTCCTGATCCTGCTGGAGCTGGAGTTGCTGGATGGCGTTGTGCTGGGCAGTCGCCGTCCGGGCCGCCGCATCGGCGTCGGTCTCAAAGTCAAAGGGACGGTCCGAAACGGCCGAGAGCCGGCGTGCCGGGACGGGCCCGTCGAGCGGTTCCAGTTCGCTGAGCTGCTGCGCCCAACGGTTGGCGTTCTGCAGGGATTTGCGGGCCGGATTGAACGTCCACATCGCCGGCGGCTCCTCGCCGATGCCGGACTGGCCGGGCTTCGGTTCGAAGCGGGCCACCACGTTCCAGCTGCCGTCTGTGCGCCGCCAGGAGTCCCACTGGACCGTCGAAGGATCGATGCCGTGCGCCGGCAGGCGGTGCGTCACCATGTCGCTCAGGGAGGCCGGGTTGTCACCGAACACCGAGCGGTATATGTCCTGGCCGGGGGCGGGGGAGGCAACTTCCACCTTGCGGGCCTGCAGCGCGATGTACTCGCGCTCGGCAAGTACCGGACCCTCATAGCGCTGGACTTTGGCGAGCGGGATGCCCGAGAGCTCCGCCACCTCCGCCGCCGTCGACCCGCTGCGGATCCGGGCCTGGATATCGCGCGGAGACATGGCAATAGGCGTGGTGCCCGCGCCGGAAGCAGCCTTCGCCGACGTCCGGCTGGACGCCACCCGAAGTGCTTCATCGATTGGCAGCTGGAACATCTCGCCGCCGGCGCCGCTCAACAGGAGATGCTCCCCGTCGTCGTGGACGCCTACAAGCCGTAGATCCTGCATACAAATCCTCCACCCTGGCATTACTAACAATCGAAACTCTGCCACCCGGAGGGGACTTTTCGGGTGAGGACAGAGGGCGCGCCGCGAAATTCCGCGACTTTCCGGCACTTTTCGGCCCGTCAAGGACCGTCCGGCGGGCAGTGCACCACTCGCCTCTGGTTTTCACCAGACGCTTAAGCAAAAATGACCCGACATCGGGCACAAAAACCGCATGCCCGGCGTTGTCATCGGTGAACCGGGCCCGGAGGGGTCCCGGGCCACGAGCCCGGCAGGACCAACCGGGGCTCGGCAAACCAATCGAACCAGCGGAGTGTGAGCAACATATAATGGCGACAGACTACGATGCGCCACGCAAGACCGAAGAGGACCTCAGCGAGGACTCCATCGAGGAACTGAAAACGCGGCGTACGGACAAGCCTTCCGCAGTGGTGGATGAAGATGAAACCGAGCTGGCTGAAGGCTACGAACTCCCCGGGGCAGACCTCTCCGGGGAGGAACTCCTGGTCCGGGTGATGCCGGCCCAGGCGGATGAATTCACCTGTGCTTCCTGTTTCCTCGTCCGCCACCGTTCGCAGATCGCCCGCGAAAAGGACGGGCTTAAGTACTGCAAGGAGTGCGTGGGCTAGGAAAAACGGCCGCGGAGAGTCAGTTCCGGGACTGCAGCGCGGCGAGCAGCTGATCCGGGTGCTTGGTGGACGTCAGCCAGTACGGCGTGCGGTCCGAGGGGTCCGTGATCTCGATCCGGACCACCGGATCCACCCAGCCCCGGATGCACATGAACGCCAGGCCGTTGAGCCGGGTGCCGCGCTCCGCCGTCGCTTCCTTACCCCGGTAGGCCTCCGCGGTCCCGAGGAAGCGGCGTTCGATCGTGGCCCGGCCGACGCGCAGGGTCGAACCCGTCACCGTGATGGCCGGCGTGGAGACGATCAGCAGTACGGAGATGATGACGAAGAGCACGGCGGCGGCCGTGATCCCGGCGGCGATGCTGATGGGTGCGAAGACCAGGATCCCGGCGCTGGACAGTCCCGCCGACACCAGCCAGATCCAGAAATTCGGCCAGATCTTCTCCTGGTAGAGAACGGCGGCGTCACTGGGGGTGTTGGAAGCAGGCACAGCTGCACTGGATTCGGGCATGAGCCCAGCTTTCCACTTTTCCCGGCCTATTTCATCTTGGCCGCCGGGCGTGGTCCGGTCCGGCGCACGTACTGCCCGCTGCTGTGCTGGCCGAAGGCCGCTGCGGCTAGGTGCGGCTAGGTGCGAACCACAGCCGGGCGTTAGAGTGAGGGACTGTGACTGAAGAAAAAACCGCCGTGACCACCCGCCCGGACCAGCCAGCGGAAACCGGCGCCGGGGAGTACGGAAACCCCACCCTGACCGTGCAGTTGAAGATGCTCGACGCCGGGCTGGAACCGCCGTCGTACGCGCATCCGGGGGACGCCGGCGCGGACCTGCGTGCCCGCGAGGACGTCGTGCTGAAGCCGGGGGAGCGCAGGCTGGTGCCGACCGGCGTGTCCATCGCCCTCCCGGACGGCTTCGTTGCCCTGATCCACCCGCGGTCCGGCCTGGCCACCAAGCACGGACTGACGGTGGTGAACGCGCCCGGAACCGTTGATGCGGGCTACCGGGGCGAAATTGCCGTGACACTGCTGAATACTGACCGGCATGAGGCGATCGAACTCAAGCGCGGCGATAGAATTGCACAAATGGTTATCCAGCGCGTCGAGTACGCACGGTTCCTCGCCGTTGAGGAACTGGGCGACTCGGTCCGCGGCGGCGGTGGCTTCGGGTCCACGGGTGGCTTCGGCGCCGCCACGGCCTGAGCCTGAGAAGAGCGACCCGCAGCCCTGCCCAGCGGGCATTGGGTAGCCGGCATTGGGCAGCGGGCATGGGACGGTGGCAAAGATCCGTGGCATGCGGAATTCAGGATTTTGAGCAGGTACCTTAAGCCGGCGGTGCCGAGGGAACGGGCAGACGCCACGCGGACGCAAAGCGTCGCGGCGGCACATCACAACGAAGGAGACAACCCGATGGTTTTTGGGCGTGGCAGGAAAGCCAAGCAGCAGCAGCTGAGCGAGACCGGGGACACCCAGGAGAGCGCAGCTGAAGGCTCCGCCGCGGATTCCGCTGACGGTGCGGCCCGCGGCGCCACGGGTCCGTTCGACGTCTCGGAAATCGAGAACCAGGACGGGTATGTGGACCTCGGTGCACTCCTGATCGCCCCCCAGGAAGGCCTTCAGCTCCGGCTCGAGGTCGAGGAGGCCACCCAGCGCGTCGTCGCTGTCACCATGGACCTGGACGGCTCAAGCCTCCAGCTGCAGGCGTTTGCCGCGCCCCGGTCCGAAGGGCTCTGGGACGAAATCCGCGAACAGATCGGACAGTCGGTCGGAAGCCAGGGTGGACAGGTCGAGGAGATCCAGGGCAACTTCGGCACCGAACTCGTCGCCAAGCTTCCCGCCAGCGGCTCGGACGAAAGCCAGGGTTACCGCGTGGCACGCTTCATCGGCGTCGACGGCCCGCGCTGGTTCCTCAGGGGCGTCCTGGGTGGAGAGGCTGCAGTGGACCGCGACGCCGCCGCCGCGCTTGAAGGGCTGTTCCGTCGGATCGTCGTGGTCCGGGGCGAGAACCCCATGCCGCCGCGCGACCTGTTGCAGCTGCGCCTCCCCAAGGACTCCGCCGCCCCGTCACCCAAGGCTGCTCCGGACCTCGAACAGCCTGAGCGTGGACCGGAGATCACCCAGATTGGCTGATGCCGCCCGCGAGGGAATCGCCGCCTCGCTCTCCATCAGGGGACTGCCGAACCGCGGCCGCGTGTTGTGCCACGGCTTTATCGAGGCGGTAACCTACGCGCCGGCAAGCCAGGTGGCGGCCTTCACCGCCGTCGTCGTCGATCACGATACTCCGCCGGCGTCCAAGTCCACCCGCAAAGTCGCCCCGGCCCGTTTGCGGGTCATCTGGCTGGGGCGGCGGCGGATCTCCGGGGTCGCCGCCGGCACAGAGCTGCGGCTCGAAGGCATGGTCACCATGCGTGACGGCATGCTCACCATGTTCAATCCCCGCTACGAGATACTCTCCCGCCAGGAGGAGCAATGACCTTGCCCGAAAAGTCCGAGCCCCGAGCTGAACAGGGCGCTGCTGAACAGCCCACTCTTGTTCAGGGCAGTGCTGAACGGCCCCCAGCTGAACAGCCCACTCTTGTTCAGGGCGCTGCTGAACAGCCCCCAGCCGAACAGGGCAGTCCTGAACAGCCCCCTGCTGAACAGCCCACCATGGCACAGCTTGCCGAGGGATACGCGAGCAAGGTCGGCCTGCACCGTTCCGGCAACGGCAACATCGACGTGCTCAAGAGCGCCGGCGGCATCCAGGGCATTGCCGAAAGCATCCTGCCCGGGCTGGTCTTCCTCATCACCTTCACCATCACCCGGGAACTGCCCCTGGCGCTCATCTCGTCGCTGGCCGCCGCCGCAGCCTTCACTGCCGCCCGGCTGGTGCAGCGGAAGCCGCTGACGCAGGCCCTGGCGGGGATCGTCGGCGTCGGCCTCTCTGCGTGGATCGCCAACTCCACCGGCAAGGCGGAAGACTTCTACATTCTGGGTTTCCTCACCAACATTGCGTACATCCTGGCGATGTCCCTCTCGATTGCCTTCCGCTGGCCCTTCGCCGGGCTCATCTTCGGGTTCATTCGGAACGAGGGCCTGGAGTGGCGCAAGCACCCTGCCCGGATGAAGGCCTACCGGATCGGCACGTGGGTGATCGTCTCCGTGCTCGTGCTGCGGCTGCTGGTCCAGGTTCCGCTGTACTTCATGGGCGAGGCCGGGCTGGCCGCCCTGGCCACGACCCGGCTCCTGATGGGGACCCCGCTCTACGTCCTCGGTGTCTGGGTGGCCTGGCTCCTGACCCGGCCCGCCCCTGCCCCCGCCGGCCCAACTGACCCGCAGTAGTTGTCGTTCTGTGGGCCCATAACGACAACTACTGCCAGCTAGTTGGGTTCAGCCGTCGAAGCCGTCGTTCTCTGACGGCTGGTTCCCGGCGCCGTGCCGGTCGGAAGTGACCGGGTGCTGTTCCTCGAGCGTTGATTCCGGCGAGAGCAGGGCACGCAGCTGGTCCTCGGCGGCGATCGTGGTCACGAAGAACAGTTCATCCCCGCCGTCAATCACGTCGTCACGGCTCGGGGTGATCGGCGCCTGGTCCCGCAGGATCGCCACGAGGGTGGCGTCCTCCGGCCACTCGATGTCGCCGACGGTCAGTCCGATGACGTGCGAGTCGTGCGGGACGGTGAACTCGACCAGTGATGACACCCCCGTCTGCAGGGTGAGGAGCCGGACAAGGTCGCCGATCTCCACCGCCTCCTCGACCAGGGCCGTCATCAGCTGCGGCGTGTTGACTGCGACGTCGACACCCCAGGAATCGTCGAACATCCAGTCGTTCTTGGGATTGTTGACCCGCCCCACCGTCCTGCCCACGCCGAACTCCGTCTTTGCCAGCAGCGACACCACGAGGTTGACCTTGTCGTCTCCGGTGGCGGACACCACGACGTCGGCGTCCTCCAGTTTCGCGTCCTTGAGCGTGCTCAGTTCGCAGGCGTCGCCGACCAGCCAGTGGGCGCCCCGCAGGCCGCTGCGTCCGATCACCTCGGGCTTGAGATCGATCAGCAGGATTTCATGTTTGTGGGCCAGCAGCTCGCGGGCGATCGACGAGCCGACACTTCCCGCCCCGACGATGACAACTTTCACTTAGGACTCCTTGGCGGGGGACTTGGCAAGAATATGGGCGACTTCGGTGCTGCGGTCCACATCCAGCATCGCGTGGACCGTGTCGCCGTCCTGGTAAGAGGTACCGGCACCGGGCAGCATTCCCTCGCCGAAACGGGTCAGGTATGCCACCCGGATGCCCGCAGCCTTCTCGATCGCGCTCACGGCGTGCCCGATCCAGCCGGCTGCCAGGTCCACCTCGGCGAGCACGAGCCGGCCGGAGGGGTCGCGGAAATCGCCGGCGATGTGCTGCTCCGGCAGGATCCGGCGGAGCACCTGGTCGGCGCTCCAGCGAACGGCCGCGACCGTGGGGATGCCGAGCCGCTGGTAGATCTCCGCGCGGCCCGGATCGTAAATCCTGGCCACGACGTGCGGGACGTGGAAAGTCTCCCGGGCCACCCGGGTGGCCAGGATGTTGGAATTGTCGCCGCTGGAGACGGCGGCGAAGGCGTAGGCCTCCTCGACGCCGGCCTGCTTCATGGTTTCCCGGTCAAAGCCGACGCCGGTGACCTTGCGCCCGGTGAAACCGGTGCGGAGCCGCCGGAAGGCACGGTCGTCCTGGTCGATGATGGCCACCGAATGACCGGCGTCCTCGAGCGTGTGCGCCAGGGTTGCCCCCACCCGGCCACAACCCATGATGACGAAGTGCGCCACACGTGCCTCCTAATGCTTCGCGGTCTGCTGCTGCGTAAAACTCTACCGGCCATGCGGCGCCCCGCAGCCAGTGCCGCGCCCCGCCGCCGGCTGTGCCGCGGCTAGTGCCGCGCCCCGCCGCCGGGTCCCCGCTGCGGCCCGCGGCGCCCCGCCGCCGGGCGCCCCGCAGCTTGCCGCCAGGACCCAGCGGACGAAGCCGTCATGACATCGCGCGCGAATGCGACTAGCTTTGTCTGGTGCTGACAATATTCAATGCCGTGAAGCGGGTGCTGGTAGGCAAGCCCTTCCGGAACGAGAGTCTGGCCCACACCCTGCTGCCGAAGCGGATCGCGCTGCCCATTTTCGCCTCCGACGCGCTGTCCTCCGTGGCATACGCGCCGGACGAAATCCTCCTGACGCTGGCCCTGGCCGGGGTCAGCGCCGTGGCGTTTTCACCCTGGGTGGGGCTGGCCGTCATGGTGGTGCTGCTGACGGTCGTCGCCTCCTACCGCCAGAACGTCCACGCCTACCCCTCCGGCGGCGGCGACTACGAGATCGCCAACGTGAACCTGGGCAAGTACGCCGGCCTCACTGTCGCCGCCGCGCTGCTCGTTGACTACGTGCTGACCGTCGCCGTGTCGATGTCCTCCGCCGCCGCCTACCTGACCACCGCCATCCCCTCGCTGCACGGCCAGCAGGCCGCCATCGCCACGATCGGCGTCGTGATCCTGGCCCTCGTGAACCTGCGCGGCATCCGGGAAGCCGGCAGCGTCTTCGCCGTGCCGACCTACATCTTCATGGCCTCCATCCTGGGAATGACGGCCGTCGGCATCTTCCAGGCCGCCACCGGGCAGCTGGGCCAGGCGCCCTCGGCCGCCTTCGCCATTGTGCCCGCGGGAGGCTTCGACGAAGGTCTGGTCGGGCTGGCGGGCGCCTTCCTGCTGCTGCGCGCGTTCTCCTCCGGCGCCGCCGCCCTGACCGGCGTCGAGGCGATCAGCAACGGCGTGCCGAACTTCCAGAAGCCCAAGAGCAAGAACGCGGCTACCACGCTGCTGCTGCTTGGCGTGATTGCCGCCTCCATGCTGGCCGGCATCATCTACCTCGCCAACGCCACCAAGGTGCACATCGTGCTGGACCCGGCAAAGGAATTCCTGCTGGACGGCAAGCCGGTGGCGGAGGACTATATCCAGAGCCCCGCGATCAGCCAGATCGCGCAGACCATCTTCGGCGCCGGATCGATCCCGTTCTACCTCGTGGTCGCCGCGACCGGCGTGATCCTGGTGTTCGCCTCCAACACGGCCTTCAACGGGTTCCCGGTCCTCGGCTCCATCCTGGCCCAGGACGGCTACCTGCCCCGCCAGCTGCGCACCCGCGGGGACCGCCTGGCCTTCAGCAACGGTGTGCTGGCGCTGGCCGCCGGCGCCCTGGTGCTGATCATCGCCTTCAACGCGGACGTCACAAAACTCATCCAGCTCTACATCGTGGGCGTCTTCATCTCCTTCACCATGAGCCAGCTCGGCATGATCCGGCACTGGGGCCGGGAACTGAAGCTCGCCAAGGACCCGGCGGCGAAGCTGCGGATGGTCAAGTCCCGGACCATCAACACGATCGGCTTCGGCATGACCGCCCTGGTCCTGGTGATTGTGCTGATCACGAAGTTCGAACAGGGCGCCTGGATCGCGCTGCTGGCGATGTTCGTGCTGTTCCTCATCATGTGGAGCATCCGGGCGCACTACGACAACGTGGCCAAGGAACTCGCCGTGGATGAGGACTCCTCGCCGCGCGCGCTGCCCACCCGCGTGCACGCCGTACTGCTCGTCTCGCACGTCCGCAAGCCCGTGCTGCGTGCGCTGGCCTACGCCCGGGCCTCGCGGCCCTCCCGGCTGGACGCCATCACCGTGGACATCAGCCAGGAGGAGACCGAGCAGACCGTCGCAGACTGGGAGAAACTGGAAATCCCGGTACCGCTGACGGTGCTGGCCAGCCCGTTCCGCGAAACGGTGACGCCCATCATGGAGTACGTCAAGAACATGCGGCGCGACTCCCCCCGGGACCTGATCGTCGTGTACATCCCGGAGTACGTCGTCGGCAAATGGTGGGAGCAGCTGGTCCACAACCAGACCGCGCTGCGCATCAAGACCCGGCTCCACTTCGAGCCGGGAGTCATGGTTGCCAGCGTGCCCTGGCAGCTGAAATCGTCCGAAGAAGCCAAGAAACTGCAGGATATCCAATGAGCCCCGAAACAGCCACGCAATCCCACACCGACCTCGTGGTCGACGTCGGGCCGGTGGCCCACGGCGGCCACTGCGTTGCCCGGCATGAGGGACGCGTGGTGTTCGTCCGGCACGGGATCCCGGGCGAGAAGGTCCGGGTCCGCCTGACCGAGTCGGCCCCGGACGCCAAGTTCTGGCGCGGCGACGTGGTGGAGGTCCTGGCGGCATCCCCGGACCGGGTGGAGCACTTCTGGGACTTTGCCGACTCCCGCCGCTCCTGGTCCCACCGCCACCCGCCCCTCGGCGGGGCGGAGCTGGGCCACATTTCACTGGCACGCCAGCGCAGCCTCAAGGCCGAGGTGCTGGCCGAACAGCTCAAGCGCCTGGCCGGCGTCGAGCTTTCACCGGTGGTTGAAGCGGTGGGGGAGCAGACGGGAACAGCGGAAAGCCCCGCGGCAGCAGGAACGCCCGGCGGCCTGGCCTGGCGGACCCGGGCCGGCTTCGCCGTCACACCCGGCGGCAAACTCGGCATGCACGCGCACCGCTCCGACACCGTCCTGCCGGTCCGGGAGATGCCCCTGGCGGTGGACGGCATCAACGCCCTCCGGCTCTGGGAGATCGACCTGCAGGGCATCGAACGCGTGGAGGTCGCGGCCCCGGCCAACGGTTCCCGCCCGCTCGTACTCCTGGTCCCGGCCCCGGGTACCCGGGCCAAGCGCCTCAGCGCCATCCTCGCGCAGCTTCCGGAGGACGTCTCGGTGGCCAGCTTCGACCCGGCCAAGGGCGAGGCCCTGCAGCTGCGCGGGCGGACCTACGTCCAGGAGACCGCGGCCGGCCATGACTACCGTGTCACGGGCGACGGGTTCTGGCAGATCCACCGCGCCGGCCCGGACACCCTCGTCGGGGCCATGACCGGCTTCCTGCACGACGGCGGTTTCCTGGACGCGGGGGCGGTGGTCGCGGACCTCTATGCCGGGGCCGGACTCTTCACGGCGCCCCTCGCCGACGCCGTGGGCGTGACCGGATCGGTGCTGTCCGTGGAAGGGTCACCCGGCACCAGCCGGGACGCCCGCAAGAACCTGCACGGCGCGTCCCAGGTCGAAATTGTCCAGGGCCGGGTGGAGCGGGTGCTGCGCCAGAATCAGCGCAATTTCGACGCCATCCTGCTGGACCCGCCCCGGGCCGGCGCCGGCAAAGCCGTCGTGAACCAGCTGATCGGCACGGGCCCCCGCGCCGTCGCCTACGTCTCGTGCGATCCGGCGTCGTTCGCACGCGACCTCGGCTACTTCCAGCAGGGCGGCTGGGAACTCTCGGGACTACGGGCCTTCGACCTGTATCCGCACACCCACCACATGGAGACTGTGGCGCTGCTGACTCCCCGGCGCTGATGCCACTACGATAGGCCTAGTAGTCCGACGTCGCGCTCCGTAATCACGGCTGACCTCATGCAATACCTGCTGATCCTGGTCCTGGCGACTTGTCCCGACGACTTGTCCTGGCGAGTCTCAGTGCCAGTTAGGTTGACCTAACTAGCATGGGGTCTG
Source organism: Arthrobacter sp. UYEF20 (assembly GCF_040546335.1). NCBI lineage: Bacteria > Bacillati > Actinomycetota > Actinomycetes > Micrococcales > Micrococcaceae > Arthrobacter > Arthrobacter sp. UYEF20. Next base: position 94,594 of record NZ_JBEPNP010000009.1, on the reverse strand, counting down.
CGGCGCGACAAAGATGAAACTGTTGCGAGAGGAGTCCTGCGATGAGCATTGTGGACAGCTTCGGTTCAAAAGGCAAACTTAATGTAGCCGGTACCGAATACGAAATTTTCCGGTTGAACTCCGTTGAAGGTGCAGAAAACCTTCCGTTCAGCCTCAAGGTATTGCTTGAAAACCTGTTGAGGACCGAGGACGGCGCCAACATCACGGCCGACCACGTCCGAGCACTGGCCGGCTGGGACCCCAGCGCGGAGCCCGACACTGAAATCCAGTTCACGCCGGCGCGCGTGATCATGCAGGACTTCACTGGCGTGCCCTGCGTTGTGGACCTTGCCACCATGCGTGAGGCCGTCAAGGAACTCGGTGGAGACCCCAAGCGGGTCAACCCGCTGGCACCGGCGGAAATGGTGATCGACCACTCCGTGCAGATCGATGCCTTCGGCAACTCCGGCGCGCTGGAGCGCAACATGGAGATCGAGTACCAGCGCAACGGCGAGCGGTACCAGTTCCTGCGGTGGGGCCAGACCGCATTTGACGACTTCAAGGTGGTCCCGCCGGGAACCGGCATCGTGCACCAGGTCAACATCGAGTACCTGGCCCGCACGGTCATGACCCGCGAAATTGACGGCGTTGTCCGGGCCTACCCGGACACCTGCGTCGGCACCGACTCACACACCACCATGGTCAACGGCATGGGCGTGCTGGGCTGGGGCGTGGGCGGCATCGAGGCCGAGGCTGCCATGCTCGGCCAGCCCGTCTCCATGCTGATCCCGCGCGTCGTGGGCTTCAAGCTGACCGGGTCCATCCCGGCCGGCGCCACCGCCACCGACGTCGTCCTGACCATCACCGAACAGCTGCGCAAGCACGGTGTGGTGGGCAAGTTCGTCGAGTTCTACGGCGAAGGCGTCGCGGCTGTGCCGCTGGCCAACCGCGCCACCATCGGCAACATGAGCCCGGAGTTCGGCTCCACGGCCGCCATGTTCCCGATCGACGACGTCACCCTCGACTACCTGCGCCTCACCGGCCGGTCCGACGAGAACGTGGCCCTCGTGGAGTCCTACGCGAAGGAACAGGGCCTCTGGCACGATCCCTCCCGCGAGATCAAGTTCTCCGAGTACCTCGAGCTGGACCTGTCCACGGTTGTTCCCTCCATCTCCGGCCCGAAGCGTCCCCAGGACCGCATCGAGCTCACGGATGCCAAGGAACAGTTCCGCAAGGACATCCACAACTACGTCACGCTCGAAGACGGCAGCGTGGACGAGTCCCTGGACGAGTCCTTCCCGGCCTCGGACCCGCCTTCCTTCACGCACGCCGATTCCCACACGACGGAAATCGAGCGCGTTATGTCCGCCGCGAACGGCGCCCACGGGCGTCCGAGCAACCCGGTGCACATCAAGACCGAAGACGGCCGCGAGTTCGAGCTGGATCACGGGGCGGTCTCCATCGCCTCGATCACGTCCTGCACCAACACGTCCAACCCGTCGGTGATGCTGGCCGCCGCACTGCTGGCCCGCAACGCCGTCGACAAGGGCCTGATGTCCAAGCCCTGGGTCAAGACCTCCGTGGCCCCCGGTTCCAAGGTGGTCACCGACTACTACAACAAGTCGGGCCTGACGCCGTACCTGGAGAAGCTTGGCTTCTACATCGTCGGCTACGGCTGCGCCACCTGCATCGGCAACTCCGGCCCGCTTGACGCCGAAATCTCCGAGGCCATCCAGGCCAACGACCTTTCGGTCACGGCGGTGCTGTCCGGTAACCGCAACTTCGAGGGCCGGATCAACCCGGACGTGAAGATGAACTACCTGGCCTCCCCGCCGCTGGTCATCGCCTACGCCCTGGCCGGTTCCATGGACTTCGACTTTGACACCGATTCACTCGGCAAGGACGAGGCCGGCAACGACGTTTTCCTGAAGGACATCTGGCCGAACCCGGTCGAGGTTCAGCAGGTCATCGATTCCTCCATCGACAAGGACATGTTCGCCCGCGGCTACGAGGGCGTCTTCGACGGCGACGCACGCTGGAAGGCACTCGACACCCCGGCCGGCGACACCTTCGCCTGGGACCCGAAGTCCACCTACGTGCGGAAGCCCCCGTACTTCGACGGCATGAAGGCTGAGCCGGACGCTGTCACCGACATCAGCGGCGCCCGCGTGCTGCTGAAGCTCGGTGATTCGGTCACGACCGACCACATCTCCCCGGCCGGCTCCTTCAAGTCGGACACCCCGGCCGGCCAGTACCTGCTGGCCAACGGCGTGGAGCGCAAGGACTTCAACTCCTACGGTTCACGCCGCGGCAACCACGAGGTCATGATCCGCGGCACCTTCGCCAATATCCGGATCAAGAACCAGCTGCTCGCTGACTTCAACGAGGGCGCGGGCGTCGAGGGTGGCTTCACCCGGGACTTCACGCAGGCGGACGGCCCGCAGGCCTACGTCTACGACGCCGCGCAGAACTACCAGGGCGCCGGCACCCCGCTGGTGGTCCTGGCGGGCAAGGAGTACGGCTCCGGCTCGTCCCGTGACTGGGCAGCCAAGGGCACGGCACTGCTGGGCGTGAAGGCTGTGGTGGCCGAGAGCTACGAGCGGATCCACCGCTCCAACCTGATCGGCATGGGCGTCCTGCCCCTGCAGTACCCGGCCGGCGAATCCGCTGCCACCCTGGGCCTGATCGGCACGGAAACCTTCGCCGTCGAGGGCGTCACTGCCCTCAACGAAGGCACCACGCCGAAGACGCTCAAGGTCACGGCAACGGCCGAAGACGGCTCCGTCAAGTCCTTCGATGCGGTCCTGCGCATCGACACTCCGGGCGAGGCGGACTACTACCGCAACGGCGGTATCCTGCAGTACGTGCTGCGCCAGATCTCCGCCAACTAGGCGGAAATCCCCTCCCCGCGGGAGAAACAGCAGCAGTGAAGGCCCCGGCCGGTCAATGACCGGCCGGGGCCTTCACGTTCCGCGGCTCCTGTTCCGGCAGCGGCGTTCCTCCGGAGGCGTTAGAGTTAAAAGGCATGTCTACCACTCGAAGGAGGGGCCGTTGGGAATCTTGGAGACTATCCGGAATCCGCAGGACCTGAGCAAGTTGTCCGGGGCGCAGCTGGATCAGCTGGCAGCGGAGGTCAGGGACTTCCTGATCGGCAACGTCTCCCAGACCGGAGGCCACCTCGGCCCGAACCTGGGCGTCGTGGAGCTGACCATCGCGGTGCACCGGATCTTCGACTCGCCCCGCGACAGCATCGTCTTCGATACCGGCCACCAGTCCTACGTCCATAAACTCCTGACCGGCCGCCAGGACTTCAGCACCCTCCGCCAGCAGGGCGGACTGTCCGGCTACCCGGACCGCGCCGAGTCCGAGCATGACATCGTCGAAAGCTCGCACGCCTCCTCCTCCCTGTCCTGGGCTGACGGGATCTCCCGGGCCCGGGGGCTGACCGGCGACGGCGACCGCTACGTCATCGCCGTCGTGGGCGACGGTGCCCTGACCGGGGGCATGGCCTGGGAGGCCATCAACAACATTGCCGCGGACAAGAAGCGCCGCGTCGTGATCGTCGTCAACGACAACGGCCGCTCCTACGCCCCGACGGTGGGCGGCTTCGCGGACTATCTAGCCTCGCTGCGCCCCACCATCGATTCCTTCCGCGCCGCGCCCGCCTATGAGGGCACCCTGGACTGGTGGCGCCGGAAGCTGCAGAGCGGCGGACCCGCGGGCCAGTTCACCTACCGCAGCCTCCATGCCATGAAGAAGGGCATCAAGGACTGGTGGGCGCCGCAGGGCATGTTCGAGGACCTCGGGATGAAGTACATCGGCCCGGTGGACGGCCACAACCTCCAGGCCATGGAACACGCCCTCTCCACCGCCAAGAACTACGCCGGACCCGTGATTGTCCACGCCATGACGGAGAAGGGCCACGGCTACGCGCCGGCCCGCGCGCACGAGGCGGACCAGTTCCACGCCGTCGGCATCATCGACCCGGAGACGGGCGAGCCCACCCAGGCCGGCGGCGCGAAATCCTGGACTTCCGTCTTCGCGGACGAGATCGCGGACATCGCGGACGAACGCAAGGACATCGTCGGCATCACCGGCGCCATGCTGATCCCGGTAGGGCTGCACAAGTTCGCCGCGCGTCACCCCGAGCGGGTGTTCGACGTCGGCATCGCCGAACAGCACGCGCTCACCTCCGCCGCCGGCATGGCGTTTGGCGGACTGCACCCGGTGGTCAGCCTTTACGCGACTTTCCTCAACCGCGCCTTCGACCAGCTGCTCATGGATGTGGCCCTGCACAAAGCCGGGGTGACAATGGTCCTGGACCGCGCCGGGGTCACGGGGCCCGACGGCGCAAGCCACCACGGCATGTGGGACATGGCCATGGTCCAGATCGTCCCGGGACTGCACCTTGCCGCCCCGCGAGACGCCAGCCGGCTGCGCGAGGAACTCCGCGAGGCCGTCGCGATCGAGAACGCGCCCAGCGTGATCCGCTATTCCAAGGGCAGCGTCGGGGCCGAGGTGGAAGCCATCGAGCGGCTCAGCGACGGCGTGGACGTACTGGCGCGCCGCCCCGCCGGTTCGACCGAAAACGACGTCCTGATTGTCAGCGTCGGGGCGATGTCCGAACTCGCCCTGGACGTCTCCAACCGGCTCGGCGCCCAGGGCATCAGCTCCACCGTGGTGGACCCCCGCTGGCTGCTGCCCGTCCGCAAGTCCATCATCGCCCTCGCCTCGCACCACCGCCTCGTCATCTGCATCGAGGACGGGGTGCGCGCCGGCGGCGTCGGCTCCCGGATCCGGCAGGAGATGCGGGCCGCCGGGGTGGACACCGCACTGAACGAGGTGGGGCTTCCGGTGGAATTCCTGGACCACGGAACCCGCAGCCAGGTGCTGGAGCGGGTTGGCTTGACCGCCCAGAGGGTCACGCACGACGTCGTCGCCCAGGTCCTTGGGACCAAGGTGCCGTTCGCCCGCCCCCTGCCCGGGCAGGAACACCCCAGCACCGGCAGCCTGCCGCTGCTTTAGCCAGGACGTCTGAACAGCAACCGTCCGAACAGCAACCGTCCGAACAGCAACACCGTCCGACGGCGCCCCAGTGGCGCCGTTGCGGCACGGTCCACGAAGGAACTGGCACATGAGCGGAATTATCCGGGTCTACAAACGCAACGAAGAAGGGGTCCTCGAGTTCAGGGAAGCCTGGTTTGACGAGGACTACAGCCAGTTTGTGATGAATCACGGCGTCGTCGGGCACCAAAGCAAAACCGATGAGACCGACGTCGCCGACGCCGCCGCCGCCGAGGGACTCATGGATGCCTTCGCGGTGCAGTGCGCCGAGGACGGCTACGCCGAAATCCCCGAGGACGAGCAGTTCTGGGTGGTGGCCCAGTACGCCCTGAAGACCAAGGACGGCACCGACCGCGACCGCTACCTAGAAGAAAAAGCCAAGGACGCGCTCATCAGCCATCTGGCCTGGCGCGGGCTGGGGATCGTGGACCGGTCCGAGTTTTCCGACGCCAAACTGAACATCTTCTGCCTCACCCCGGACGTCAACAAGGCCGTCAACGCCATTAAGGTGTGCATCCGCGGCGAGGATCTCGACTTCACCAAGCTGAGCATCGGCGCCGCACCGTTCGGCGAGACGTCCTTCAAACTCAAGCACTCACCGAAGCCCGCCAACGGCTTCAGCCTGTAGTCCACTCCGCTAGTCCACTCCGCCAGTTCACACCGCTAGTCCACTCCGCCAGTTCACACCGCTCGTCAGTTCACACCGTAAGGGTCACATCAGTTTGGGGGCTACCAACTGAAAGGCAACCGCAATGACGCCGAAATCCTTTGAACCGGGCCGCACCCCGCTTCCACGCGGGATTGCGGCACCGGCCCGCAGATCCCTGGCGCACGCCGGGGTGGAAACCCTGGAACAACTGGTGCAGCTGGGCGAACGCCAACTCGCCAACATGGCAGGGGTCTGCCCGCGGACCATGGCCCAGCTGCGGGACGCCCTGGATGAGAACGGACTGGAACTCCCGGACGGCTCGGGCGGGAGCGGCGCCGGGCTGTTATAGGCTGAATCCCATGACTGAATACCGCCGCGTGGGAAATTCCGGACTGACCGTCTCTGTCGTAGGGCTTGGCTGTAACAACCTTGGCCGGTCCAATACGGCCACCGAGTCGCAGGAGGGGACCGACGCCGTCGTACATGCCGCACTGGACGCCGGCATCACCTTCTTCGACGTGGCGGACAACTACGGCCGGGAACCGGGCCTCAGCGAGACGATGCTGGGCAAGGCCCTCGCCGGCCGCCGCGACGACGCCGTCGTTGGCACGAAGTTCGGCATGGACATGAGCGGGACCAACGGCAACGACTTCGGCGCCCGCGGGTCCCGCCGCTACATCATTAAGGCCGCCGAGGCCTCCCTGCGCCGGCTGGGAACGGACTGGATCGACCTGTACCAGTTCCACACGCCGGACCCGCTGACACCCATCGACGAGACGCTGGCAGCCCTGGACGAGCTGGTGACGAGCGGGAAGGTCCGCTACATCGGTCACTCGAACCGGGCCGGCTGGCAGATTGCCGAGGCCGAATTCGTGGCGCGGGCCCGCGGGGGAGCACGCTTCATCTCCAGCCAGAATCACTACAACCTGCTGGACCGCAGCGCCGAACTTGAGGTCACCCCCGCTGCGGAGGCCTACGGACTGGGCGTGCTGCCGTACTTCCCGCTGGCCAACGGCCTGCTGACCGGCAAGTACGCCCCGGGCAAGGCGCCGGCCGGCTCGCGGCTGAGCCACACCCGCACCAACCTCGTCCACGACGCCGACTGGGAGCAGCTGGACAGCTTCAGCGCCTTCGCCCTGGAGCGGGGCCTCAACGAGATCCAGGTCGCTTTCTCTTGGCTTGCGGCCCAGCCCTCCGTCAGCAGCGTCATCGCCGGCGCCACCCGGCCCGAGCAGATCCGGCAGAACGCCGCGGCCGTGGCCTGGATCCCGAGCGCCGCGGAACTGGCAGAACTCGACGACCTCTTCCCGCGGGCGCCGAAGGTCGCCCTGTTCTAAATGGACCGTGAGCCTGCCCTGACGCATTCCGTGCTGATGGACGTCGACACCGGAATCGACGACGCACTGGCCCTCGTGTACCTGCTGTCCCGCCCGGAGGTGCAGATCCAGGCCATCACCTGCACCGCCGGCAACGTGGGCGCCCGCCAGGTGGCGCTGAACAACCTGGCCCTGCTGGAGCTGTGCGGGAGCCCGGGCGTGGAGGTCGCCATCGGTGCCGAGGTGCCCCTGGAGATCCCGCTGGTGACCACCGAGGAAACGCACGGGCCGCAGGGGATCGGCTACGCTGAACTACCGCCGGCCGCCCAGCAGGTCTCGGCCCGGCACGCCGTCGACGTCTGGGTACAGGAAGCCCGGGCACACCCGGGGGAGCTGACCGGGCTCATCACCGGGCCGTTGACCAACTTCGCCCTGGCCCTGCGCCGGGAACCGGAACTGCCGCGGCTGCTCAAGGGCCTGGTCATCATGGGCGGGAGCTTCTACTACCAGGGCAACACCACCCCGACGGCCGAGTGGAACGTCTCGGTGGACCCGCACGCCGCCCGGGAAGTCTTCGCGGCCTACCGCGGCCTGCCCGAGGACAAGCTCCCGCTGGTGTGCGCGCTGGAAACCACGGAGCGGATCGAAATGCGGCCGGAGCACCTGCGCCGGCTCGCGGAGGCCGCCGGCACCGACGGCCCGGAACTGGTCCTGCCGGGCCAGCCCGAGGGGCTCCGCAGCACCTCCAGCAGCCCGCTCGTCGCCTGCCTGTCCGACGCGATCCGGTTCTACCTGGAGTTCCACCGCAGCCACGATCAGGGCTACGTGGCGCACATGCACGATGCCTTCGCGGCCTGCGCCGCCGTCGGCCGCACCGAGCTCACGGCGCGGCTGGCAACAGTCGACGTCGAAACCTCTTCGCCGCTGCTCATCGGCACCACGGTGGCCGACTACCGGGGACTCTGGGGACTGCCGCCCAACGCCCGGATCGTGGCCTCCAACGATCCGGAACAGTGCTTTGATGAGCTGATCTCCTCCGTCGGCGCCCTGGCCCGCCGGCTCGGCGGCCGGTAGCGGGCACTCCCAACGGGCCACTGGCCGGAGCAGGCCCGCCGCTCCGGGCATAGGGTTGTTCACCGCTGATCACTGGGTTAGATTTGGAAATCAGCACGCTTAGTATCTGGCACTTGGCCGGCCCGCTGCAACCCGTCCGTACCAACCGGAGGTGCTCCATTCATGGACGTTCAGATCACACTGCTGGTGGACGGGGTCAAGAGGCCGTTGACCGTGGATACCCGCACGACTCTGTTGGACGCGCTGCGGGACAGGCTCGACGTTACGTCGCCGAAGAAGGGTTGCGATCACGGCCAGTGCGGCGCCTGCACGGTGCTGCTTGAGGGGCGGCGCGTGACCTCCTGCCTGGTGCTCGCCGTAGCGGAGGACGGCGCGGAGGTCACCACGGCCCAGGGACTCGGCGAGGGCGATGAACTGCATCCCGTGCAGGAGGCCTTCCTGGACAGGGACGGGTTCCAGTGCGGGTACTGCACTCCCGGGCAGGTGTGTTCCGCGGTGGGAATGCTGCGGGAAGCCGCTGCGGGACATCCAAGCCACGTCACCGCCGATCTCAACGGACCGGTGGAATTGAACGATGACGAGATTCGCGAACGTATGAGCGGAAACCTCTGCCGATGCGGCGCCTATGTGAACATCGTGGCCGCGATCCGGGACGCCGTGGGGAAAGGCGCCGCGGGGAAAAGTGCCGCTGGAGAGACAGTGCAGAAGGCCGGTGCCAAATCATGATGCCCTTCGACTACCAGCGTGCCGAAGATCCAGCCAGCGCGGTTGCGGAGGTTACCGGACGCCCCGGCGCCAAGTTCCTCGGCGGCGGCACCAACCTTGTGGATCACATGAAGCTCGGCATCGCCAACCCGGATCTGCTGGTGGACGTCAGCAGGCTTCCGCTGGACACCGTTGAAGAACTCGCGGACGGCCGGGTGCGGGTTGGCGCGACGCTCCGTAACAGCGACCTCGCGGCGCACCCACTCATCCGGCAACGCTATCCCGTGCTCGCCGAGGCGCTGCTGGCCGGCGCCTCCGGTCAGCTCCGCAACATGGCCACCACCGGCGGAAATCTGCTCCAGCGCACCCGGTGCGTCTACTTCCAGGATGTGACGACGCCATGCAACAAGCGTGAGCCCGGTTCAGGCTGCTCGGCCCTTGAGGGCTACACCCGGAACCACGCCATCCTTGGCGCCTCGGACAGCTGCGTGGCCGTTCACCCCTCCGATATGGCGGTCGCGATGACCGCACTCGATGCCGAAATCGTGGTCCTGGGACCAGGAGGCGAACGCACTCTCCCGCTGACCGCGTTCCACCGTCTTCCCGGTGACGAGCCGGACCGCGACACAATGCTGGAGCACGGCGAGCTGATCACTGCGGTGGATCTGCCAGCGGGCACTTACAGCCGGTCAGCGTACCGGAAGGTGCGGGACCGCGCGTCGTACGCGTTCGCGCTGGTGTCCGTGGCGGCCGTGATTGCCATGGACGGCGGCGGGACCATCCGCGAAGTGCGCATGGCGCTCGGCGGAGTGGCCCACAAACCCTGGCGCGCAGAACGCGCCGAGGAAATCCTGCGCGGTGCGGAGGCCACGGAGGAGAATTTTCGCACAGCTGCTGAAGCGGAACTGGAATTCGCGGCGGCGCTGCGGGACAACGCCTTCAAAATACCCATGGCCCGCAACGTTATGGTTGCGGTGCTCCGGGATCTCACCGGAAGGCGGAACGATGTCTGAACTGCTCGAATCCAAATCAATCGGCACCAGCCTCCGGCGCCTAGACGGCATAGCGAAAGTGCGGGGCACCGCGCGCTACGCCTTCGAACAACCAGTAGACAACCCCACCTATCTGCACCCCGTCCAGGCGACCATCGCGCGGGGAAAAGTAAGCCGAATCGACACGGCTGAGGCCGAGGCGCTCGACGGCGTGATCGCAGTGATCACCCATCTCAACGCCCCGAAACTGGCCCGGACCGACGACGCGGAGTACACCGTTCTGCAGGGCCCCGACGTCGGCTTCCGCGGCCAGTTCGTCGGCGCCGTGATTGCAGAAACCCCCGAAACCGCGCGCCACGCGGCCTCTCTGGTGACCGTGGGATACGAGACGGCCGAGCACGATGCCCAACTCACCCCGGACCACCCCGGACTGTACGCACCGGAGCACGTCAACGCCGGGTATGAAACGGATACGTCCGCAGGTGACGTCGAGGCCGCACTGGCGGAGGCCGCCGTCGTCATCGATCACACCTACACCACTCCAACCGTGCACAATAATCCGATGGAACCGCACACCACCGTGGCGGTCTGGGACGGCGGGCGCCTGACGCTGTATGACTCCACCCAGGGCGTCCATCCCGTCCGGCAGACTATTGCGCCGATTTTTGGACTGGAGCCTGAAGATGTCCGGGTCATCGCACCTCACGTGGGCGGCGGCTTCGGGTCCAAGGGCCTTCCGCACGCCCACGTAGTGCTTGCCGCACTTGCGGCCAAATGCAGCAACGGCCGGCCGGTGAAGTTCGCGTTGACGCGCCAGCAGATGTTTTCGCTCGCGGGCTACCGGACGCCCACCATCCAGCATGTGCGGTTGGGCGCGCACGACGACGGCCGGCTCACCGCTATCTCACAGGACGTGGTGGAGCAGACCTCCAGGATCAAGGAGTTCGCCGAGCAGACCGCCATCCCCGCACGGATGATGTATGCGGCGCCTAACCGCAGGACCACGCACCGTGTGGCTGCGTTGGATGTCCCGATCCCATCGTGGATGCGTGCGCCCGGCGAATGCCCGGGCATGTTCGGCCCGGAAGTTGCCATGGACGAACTGGCCGAAGCCTGCGGGCTGGACCCCATTGAGCTCCGGGTCCGCAACGAACCGGAAGTTGATCCGGAATCCGGGAGGCCATTCTCCAGCCGCCATTTGCTGGAGTGTTTCAGCGAGGGCGCCGGGCGCTTCGGTTGGGACCAGCGTTCGGCACCGCCGCGGAGCCGGCTGGAGGATGGCTGGCTGGTAGGGCTGGGTGTTGCCAGTGCGACGTATCCGTTCATGCGCATTCCGGGCAACACCGCGCGGATTTCCTTCGATAATGACGGCAGCTACACGGTACAAATCGGTGCAGCGGACTTGGGCACCGGAACCTGGACCACTTTGACCCAGATTGCGGCCGATGCGTTGGACTGTCCGGTGGAGTTGGTACGGCTCGAAATCGGCGATACCTCCCTCCCCGTAGCCAGTGTGGCCGGTGGTTCCTCGGGCACCGCAAGCTGGGGTGGGACAATCATCGCCGCGGCCGATGCTTTCCGGAAAGAGCATGGCGATAATCCTGCATCCGGTGCCGAGACGCAGGCAAAGGCACCGGTGGATCCCGATAATGAGCGCTATGCGATGCACTCCTTCGGCGCCCAGTTCGCTGAAGTCCGCGTGCATGCCGACACCGGCGAGGTCCGGGTGTCCCGGATGCTCGGAGTGTTCTCCGCCGGCCGCATCATCAATCCCCGCACGGCGCGCTCTCAGTTCATCGGCGGAATGACCATGGGAATCGGCATGGCACTCCACGAGGAAAGCGTTATGGATGCCCGGTTTGGCTGCATCATGAACCACGACTTCGCCGAGTACCACATCCCGACCAACGCCGACATCGCCGACGTGGAGGCGATCTGGCTCGACGAAATCGACCATCACGCCGGGCCGCTCGGGGCCAGGGGAATCGGTGAAATCGGCATCGTGGGAGCGGCAGCGGCGATTGCGAATGCCTCCTACAACGCGACAGGAATTCGAATTCGAGAGTTGCCGCTCACCCCGGACAAGTTCCTCTCCTGATCGGCATCCACCTCATCCAACGGGCACTCCGGCGCGACACCCGTTCACAGCACGGTCCGCTGCTCGCTAGGATGGTAGCTGCGCCGAGGTGACATAGGCGGATGTTGCAGCTACCCAGCCGAAGGACCATCCCATGTCACCGCAGTCCCTGACCCTCCCCGGCTCCGGCCCCGGATCTGACCCCTACTCCGGGCACGCGGCCGGCCGACGCCGCCTGCTGGAACTGGCCGGGGCTGCCTCCATCGCGGCCACGTACATCTTCCTTGTCCTCACCCAGCCGGCGGACATCGCCAACGGCCCGGCGAGCTTCTCCGCGCTCGTGGCGCTCGGCGGATTCCTGCTCGGCGCCGTGCTGCTGATCGTCGCCGTGCTGCCGGTCCTCCCTACCTCCACCGTGGTCCTGATGCCGGTGGCGCTGATCTTGAACGTGGTCCTCGGCCAGCTCATGGGCAGCACCGGGCTGCCGTTCTACTTCGACGCGATCGGCACGGTTTTGATCGCCGTCCTGGCCGGTCCCGCTGCCGGTGCCGCCACCGGAGCGCTCAGCAGCGTCGTGTGGTCCTTCTTCAACCCCACCGTCCTGCCCTTCGCCGCCGGCGCAGCCCTGATCGGCTTCCTGGCCGGCGTGGCCGCGCGCAGCGGACTGTTCCGCCGGTTCTACCTGGCACCGGTCGCGGGGTTCATGACCGGCATCCTCGCCGGCGTCGTCTCCGCTCCGATCGCCGCCTTCGTCTTCGGCGGCACGTCCGGCGTGGGCACCGGTGCGATCGTCAGCGCCTTCCGCGCCATGGGCGACACCCTGCTCGCGGCCATCACCAAGCAGGCGCTGATCTCGGACCCGATGGACAAGGCGATCGTCTTCGTAATCGCCGCGCTGCTCGTCTATGCCTTGCCGCGACGCACCACCTTCCAGTTCCCCTTCGTCCGGCGGTTCCGCGTGCTCGCCGGCACGGCCCCGGGAACGCCCGAAGCCTGAGCCGTGCCCGCCGGAAGAACGCGATCCACCCTCCACCCGCTCACGGCGCTGACTGCGGCCGGCTGCGCCGCGGTCATCACGACGGCGGCAGCAAGCTGGCCGCTGTCCGTCGCCGTCGCCCTCGGGGCGGCGCTGCTGGCCGTCCGCGCCGGGGTCGGGACCCGGGTACTGACGGCGGCAGCCGTGATCCTGGCCCCCCTGTGGCTGTCACTCCTGGTCCTGCACGGGCTGTTCTTTCCCGAAGGACACACTGTCCTTGCCGCCTGGGGTCCGGCGCGGGTGACGGCGGAAGGGCTGAGCTTCGCCCTGGAACTGGGTACGCGCACGGCCGCCTGCGTGGTGGTCCTGCTGCTGTTCTCTTGCACGGTCAGTGTTCCTGACCTCGTTGCCGCACTCTCGGCACGGCGGGTGCCGCCGCAGCTTGGCTTCGTCCTGGCATCCACCCTGACGCTGCTGCCGGCCATCGCAGGCAGGCTCGACCGCATCCGGCAGGCGCAGGAAGCCCGCGGCCTGGTCCTCCGCGGCGGGGTGCTGTCCCGGCTCGGGGCCGTCCGGCTGCAGATGGTTCCGCTGGTCCTGGGGCTGATCGAGGACGCCGGCAGCCGTGCCCAGGCCCTAGACGCCCGGGGCTTCGGCAGCACCGGTCCGCGGACCAGCTACCGCGAGGTCGCGGACGCGCCCGGCCAACGGCTGGCCCGGGCCGCAGCCCTGCTGCTCGCTGCCACCGCCGTGGCCCTGCGGTTCGCCGCCTCGTGGCCGGCCGGGTGGACTCCGTGACTGCCGCCGCCTGGCCCGCCCTGGGCGCGAGCGTCGATACCTTCACTTTCCACGGGGATACCGCCCCCGTGTTGCGCGGGCTCGGGCTGGTTGCCACCCCGGGAACGCTGACAGCGGTCCTGGGCGGCTCCGGCAGCGGAAAGACGACGCTGGGAAAACTGCTGGCCGGCTGGCTGCGGCCTGGCCCTGCTGGCAGCCTCCGTGGCAGCCTGCAGCTCGGTGCGACATGCCTGGAGTTCCGCGGCGGCGGGGACGATCCCCGGATCGATTCCGGTGCGTGGGCACGGAGGGTGGGCTTCGTTCCGCAGGACGCCTCCGCCATGCTGTCTTCGGTGCGCTCCACCGTGGCGGAGGAACTCGCCTTCGGGCTCGAGAACCACGGCACGCCGCGGGACCAGATGCTCCGCGAGGTGGCCAGCACGGCCGCGCGCACCGGCCTGGCAGATCTGCTGGACCGGGACCCCGCCACGCTCTCCGGCGGGGAACTGCGGCGCCTTGCCGTGGGATGCGCCGTGATTGCCGGCCCGGAAGTGCTGGTGCTCGACGAGCCGCTGGCCTCCCTCGATCCGTCAGGCGAGGCCCAGATCCGGGAGCTCATCACGGGACTGCTCGACGCCGGCACCGCCGTCGTGCTGCTGAGCCAGACCGCTGACCGGCTGGCCCGTACCGCAGCACACTGGATCATCCTCGACGGCGGCACCGTCACGGCCCGGGGCGCACCTGCGGCGCTGGAGGAAGCGACCGTGCTGGCCCGGGCAGGCATCGTTGTAGCGGACATGCCCTCCCCGCGGGCGCCCCTGAGGGACATGTCCAGCCGCGGGCCAGGCAACACCACCCCGGCTCTGGAGCTGCGCGGCATCGGCTTCGGCTACGCGGACCCGCACGGATCGTCGGGAACCGGGCCGCGGACGGCTGTGCTCCGGGACCTCGAGCTGACGGTCCGGCCGGGGGAGATCATTGCCATCACCGGCCCGAACGGCGCAGGAAAGTCAACCCTGCTGCGCCATTTCAACGGTCTGCTGAGCCCGGACGCCGGGGAGGTCCGGGTTTCCGGGAGCAGCATCGCCGGCATCCCGACCGGCCGGGTTGCCGCGTCCGTGGGGCTGCTGTTCCAGCAGCCGCGGGACCAGCTCTTTGAACGGACGGTTCGCCGGGAGGTGAGCTTCGGGCTCCGCAAGCTGTTCGGAGCGGAGCGGGCCGCAACCCGCGCGGAAGCGGCGCTGGCCGCCGTCGGACTGGCCGATGCTGCGGAGACCCACCCGGCGGAGCTGCCGGCCTCACTCCAGCGGATGCTTGCCCTCGCCACGGTGCTGGCCCGCGAACCGGCCGTGCTGGCCCTGGACGAGCCCACCGTGGGGCTGGACCGGTACGGGCTTGAGCGGCTGCGGCAGGCCATCGAGGACACGACGGCCCGGGGCGGCGCGGTTGTGCTGGTCACTCACGACCTCAGCTACGCGCGTGCCCGCGCACACCGCATCCTGCGGCTCGACGGCGGCAGGCTGCGCGAGATCTGACGCACGACGGCGCGGCGGCGCTGGCGCCAGGACAGTGACTGCGGCGGCACCAAACGCGCCGGCACCCCCGTCCGCACTGGCAATCAACAGTACGGACGGGGGTGCCGGCGGTCAAAGCCGGGGGCCGATCAGGCAGCCGGCCCGGACGCCACGCCGGCGGCCAGGAACTTCCTGCCGTTGACCCGTTCGGAGGCCCCCACCCGGTCCAGGTAAGGTGTGATGCCGCCGAGGAACATCGGCCAGCCCGCGCCGAGGATCATGCACAGGTCGATGTCTTCGGGGCCGGCCACGACGCCCTCGTCCAGCATCAGGCCGATTTCCTCTGCCAGCGCGTCCTGTGTCCGGCGCAGCACGTCCTCGCCGGTGGACGGGCTGGTGCCGAAGGACAGCAGCGCCAGGGTTTCGGCCGGAAGGAACAGCCTGCCGTCCGGGCCCTTTTCGGGTGTCCCATTCTGCACGGCCCAGATGGACTTCACGCCGTTGTCGATCAGCGTCTGCAGGTTCTGGGACACCGGGAAACGGTCGCCGAAGGCGGTGTGCAGGGATTCCTGGACATGCTGCGCCACCGGCAGGCCCACCATGGCACCGAGGACGAAGGGCGTCATCGGCAGGCCCATCGGGCGCAGCGCATTGTCCGCCACCCCGGCGGGCGTGCCCTCGTCGAAGGCCGCCGTCACTTCGCCCATCAGGCGCAGCAGGAGGCGGTTGACCACGAACGCCGGGGCGTCCTTGACCAGCACCGCGGACTTCTTGAGGCCCTTCGCGAGCTCAAACGCCGTGGCCAGCACGGCGTCGTCGGTTCCGGGCGCCCGGACGATCTCCAGCAGCGGCATCACGGCCACCGGGTTGAAGAAGTGGAAACCCACGAGCCGTTCCGGGTGCTCGAGGTCTTCGGCCATGGCGGTGACGGACAGTGAGGAGGTGTTGGTGGCGAGGATGCACTCGGGGGAGACGATCGCCTCGACCTCCTTGAAGACCTGCTTCTTCACGTTCAGCTCTTCAAAGACGGCTTCGATCACGAAGTCGGCGTCGGCGAAGGCCTCCTTGGACACGGAGCCGGTCACCAGTGCCCGGGTCCGGTTGGCGGCGTCGGGGCTGATCCGTTTCTTGGCCAGGAGCGTGTCTACCTCGGCGTGGACGTACCCCACGCCCTTGTCCACCCTGGCCTGGTCGATGTCCGTCATGACCACGGGCACCTTGAGCTGGCGGGCGAAGAGCAGCGCGAGCTGGCTTGCCATCAGCCCGGCGCCCACGACGCCGATCTTGGTCACCGGGCGGGCGAGCTTGCGGTCCGGGGCGCCGGCGGGGCGTTTGGAGCGCTTCTGCACGAGGTCCAGGAAGGCGTAGACGGTGGAACGGAACTCGTCGGTCTGCATGAGGTCCGCGAGCGTCTCGCATTCGAGCTCCGCGGATTCCGCCTGAGTCAGGGTGCGGTTGGCTTCCATCGCGTCCAGGACCTTCGCCGGTGCCGGGGAGGCGTTGGAGGTCTTGGCTTCCACGAAGGCGCGGCCGGCGGCGACGGCGTCCGCCCAGCGGGCGGCGACCTCCGGAGCGGCGGGGTCGACGGCGTTGGCCCGCTCCGGCGTCACGGCACCGGAGATGACCTTCGCGGCCCAGGCGACGGACTGTTCGATGAAGTCGGCGGGCTCGAAGATCGCGTCGGCCATGCCCAGCTGGTAGGCCTGCGGCCCGGTGAGGGTGCGGTTGTTGCTCAGCGGGTTCTCGATCATCACCTTAAGGGCGTTCTCGGGGCCGATGAGCCGCGGCAGGAGGTACACGCCGCCCCAGCCGGGGATCAGGCCGATGAACGCCTCGGGCAACGCCAGTGCGCCGGCGCCGGTGGACACGGTGCGGTAGGTGGACTGGAGCGCGATCTCCAGCCCGCCGCCCAGGGCGACACCGTTGATGAAGGCGAAGCTGGGGACGCCGAGGTTTGCCAGGGTGGAGTAAACCTCGTGGCCCAGCTGGGCCATCCAGAGCCCGTGTTCGCGGCCGCTGATGGACTTGACCGTGGACAGGTCCGCGCCGGCCACCAGGAAGTACGGCTTGCCGGTGACGCCGACGCCGGCGATCTCGCCGCGGGCGGCGCGTTCCTTCAGCCCCTCCAGGACGAGGCCGAGTTCGATCAGGGTGTTGGGCCCCAGGGTGGTCGGCTTGGAGTGGTCCAGCCCGTTGTCCAGGGTGATCAGCGCGAAGGTGCCGGGGCTGGTGCCGTCAGTCGTCTTCCCACCTGCGGCGGGCAGCTGGATGTCCTGGACATAGGAGTGGGTGACCGTCTCGTTCGGAAAGAGATCGGCAAGCTTGCGGAAATCGGCGGCGCTCATGCTGCGGCTCCAGTCTCGGTGGTGGTGGCTGGTTCAAAGGCAGTGCCGTACTCGGCGTGGTGCGGGTTTTCCCAGATGACGGTGGCGCCCATGCCCAGCCCGATGCACATCGTGGTCATGCCGAAGCGGACCGAGGGGTCCTCCTCGAACTGGCGGGCCAGCTGGTTCATCAGCCGCACGCCCGAGGAGGCGAGCGGGTGTCCGACGGCGATCGCGCCGCCGTAGCGGTTGACCCGGGGGTCGTCGTCGGCGATGCCGAAGTGGTCCAGGAAGCTGAGCACCTGGACGGCGAAGGCCTCGTTGATCTCGAAGAGGCCGATGTCCCCGATGCCGATGCCGGCGTTCTTGAGGGCCTTTTCGGTGGCGGGAACCGGGCCGATGCCCATCACCTCGGGTTCCACGCCGGCAAAGGCGTAGCTGACCAGGCGCATGCGGACCGGCAGGCCCAGCTCTTCGGCGGCCTCGGCGGAAGCCAGCAGGGCCGCCGTCGCGCCGTCGTTGAGGCCGGCGGCGTTGCCGGCGGTGACCCGGCCGTGGGCCCGGAAAGGGGTCTTGAGCGCGGCGAGGTCATCCAGCGTCGTTCCCGGCCGCGGCGGCTCGTCCACGGTGTTCACGGTCCAGCCCTGGCCGGGCTTCATCGTGGCGACCGGCACCAGGTCCGGCTGGATCTGGCCGTTTGCGTAGGCGGCGGCCAGCTTGTCCTGGGAGGCGACGGCGTACGCGTCGGCGCGGTCCCTGGTGATGGCCGGGAAACGGTCGTGCAGGTTCTCGGCGGTGTTGCCCATGTTCAGGGCCGCCGGGTCCACGATCCGTTCGGACATGAACCGCGGGTTGGGGTCCGCGCCGGCGCCCATGGGGTGGTTGCCCATGTGCTCGACGCCGCCGGCAATCACGATGTCGTAGGCGCCGAAGCCGATGCCGCTCGCCGTCGTGGTCACGGCGGTCATCGCGCCGGCGCACATCCGGTCGATCGCGAAGCCGGGCACCGTGCGGGGCAGCCCGGCCAGCAGGGCGGCGGTGCGGCCGATGGTCAGGCCCTGGTCGCCGGTCTGCGTCGTGGCCGCGATGGCAACCTCGTCGATGCGTTCAGCGGGCAGGGACGGGTTGCGGCACATCAGTTCCCGGATGCACTTGACCACCAGGTCATCGGCGCGGGTTCCGGCGTAGAGGCCCTTCTCGCCGGCGCGGCCGAACGGCGTGCGGACGCCGTCGACGAAGACGATATCGCGGACGGTGCGGGGACCCGCGGTGCGGGGATTCGCGCTGCTGGGTTTTCCGCTGCTGCGGGCTTCTCTGCTCGGGTCTTGGCTCACGTGTGACTCCTCATTGAGACATGGATGCCGGATCCGCGCCGTTGGCGAAACAGCCACAGGCAGCGTGGATCCGGGCGACATCATTCAACAGGTTACTCGTCAGTAACATTGCCGGCAAGGAGCGTGCGGAATGCCCGTCAGGAGGCCGTGTCCGCCGCCGCTTCGGCTGCGGCCCTGGGTTCCTTCACCGGCAGCGGCTCGGGGTGCAGGAAGGCCTCGGTGATCAGCGGTGCGGTGAGTTCGATCTGCCACTGGCGTGCCCCGAGGTTCTGGAGTTCCTCGGCGATGCCTTCCTCGCTGGGCTCGACCGGCGGACGCCACGTCACCCGCCGCAGGTAGTCGGGGGTCAGCAGGTTCTCCACGGGCAGGTTCAGTTCCTCGGCCTTGGCCTGCAGCTTCGGCCGGGCGGTGGCCAGCCGTGCCGCGGCCTCAGGGTCCCGGTCGGCCCAGACGCGCGGCGGCGGGGGAGCGTTGGTGGGCAGGTGCAGGGGCGGAAGCTCCTCGAGGCTCCTGGCGGTGCTGATGCAGCGCAGCCACCGCGGCGCCTCGCGCTGGGCAGCGCGGCCATGGAATCCCTTCGTGCCGAGCAGTTGCGGCACGGTGGTGGGCATCGCCTTGGCCGCGGCCACGAGGGCGGAGTCCGGGATGAGCCGGCCCGGGGCGACGTCGCGCTTCTGCGCCAGCGAGTCGCGTTCCAGCCAGAGTTCACGGACCGCGGCCAGCTGGCGCCGGTCCCGGATCTGGTGGAGGCCGGAGGTCTTGCGCCAGGGGTCGACGCGGGGCAGGGCCTGGCCGGCCTCGAGGATGGCGGCGAACTCCTGTTTGGCGAAGTCCAGTTTTCCGTCGGCCACGAGGAGCTCAATGAGTTCCTCGCGCAGCTCGGCCAGGACCTCGACGTCGAGGGCAGCGTAGCGCAGCCAGGGTTCCGGGAGCGGGCGGGTGGACCAGTCGGCCGCGGAGTGTTCCTTCGCGAGGCCGAAGCCCAGGAGCTGTTCGATCACGGCGGCGAGGCCCACCCGCGGCAGTCCGGCGAGCCGGGCGGCGAGTTCGGTGTCAAAGAGTTTGTCCGGCCACATGCCGAGCTCGGACAGGCAAGGCAGGTCCTGGCTGGCCGCGTGCAGGATCCATTCGACCCCCTTGAGGGCCTCGTTGACGATCCGCAGGTCCCCGAAGGCTTCCGGGTCGATCAGCCAGGTGCCCGAGCCTTCACGGCGGATCTGCACCAGGAAGGCGCGCTGGCCGTAGCGGAAGCCGGAGGCACGTTCGGCATCCACTCCCGCGGGGCCTTGGCCTGCGGCAAGAGCCGCAGCGCAGCGTTCCAGGCCGGACTGGGTTTCGATCACCAGCGGCACGCCGTCGCGGGGGGCATCGAGGTCGATCACCTCGGGGACCAGGCTGTCGAAGCCCTCCACGGTGATATGGGCTGTGATGTCAGCGGCCTCTGTCTTACTTGGAACGGCTGCCTTACTTTGAACGGCGCCGGCCGTGGTGATTTCCGGTATTTGAGGGGTCATGGTGACTTCAGTTTACCGACAAGTTACCGGCAACACGGCGTTGCGGACCGCGCATTCGGCAAAAACCGGGCCGATTCGGCGCGGGCTCATGACGGCTCCCGCCGTCGGTGCGGCAGCGGGGTGACGCCGTCGGGCAGCGGTGGGAGCCCCGCGAAGGTGCAGACCATGTCAGACCATGCCTCCAGGTGTGAGGTGATGTCCGGGCTGGCCGGGGTCCAGGAGGCGCGGAGTTCGATGTCGATCGAATTGGGCCGGTCGGAGAGGGTGCCAAAGCTTTCAGAGAGCACCCTCGTTGCGGTGCCGCCGGCCGAACGGTAGGACGCGGCGTGGTTGTCGAGTGCTTCCACGAGCCAGGTCCAGGCGACCGAGCCGAGCATTTCGTCGTTGCCCATCTCGGGCTCGAGCTGGGCGCGGATGTAGGTCACCACCCTGAACTCCCCGTCCCAGACGGCGGAGCCGTCGGGATCGTGGAGCAGGATGAAGCGGCCGGTGGCCAGTTCGACGTCGTCACTCCCGGAAGCGGGTTCCAGTGCCGCCGCTGCCGGACCGTGGACGGCGCCGGCGCCTGCCGCCTCTCCCGGGGCAATGACTTCTGCTCCCAGTGCCACTGCGAAGGGTGCCAGCCGTGAGGGCGCCGGAATCTCCTCCAGGTGCAGCTCACTGCGGCACCGTGCTTGGCGAAGGGTCCCCAAGGCGAAGAGAAAATCTGCCGGAACCTCGTCTAGTGCGTTCACAATGGAAGATTATGCAACGCGGGCTTCGAAGCCCGGCAGGCTCGCCGCCGGCCGGGCGGAAGCCGCCGGGCCGGGCGGAAGCCGGCGGGCCGGACTAGCCGGCAGCGAGTTCGCGCTTGATGGCCGCGATAAAGGAGTCAACGTCGTCCTCGGTGGTGTCGAAGGAGCACATCCAGCGGACCTCGCGGGCCGCCTCATTCCAGTCGTAGAAGCGGAAGGACGTGCGCAGCCGGTCAGCCACACCGGCAGGCAGGATCGCGAAGACTCCGTTGGATTCGGTCTTCTGGCTCAGCTCGACGCCCGGGATCGACTCGACGCCGGCGCGAAGCCGGGCCGCCATCGCGTTGGCGTGCGAGGCCGAGCGCAGCCACAGGTCACCTTCGAGCAGGGCGATGAACTGGGCGGACATGAACCGCATCTTGGAAGCCAGCTGCATGTTCATCTTGCGCAGGTAAATCAGGCCGTGGGCCGCTTCCGGGTTCAGCGCCACCACCACCTCGCCGAAGAGCAGCCCGTTCTTGGTGCCGCCGAAGGAGAGGATGTCCACGCCGGCGTCGCGGGTGAAGGCCCGCAGCGGCACCTCAAGGTGCGCGGCGGCGTTGGCCAGCCGGGCGCCGTCCATGTGCAGCTTCATGCCCTTGGAGTGGACATGTTCCGCGATGGCCCGGACTTCCTCCGGCGTGTAGCACGTGCCGAGTTCGGTGGTCTGCGTTATGGACACCGCGAGCGGCTGGGCCCGGTGCTCGTCGCCCCAGCCCCAGGCTTCCTGGTCGATCAATTCGGGGGTGAGCTTGCCGTCCGCCGTGCGGACCTGGAGCAGCTTGATCCCGCCGATCCGCTCCGGGGCGCCGTTCTCGTCCATGTTGATGTGAGCCGTCGAGGCGCAGATGACCGCCCCCCAGCGCGGCAGCAGCGACTGCAGCGACAGCACGTTGGCGCCGGTGCCGTTGAAGACCGGGAAGCATTCGATCCCCTCGCCGAAGTGCCCTTCCATCAGCTGCTGCAGCCGGGCGGTGTAGTCGTCCTCGCCGTAAGAGACCTGGTGTCCCTCGTTGGCGGCGGCCAGCGCGGCCAGCACCTCGGGATGGACGCCGGAGTAGTTGTCCGAGGCAAAGCCCCGGACGGACGGGTCATGGAGCCGCACCGCAGTGCTGGCAGGGGCATTTTCAACTGTGCTGGTCATCGGTTTGCTCACACTTTCAGTCTAAGGAGGTCGGGCCGGAACGCTCAGGTCAGCGGGTTCAGCGGTTCAGCAGCAGGCGCTGGCCGTTCAGCTCCGCCGCAGGGGTGGTGAAGAGCCCGGCGACGGCGGCGGCCAGCTCCTCCACATCGGTGAAGCCCGGGAACTTCCGCTCGGGGGAGTTGGCCCGCATGCCCGGGTCGACGAGCGCCTTGATCACGAACACGACGGCGGCGCTGCGCTGCTCCACCGGATTGCCGGAACTGCCCGGAACTGCTGTACTGCCCGGAACTGCTGGGCTGCCCGGGTCTGCTGTACTGCCGGAGCGGGCGGCCGCCTGGTCCCGGCGGAAGCCGTCAGCCACCGCAAGGGTCCACGCCTCGGCCGCGGCCTTGGCCGCCACATAGCTGGCGGTGGCCGCCGTCGGGGTGCCGACGGCGGTGGAGGAGACCATGGCGAAGCGGCCACTGTCCGAGGCCGCGAGGTCGTCGTAGAAGACCCGGGTGACGTTCCGCAGCGTGGTGATGGCGCCGCGTTCCAAAAAGTCCCAGTCCTCGTCGCTCTGGTCGGTGATGCCCTTCGCGCCGCGCCAGCCGCCCACCAGGTGCACGACGCCGTCGACGGCCCCCACCTTCGCGGCGATGGTGGCGTGCAGCGCCCGGACGTCGGCAAGGGACGCGAGGTCGCACACGAGCGGCGTGACGCCGGTGCCGGCCGCCGCGGCGGCGGCCTCGATCCGGGGCCCGTCGGAGCCGACCGTGAAGACTGTATGCCCGGCGTCGTGCAGGGCGCGCGCCGTGGCGATCCCGGACGGCCCGCTGCCGCCCGTGACCACCACGTTCAGGGCGTGTCCAGCACTCATCCGGCGCTCATGTCAGTGATTGCCGTGCCGGCTGCTGTGCCGGCGGGGGAGCCGGTGTCCCTGCCGGTGTCTGAGGACCCCGTAATGCCGGCGGTCGATTCGATGACCGGCCGCATCTTCTTCTCCAGCGCCTCGTAGAACATGGACAGCGGGAACTCGTCGTCGAGCACCTGGTCCGTGAGGCCGCGCGGCGGGCCGTCCAGCGGGAGCGCGCCGGGGCCCTTGGCCCAGACGGAGGCCGGGTTGGGCGTGACGGTCGCCGAGATCAGCTCGTAGGCGGCCAGCCAGTGCGCCATCTTGGGCCGGTCGATAGAGCGCCAGTACAGTTCCTCGATCTTCGCGCCGAGTTCAACCACGACGTCGGCAGCCTCGTCCCAGTCGATGCTGAGCTTGCTGTCGGTCCAGTGCAGGACGTGGTGCTGGTGCATCCAGGCGAAGAGCAGTTGCCCGCCGAGGCCGTCGTAGTTGCGGACGCGGCTGCCGGTGATGGCGAAGCGGAAGATCCGGTCGAAGATGACGGCGTACTGGACGAGCTTGGCGTGCCGGCGTGCCTCCGGGTCCGCGTCCTCGTCCTTCTCGATCTTCACGGATTCGCGGAAGGCGGTCAGGTCGCAGCGCAGTTCCTCGAGGGAGTAGAGGAAGAACGGCATGCGCTGCTTGATCATGAACGGATCGAAGGGCAGATCGCCGCGCATGTGGGTGCGGTCGTGGATGAGGTCCCACATCACGAAGGTTTCCTGCGTCAGCTCCTGGTCCTCAAGCAGGGCCGCCGCGTCCTCGGGCAGCTGCAGGGAGGTGATGTCCGCCGCGGCGCGGAGCACGCGGCGGAAACGGGCCGCCTCGCGGTCCGCGAAGATGGCGCCCCAGGTGAAGGTGGGGGTTTCCCGGACCGCGACGGATTCGGGGAACAGCACCGCGGAGTTGGTGTTGTAGCCGGGGGTGAAGTCCAGGAAGCGGATCGGGACGAAGAGCTTGTTGGAGTATTCGCCCTCTTCCAGCCCGGCGATGAACTCGGGCCAGATGACCTCGATCAGCACGGCTTCGACCAGGCGGTTGCTGCTGCCGTTCTGGGTGTACATCGGGAAGACCACGAGATGCTGCAGGCCGTTGACCCGATGCTGCTGCGGCTGGAAGGCCTGCAGGGAGTCCAGGAAGTCCGGGACGCCGAACCCGGCGTCGGCCCAGCGGCCGAAGTCGCTGACGAGGAGGTCGAGGTATTCGGCGTCGTGCGGGAAGGCGGGGGAGAGGGCCCTGATCGCTGCAGTGATGGTTTCGACATGACCGGCCGCGGCCGCATGGTCGGCAGCCTCGGGCACGGATCCGTCCTGCACCTGGAGGCCCTGCAGCGCGGTGGCCGCAGCCTTGAGCCGCAGCCAGTCCGGGGAGTTGGAAGTGATGGGGGCGGTGGCGGTGATAGCGGTAGTAGTCATCGTCAGCAGGCGCCTTTCTGTGTGCCGTGAGCATCGCTCGTCAGTATCTATGGCGAGCGTAGCAAGCAAACAGCAGCCCTAATGCAAAAATGCCTCGAGCATAAGAAACTCTGTGGCAATCGGGCCGGGGAGCCCGTCCCAGCCAAAGCCCGGGCGGGGCTGAACTGACCGGGCCGAACTGACCGGGCTGAACTGACCGGGCTGAACTGACCGGGCTGAACTGACCGGACTGCCCGGACGGGGCTGCCCGGACCAGGCGTGAGGGCGGGGCTGCCCGGGACCAGGCGTGCGGCTACTTGCCGGAGTCGTCAGCCGAGACGAGCTTCAGCGAGACGGAATTGATGCAAAAGCGCTGGTCGGTGGGGGTTCCGTAGCCTTCGCCGTCGAACACATGGCCCAGATGGGAATCGCAGGTGGCGCAGCGGACTTCCACACGTTCCATGCCCAGCGTGCGGTCGTGGATGTAGCGGACGGTGCCCTCCGCGAGCGGCGCCCAGAAGGAGGGCCAGCCGCAGTGGGAGTCGAACTTCTCGTTGCTCGTGAAGAGCTCGGTGCCGCAGGCCCGGCACTGGTAGACGCCCGAGGTATGGGTGTCCCAGTACTCGCCGGTGTACGGGCGCTCGGTTCCGGCCTGGCGCAGTACCCGGTACTCTTCCGGGGTCAGCTCCTGGCGCCACTGCTCATCTGACTTTTCGACCGCTGTGCTGGCCGTTTCGGCGGCATCCCCGGCGGCGGGAGCTGCTACGGGCGTGACTTTGGGCCTGTGGTTAAAGATGCTCATAGCCTAAATAACGCTCAGGAGTCCCCGATAAATCCCGATCCGGCGTACAGATGCAGGACCGGCAGGCCCAGCTTGTCCTGTGCCTTGTTGGCCCAGTCGGTGTGGAAGGTGTCAGCGACGGCGTGCGGGCGGGTGATCACCACAGCCTGTCCGGCGCCGAGTTCCTTGACCTTGGCGACCAGGCCGTCAACGGCCCTGCCTTCGACGATTTCGCCCGAGACGCTGCCGCCCAGCCCGGCCAGGGCCGCGAGCGAGAGCGCCAGCGTTTCGGCCGCTTCAGCCCGTTCCCCGGCAGGGTTGGAGTGTGCCGTCAGTTCACGGAAGGCCTTGGATATTTCCAGCAGGGAAAGGTTTTCCAGGAAGTCCACCAGCAGGTGCCGCTCGGTATTGGCGGGTACCAGGACCACCAGGGGAGCATCACCGCCGGCAACCAGGGCTTCGATGTTGACGCGGTCATCCGCGCCGAGGGGCTCTTCTGTCAAAATGACGATTGGATCACTCATGCCCCCAGCCTAGCCGTGCGCTACTGGCCCGGCACGAATTTGCCCGTGTCCGGGCCTGCCTCGCCCGGCGCGGCGCACGCAGCCGGGTCTCGGAACGGCCCGGATGCCGCTGTGAGCGCCGCGTTCGGTAAGAATGGTGGCATGGCTTCCTCCCAGCGACTCCTGCCGGACCCGCCCCGGATCCCCACCGCCCGCGTATCCCGTGCCCGAGGTAAGGCGGTCACCGCCGCGGCAGCACCCGGGACCGAGGCATCGTTGCCCGCCAGCGCCAAGTGGGTCCTGGGGGGCATCATCGGCGGGAGCGCCGCGGCCGGACTGCTCGCCGCCGGATCCTCCGCCCTGGCCCTGTACTTCGCCCGCCGGGTGATCACCCCGGACAGGGTCCGCGACGAGGACCAGGAAATCCTCGCGGTGATCCGTGACGGGCACGGGCTGCAGGTCATCCTCGCGGCCACCCCCGATAACACCGTTGAGGGCGTCTACGGCTTCATTTTCGACGGCGGCCGGGGCCACGCGCGGATCGGCCGGATCGTGTCCTACTCGCCGGCGGAGCGCACGGTGCTGCGGGAAGTCGAGGCGGTCTACAGCGGCGACCTCACCAAGGCGCGGCGCGGCTGGTGGACCGGCGCCGCGCACCCGGACGCCGCCAGCATCGGCCTCGCCTCGGAAGAGGTGCAGATCGACGTCGACGGCGGGACCGCACCGGCGTGGCTCATCCGGGCACCCGAGGCGGACACCTGGGCGATCATGGTCCACGGGCGCGGGGCGAACCGGCTCGAAGGCCTGCGGGCCGTCCGCACAGCACACGAACTGGGCATGTCCAGCCTGCTGATCTCCTACCGCAACGACGGGCTCGCGCCATCAGCCCTGGACGGACGCTACGGCCTCGGTTCCACCGAATGGCGGGACGTCGAGGCGGCCATCGGCTACGCCCTGGCGCAGGGCGCCCGCGAGGTGGTGCTGTTCGGCTGGTCGATGGGCGGCGCCATCTGCCTGCAGACCGCGGACCTCTCCCGCTATCACCACCTGATCCGGGCCATGGTGCTCGACGCCCCGGTGATCAACTGGGTGAACGTGCTGGCGCACCACGCGGAGCTCAACCGGATCCCGTCCGCCGTGGGCCGCTACGGGCAGCTGATGATGAGCCACAAGCTGGGCCGCCGGCTGACCGGCCTCGCCGCGCCGGTGGACCTGAAGACGATGGACTGGGTCTCGCGCGCCGTGGAACTGCGGACGCCGACGCTGATCCTGCACAGCGTCGACGACGAATACGTCCCGTACGGCCCGTCGGCGGCCCTGGCCGAGAAGAACCCCGAGATGGTCACCTTCGAGAAGTTCGACCGCGCCCTGCATACCAAGGAATGGAACGTGGACCCGGAGCGCTGGGAAGGGCTCGTGGCGGCCTGGCTGGGCCGGCAGCTCGCCCCCCGGCCCAACCCGGGCCAGTCCGGCCCGGAACTGCCCTAACCGCGCCGAGGCGGCACTTCACGGCAATGTTTTGCGCGGATACTGCGGCGAAATGCCATCTCGACGGTGCGCAACCCGTGATGTTCAGTCCCGGCCGGTGCCGATCCGGGCCGTGCGGGCGCCGGTGAGCCGGATCAGTTCGGCCGGGCTGAGCTCGATGTCCAGGCCGCGCCGCCCGCCCGAGACCAGGATCGTGTCCAGGGCCAGGGCGCTGTCGTCCACCACCGTGGGGGAGGGCTGCCGCTGCCCCAGCGGCGAGATCCCGCCGAGCACGTAGCCGGTCCGGCGTTCCGCGGCGGCGGGGTCCGCCATCGCGGCTTTCTTGGCGCCCAGGGCCGCGGCCATCGCCTTGAGGTCCAGGTTGCCGCTCACCGGAACCACCCCGACGGCGAGCCGCCCGTCGACGTCGACCATCAGGGTCTTGAACACCCGGGCGGGATCGACGCCAAGGACCTCCGCGGCCTCCAGCCCGTAGCTGGCCGCCGCGGGGTCATGGCTGTACGGGTGCGAGACAAAAGGAACCCCGGCCGCCGCGAGGGCCGCGGTGGCCGGAGTTCCCTGTGACGCCTGTTTGCGGGCCATCAGCAGTTGCCGAACGTCAGGAGTGCTGCGGAAGCGCGGCAACCTTGCGCTTGATCCGGCCCAGCATCGCCGTCATGCCGCGCATGCGCAGGGGAGTGATGGCGCGGGTGAGGCCCAGCAGCTCCGGCATGTCGTCCGGGACGGCCAGGATCTCGGCCGGGCTGAGCCCGTCGAGTCCTTCGCGCAGGACGCCGGCGAAGCCCCGGGTGGTCGGGGCTTCCGGGGGCGCCTTGAAGAAGAGCCGCACGCCGTCCGGCGCACCGCCGTCGCGCGGCTCCGTCTCGATGGTGAGGAACAGCGGCGTCTGGCACTCGACCACCTGCTCCATGAGCTCCGGGTGGTCCTTGAGCCGGTCCGGGAGCTCCGGAAGCTCGCGCGAGAAATCGAGCAGCAGCTGCAGCCGGTCGGGTTCGGTCAGGGCCTGGAAGTCGTCAACAATTTCCGCCAGCGCGGCGGGGAGGGCAGAAGTATTCATCACTCCCAGCTTACGCACGGCAGCCGATTGTGTCCCGGTCCGGCCACACTGAGCTTCAGTTGTCCCCTTCAGTGGCCAGCCGGAACCGTGCCAGCCGGAACCGCGCCGCGTTCGGTGCCCTTGACGATCGGGACGCGCACGGCGTTGCCCCATTCGGTCCAGGAGCCGTCATAGTTGCGGACGGTGTCGAAGCCCAGGAGGTACTTCAGCGCGAACCAGGTGTGGCTGGAACGCTCGCCGATGCGGCAGTAGGCCACGACGTCGTCGCCCGCCTTCAGGCCGGCTTCACCGAGGTAGAGCGCTTCAAGTTCGGGGCGGTTGCGGTAGGTTCCGTCGCCGGCGGCCGCGCGGGCCCACGGGATGGAGGCAGCCGTCGGGATGTGGCCGCCGCGCAGGGCACCTTCCTCAGGGTAGGCGGGCATGTGCGTGCGCTGGCCGGTGTATTCCTCGGGGGAGCGGACGTCGATCAGCGGCTTGCCGAAGTGCGCCAGGACATCGTCCTTGAAGGCCCGGATCGGGGCGTCGTTGCGCTCCACGACGGGGTATTCGCCGGGAACGGGCACGGTGGTCTCGGTGCTGAGGGCACGGTCCTCGGCGATCCACTTGTCGCGGCCGCCGTCCAGGAGCCGGACGTCCTCGTGGCCGAAGAGCGTGAACACCCACAGGGCGTAGGCCGCCCACCAGTTCGATTTGTCGCCGTAGATCACCACGGTGCTGTCGCGGGAGATCCCCTTGGCCGCTGCCAGGGCGGCAAACGCCCGGCCGTCCACGTAGTCGCGGGTGACTTCATCGTTCAGGTCGGTGTGCCAGTCGACTTTCACCGCTCCGGGGATGTGGCCGGTCTCGTAGACCAACACATCCTCGTCGGATTCCACCACCACCAGCTTGCCGCCGTCGAGGGCGCCGGCTTCGATTTCAGTGGCCAGCCACTCGGTGGAGACCAGCCGCTCCGGGTGGGCGTAGGCGGCAAACTTTTCGTTCTGCTCAACGGGATAGGGCATGGTGATGGCCTTTCACTGAATCGGTCAGGGCCGGGCCACGGACGGATCGATGGCGGCGCCGGGTCTCCTACAACAGTAGCCACGCACCGCCGGGAATGTCCCGCCCCCGTTCACACTCGGAAATATGGCCTTCGTCACGTGGGCCGGCCGCTCCCTCGGCCGCTCACAAGCAGGGCCTGCGTTGCCGGTATTCTTGCTGGGGACAAGTGACCAGCAGAACGGACCACCTTGGTACAGATCGAACAGCTCGCCGCCCGCACCCCGGCAGTTTCAGTGGATGAACTCCTCACCGGTTTTTATCCCTCGCCGCGCTTCGGTGAGGTGTCGTTTTCCAGCTACCGGCCGGATCATTCCCAGCCCAGCCAGGCTGCGGCGGTCCGGGCGCTCGAGAGCTTCGCTGCGGGCGTCGGCGCGCGCGACGGCGACGGGCTCTTCAAGCGGCTCTTCGGGAAGAAGGACACCTCGCGCGCCGGGATCTACCTCGACGGCGGATTCGGCGTCGGCAAGACCCACCTGCTTGCCTCCCTGTGGCACGCCGCCCCCGGGCCCAAGGCGTTCGGCACCTTCGTCGAATACACCAACCTGGTGGGCGCGTTGTCCTTCCGCAAGACCGTGGAGGCGCTGAGCCACTACAAGCTGGTCTGCATCGACGAATTCGAGCTCGACGATCCGGGCGACACCGTTCTGATGTCCCGGCTGATGCGCGAACTGGCCGACGCCGGCGTCAAGCTGGCGGCCACCTCCAACACCCTGCCGGGGTCCCTGGGCGACGGCCGCTTTGCCGCCGTCGACTTCGCCCGAGAAATCCAGGTGCTGGCGGACCAGTTCGACGTCGTCCGGATCGACGGCGAGGACTTCCGCCACCGTGGCCTGCCGGCCGCACCGTTGCCGCTGCGCAACGATGACCTGACACACCATATGCATGCCGAATTCGACGGCAAGACGGTGGCGCGCGACGAATTCAGCACCCTGATCAACCACCTGGCGGGTGTCCACCCGAGCCGCTACCGCCAGCTGCTGGACGGCATCGAGGGCGTGGTGTGGAAGAACGTCCACACCATTACGGAACAGGCTGTCGCGCTGCGCTTTGTGGTGCTGGCGGACCGGCTCTACGACAAGGATGTGCCGATCCTCGCCAGCGGTGTGCCGTTCGATCAGCTGTTCACCGAGGAAATGATGACCGGCGGGTACACGAAAAAGTATTTCCGGGCGGTGTCCCGGCTGACCGCACTGGCCCGCGAGGGCCAGAACCACGAACCCTCCTAGCCGCCGGGAGCAACGCGGGGTCACTTGGCGCCCAAAGCCCCAACAAGCCCAAGAGCGTCGGCGGCCAAAGACAACGACGGCGTCGGCCACATCAGTCGAGCCGGGGAAGAGGAGTGCCGGGGCTCCGGCCGGAGCCGAATCGGCCCGGCCGGAGCCCCGCGGCACCAGTTGACATCAGCGTACCGCGGTAGCGGTCTGCTCCTGGAACGCCGGCACGACGTGCTCGATGAAGAGCTCGAGCGAGCGTTTCTTCTCCTCATGGGTCAGGCTGTTGTCGGACCAAAGGCTGAACTCGTCTACGCCGAGTGCCTCGTAGTGGCGGAGCCGCTCGATCAACTCGTCAGGCGTCCCGATTAGCGCCGTCTGGTGGAGGGACTCTGGCGTGAACTCCGGGCGGTCGGCGAATTTCTCTGCAGGGCTGGGCTCGAGGAAACCGTTCTTGGGAGTGGTCTTGTTTCCGAACCAGGCATCAAATGTCCGGTAGAACTTCTGGATGCCTTCGGCCGGACGCCGCCATCCCTCGGGCTCGTCGGCGGGGTGGACATGCGTGTGGCGCAGCACCATGAGGTCCGGGCGGGGGACGCCGGGGTTGTTCTCCACAGCGGTGTTGAACTTGTGTGCAAGGTCTTCGACTTCCTCGTCGCCCTTCATGAGCGGCGTCACCATCACGTTGCAGCCGTTAGCGACGGCGAACTCGTGTGAGGAGATGTCGCGGGCGGCGATCCACATGGGCGGGGTCGGCTTCTGCAGAGGCTTGGGGACGCTGGTGGAGGTCGGGAACTGCCAGACCTCGCCGTCGTGGGCGTAGTCGCCTTTCCAGAGCGCGCGCACGGCCGGGACGAGCTCGCGCAGGTGCTTGCCGCCATCGACTGCGGACATACCGCCCATGAGGCGGTCGAACTCGAACTGGTAGGCGCCGCGTGCCAGGCCCACTTCCATGCGGCCGTTGCTGATGACATCCAGGAGCGCGGTCTCGCCGGCTACGCGCAGCGGGTTCCAGAAGGGTGCGATGATCGTTCCGGCGCCCAGCCGAATGCGCGACGTGCGCGCTGCCAGGTATGCAAGCTGGGGCATGGGACTGGGAGAGATGGTGTACTCCATCGAGTGATGCTCACCAATCCAGACGGTGCTGAACCCTCCGGCTTCCGCGATGAGGGCGAGTTCCGTGAGGTTCTCGAAGCACTCGCGGTGTGAGACGGATTCGTCCCAGCGCTCCATGTGGGCAAAGAGGGAAAAGCGCATTAGTGACTCCTTCGTTCTGCGACGATGTTGGCCGACGCTTGATGGGTGGGTGCTGCGTCCCGGGCTGCGGCGCTGCGTTCGGCAATTGTCTGGTCGCCGCGGGACCAGTGCTCGTGTTCAATTTCCCGGACTATCACGGTGGTGTTTTCCGGTGTCGCGCCCACAGAGTTCTCGGCTGCACGGTGCAGTGCGCGAATGAGAGAGCGGAGTTGCTCGGGGGTCCGGCCCCGGGCGATCGAGACTTCGATAAGAGGCAATGTGGTCAGCTCCTCATGATGAAGGGGTCGGCGAGGGGAGATTCGTCCGTGTTGATCCAGACGCTCTTGACCCGGGTGTATTCGCGGATGCTTTCGATGCCGTGTTCGACTCCGACGCCACTGGTTTTGAAGCCTTCGCGTGGTGATTGGGGGGACATGGTGCGGTAGGTGTTTACCCAGATGGTGCCGGCTTCCAGGCGGCTGGCCATGCGGTGCGCCCTGGAGAGGTTGGTGGTCCAGATGCCGGCGGCCAGTCCGTAGCTGGTGTCGTTCGCGAGCCGGAGGACTTCTTCCTCGGTTTCAAAAGGCATGATCGCGGCTACGGGGCCGAAGATCTCTTCCCTGACCACGCGCATGGAGTTGTTGACGTCGGTGAGGACGGTGGGTTCGAAGAAGTAGCCGCCGAGGCCGGTGTTGGGCCGGCCGCCGCCGGTAAGGACGGTGGCGCCTTCGGAGACGCCGAGGTCGACGTAACTGGCGACTTTGTCCCGCTGGTCCTGGAAGGCCAGCGGCCCGAGTTCGGTGGCGTCCAGGAGCGGGTCTCCGATGACGATGCTGCGGGCGCGGTTGGCGACCCGCTCAAGCAGTTCGTCGTAGACGGACGTGTGAGCGAACACGCGGCTGCCTGCGATGCAGGTCTGGCCGGCCGCGGCGAAGATGCCGGCAACCACTCCCATGGAGGCATTGGCTATGTCCGCGTCGGCGAAGACAATGTTGGGGGATTTGCCGCCCAGTTCCAGCGTCGAGCCGATAAAGCGGGATGCGGTGGAGGAGGCAATGCGGGCACCGGTGGCGGTGCTGCCGGTGAAGGAGATTTTCGCCAGCCGGCGGTCATCGACGAGTGCGGCTCCGGCTTCTGCGCCGAAGCCGGTGACGACGTTGATGACACCGGGCGGGAATCCGGCTTCGTTGGCCAGTGCGGCCAGGCGCAGAACGGTGGCGGAGGTGTATTCGGACGGTTTGATCACGATGGTGTTGCCCGTTGCGAGGGCGGGGGCGAGCTTGCTGGTGGTCAGCGTCAGCGGCGAGTTCCATGGCGTGATGGCGCCCACGACCCCGAGGGGTTCGCGGAGGGTGTAGTTCAGCATGGCCCGGCTGGAGCCCGGGATGGTGTCGCCTTGGATTTTGTCAGCCAGTCCGGCGTAGTAGTAGTAGTACTCGGGCATCGCGGCAAGCTGGGCGCGCATTTCCCGCAGGAGTTTGCCGTTGTCTTCGGATTCCATGCGGGCGAGTTCGTCCGCATGTTCGCCCACGAGGTCGCCCAGCCGGCGGAGCAGGTGCCCGCGCTTGGTCTGGCTGAGGTCCCGCCATGCGGGGTTTTCGAAGGCTGCCGCCGCGGCTGACACGGCCCGCTCGACGTCGGCCTCGTTACCGCGCGCGGCCCGGTAGAGAACGTCCAGCGTGGCAGGGTTGGTGCTGTCGAAGTATTCCCCGGATGAGGGCGGAGCCCATTCCCCGTTGATGAAGTGCTCGTAGCGGCGATCAGTGGACATGTGAATGCTCCTTGATGAAAGCAGTGAGGGTGGTGGCGAGCTCTTGGGGGCGTTCCACCGGCATCATGTGGCGGGTCCCGCCGATGACGGAGTACGTGCAGCCGGGGATGGCCGCGGCGAGCCGGGCGCTCATCTCCGGCGTCGACCCCGGGTCCAGCTCGCCGGTCACGGCAAGGGACGGAACGGTGATCCGGACGAGTTCGGGCGCGATTTCCGCGTCAGCGGTTGCGAAGACGCGGTAGCAGGCCAGGAAGGACTGCGGGTCGTTGCGAAGCAGGACTTCCTTGGTCGCCTCGATCAGTTCCGCCGGGACGGGGGAGCCTTCCGGGTACCACCGGCGGATCGAGGTTTCCACCGTTGCGGGGAAGTCGGATGCCGCTGAGGCCAGGCGCATCATCACCGCGGCGTGCTCCTGCGCCGTCCGGTCGCACACCGATCCGACGGAGACCAGGGAAGCAACCAGATCGGGCCGGAACCGGGCCAGGTGCTGCGCGACGAGGGCACCCAGTGAGAACCCCACCACATGGGTGCCCGGTTCCAGGCGCTCCGCGACGTCCGCCGCGAGTTCGGCCAGCGTCAC
This sequence comes from Arthrobacter sp. UYEF20, assembly GCF_040546335.1. NCBI lineage: Bacteria > Bacillati > Actinomycetota > Actinomycetes > Micrococcales > Micrococcaceae > Arthrobacter > Arthrobacter sp. UYEF20. The sequence goes on along the minus strand of NZ_JBEPNP010000009.1, from coordinate 60,446 downwards.
CCCTTCGGGCGCAGCCTCCCGGCCTCCGTGCCCAAGGAGTTCGAGGACCTGAATGTCGTATTCCGGTTCGAGGAATTCACGCAGGGGCGCCCACATCGACCCGTCGAGGCCGACGCCGTGGATCAGTGCTACGCGGGCGCGGCTCACGACGGCGGACACCTACTTCGTTTCGGTGGTGAACGCCGCGAGGCGCTGCTGCGGGCGTCCCTGGGCCGCGGCGGCGAGGGCGATCACGATTTCATCGGCGTGGGGTGCGTCGTTGATCCGCACCTCGATGCTCTGGTGGTGGGAGCGGATCGTCGCATCCGTGATGTGCTTGAGCGGAATGTCGAACACGACGCCGGCGGGGCCGCGTTTTTCCACGGCCGGCAAGAGCGTGGTGGCTTTGGCCGCGTCACGGAAGTGATTTCCAAAGGCAAGGGTGTGGATGAGGCCGGAACCGTGCTCGATTTCACCGTTGAGGCCGACGATGGCGGCCTTGCCGTATGCTTCGGCGGGTGCGCCGAGGGCCTCGAGCACGCGGGGGGCGAGCAGGGCGCCGATGTCGGAGGCGTTGCCGTCGATCCCGGCGGAGAGGTCCTCGACGAAACCCTGGCCGGCCCAGGGGTTCTTGATGATGGCTGCGACGACGGCGACCCGCGCGTTGGGCGTGACGTCGCGGCCGCCTTCGATGAGGATGTCTTCGGTCAGGGTGACGATTTTGCGGATGCTCATGAAATCAGTTCTCCTAGGGTTTCTGCTTTGACGACGGGGTCGGTGAGGCGGTCTCCGATGCGCGAATGCGGTCGGGGTCCGGTGGATGCGCCGAGCACGACGACGATTTCCCCGGGCCGTGGCGCGTCACCGATCCGTGTGGTGATGGTCTGGTAATGCGTGCGGGTGGCGGCGGCGTTCTTGTGCCAGAGGGGCACCACCAGCGTGGCGCCGGCCTCGGCCCGGTCATCGGCGAAGCAGATGATGGATTCGCCGTCGAAATACTCCCGGACGAGGTTGCCGAAGAACGGTGTGTGGATGAGTGCGGCGCCGTGTTCGATTTCGCCGCCGGTGCCCACAATTGCTGCCTTGCCGAAGGCCTGGATCGCGTCCACGCCCCCGAGTGCGGTGGTGAGTATGTCGGTGAGTTTGCGCGCGAGGATCGGGGCGAGCTGGACGACTTCCTCGTTCAGGTCATCGGTGGGCCTTCCACCCAGCCACGGGTTGGCGACCACGGCCGCAGCCGTGGCGCGGACTGCCGGGACGGCGGGGGAGACGCCGTTTTCGAGCAGGGTCTCCTCGCTGTAATAGACGATCTTGCGGATGTCGAAGCCCTGGACGTTCATCATTTGGCCCCGGCCAGGGCGTGAAAAATGGAGAAGCGCATGGCTTCCTTTCGTGGTTGGTTCAGTTCCGGAGCGACCGCACTGGTTCGGTGAGCGCCTCTCGGGACGAGGCGTGGACGTGGTTCCTCATGGCGGTTTCGGCGCCGAAGGGGTCTTTGTGTTCGATCATTTCGAGGACGGCGCGGTGCTCGCGGGTGGAGGCTGCGATCCTGCCCGGGTGTTCAATGGTGCGCAGGACCAGCCGCTGGTAGGCGAGCTGGTTCATGAGCCGCTCATAGTGCTCCGCAAGTTTGAGATTGTCCGAGCCCCGGACGATTGTCCAGTGAAACTCATGTACTAGCCGGGAGTAGGCCTTGCTGTCATTCGTGAGGACCGCGGCCTCGGAGTCCTCGAGATTCAGGCGGAGGGCAGACAGTTCCGGTGTCTCGCCGCGGCGGGCGAGCAGCGATGCTGCGAGCCCCTCGAGGGACTCCTTGAGCTGGAACAGTTCGATGATCTCCCTGTGGGTCGGCTCGCGGACGAAGGTTCCCACCTTCGGACGTATCTCCACCAGTCCCTCATTCTGAAGCTGCTTGAGGGCTTCCCGTACAGGAGTGCGGCTGACTTCGAATTCCTGGGCAAGGAAAGCCTCCGGCAGCACTGCGCCCGGCGGGAATTCGCCTCCCAGGACGAGCCCCCGGATCTTTTCGAGGAGGCCCTGCCGTTCCGCCGCTTCAACACTGAGCACCATTTCTTCTTGCATGCATGACAGCTTATGTTGCATGCAAGAAGCGCGTCAAGGGAGCAGGGCTGCTTTTTACAAAATGCCTGTATTCCGGGTGTTTTGAGGTTTTTTGAGGTTTCTGTTGACGTGATCATGTGATCTGCCTTACCGTCATTGGTATGCAACAGACACTTGAACCGCTGATCACGTCAGCCTGGCTCGCGGCTTGGGACAAGGGTGACCTAAATGCCCTCGACGGCCTCGTGGCGGCTGGCTACACGCGCACCAGTAAAGCGACAGGCGCAACTGTCGATATCACTGGTCTAAAAGCAGAGATCGCCGCAGTGCGGGAAGCCTTCCCGGACCTGCGCACGACCATTGACGACATCGTGGAAGGTGCGGAAACAGTGGCCGTCTTCTGGACGTCCACGGGCACTCACACCCACGAATACCTCGGCGTCCCGGCAACAGGACTTACTGTTCAGACCAGGGGCTCGAACATCCTGATCCTCCAGGACGGGAAGATCACGAAAGAAACCGTGACGTGGGACGGGAGTGAGCTGCTGGCCGGCCTCGGGATTCGTCCCCTGCGCGGGATAGCCGCACCGGAGGTTGGAGACGCCGGCGATTTCCCCGAGCTCGACGCAGACCTGATGAAGGCGTTCAACCGCCAGTTCATCACGGGCGTCACCGTGGTCACCACCAAGGACGGCGAAACCCCCAAAGGACTGGCAGCGAACTCGTACTGCTCAGTATCCATTGAGCCACCGCTCGTACTCGTCTGTGTCCAGAAGACCTCCAGTACCTACCCGGCGCTCTTCTCATCGAGCCACCTCGGCATCAACATCCTGGGAACGGGGCAGAAGGATACGGTCAATGTCTTCGCGTCCAAGGCCCCGGACAAGTTTGCGGAGCTCGACTGGCACGAGGGCCCGAAAGGCAGCCCGCTCCTGGACGGCTCGGCCGCATCCCTTGAAGCCGAGATCCAGGAACGATTCCAAGCCAAGACCCACACCGTCTTTATCTGCCGGGTCCGGCATGCCGAGATCGACAACACGGCACCCATGATCTACAAGGCCGGCCGGTTCTACGACGGCGCAGACCTCGCCGAACTCTAAGTTCCGGCGCGGCTGACCACCCTCGGACAGGAAACCAGCCGCGCCGACCCAAACTGCTCGCAAGCAGCGCACCAAGGTGCGTATCCAACTTTAGGACAAAAATGAGCGAAGACACCATGCGCGCTGCCGAAAACAGCGTCGCCGAAGACCGCGGGTACCGCAACAGTCTCACCAAAATCGAGCCCTACGGCATCGAACACATCCCCGACGTGGAACGCCACGGCAAGCCCCGCTCGCAGTTCTTTCTCTGGTTCGCGGCAGGCATGAACTTCCCCATCGTCGTCCTCGGCTTCAGCGCCGCCTATTTCGGCCTGCCCTTCTGGGCCGCCGCCCTGGCGATCGTCCTCGCCGGCGTGACCTCCTCGGCAGGAATGGGCTACCTGTCGGCCATGGGCGTCCGGCTGGGCGTCCCCCAGCAAATGCAGGGCCGGGGACCTCTCGGATTCATCGGCAACCTGTTCCCGGTGGCATATGTGAACGTCTTCGCCGGCGTCGGCTGGGCCGCCGTGACCGTGATTCTCGGCGGCAAGGCCATCTCGCTGCTGACCGACGTGCCATTCTGGCTCTCTGCACTCATTCTCATGGTCATCCAGCTCGGAGTGGCGGTCATCGGATACAACCTGATCCACTTCCTCCAGCGCATCCTCTCCTTTGTCCTGGTGATCGGCTTCGCCTTCATCACCATCGTTGCAGCCGCCAATGGCCGCGTCGTCAACGTCGTCAATGAATCTGCCCCGGGCTTTGACGGCATCGGCGGATGGATCATCTTCTTCGGATGGTTCTTCTCCTTCATCGTCGCCTGGATGCCGTTCGCCTCCGATTACTCTCGCTACCTCCCCAACACACCCGGCAACCGGCGGGGTGCCAGCCGGGCCACCATGCTCGGAAACTTCATCACCCTGGTCTGGATGGGAATCCTCGGGACCCTCCTCGGCTCCTCCACCACCGCGTCCGACAGCATCGGGGCCCTTAAAGAGGTCATGGGACCCTGGGCCGCCGTCGGACTGGGCGTCGTCGCGTTGTCGTCCTTCACCCAGAACTTTCTGAACGTCTACGGCGGCGCCATATCCATCCAGACCATGGGCGTACCCGTCAAACGCCACACCGCCGTCGTGGTCATCTGTGTCGCCTCATACCTCGTAGCTCTGTTCGGCCAGGAAGGGTTCAACGCAGGTTTCACGGCGTTCCTCAATCTGACGGCCTACTGCATCGCCCCTTACGTAGCCGTCCTCGTGTGCGACTACCTTTTCGGAGGGCGCCGCACCGAGCGAGGCCTCCGCGAGCTATTCGACAAGAGCAGGAAGTTCGAGTGGGGCTTCGTGGCCTGGGCCGCAGGCGTCGTCCTCTCCTCCCCGTTCTGGATGTCCTCGATCTACACCGGCCCCATCGCGGCCGCGTTCCCCCAAATCGGCGACCTCTCCTACTACGTCGGAGCAGCCGTCGCGGCCGGCGTCTACTTCGCCACCCACCGGCGCCCGCGCCTCTCAGGACATGAAGTGCTCGACCGCAGCATCGCCGGGCAAACCCTCTAAGGCCAGGTGGCTCCCCCGCCGGCAGGCGGGGGAGCCACCTGTCCAATCCACAACAGGCATGGATAGCCACGGCCATACGGCACAACCACATCCGCCCTACAACAACCGAGCCGGACGAGGATCAATATGAGTACCGCAACGCTGGTACCGGTAAGCGGGAAGGCACATTCACCCGCAGAATGCCCGCCCCGCACCGTAGTGGCCGTGATCGTTAAGTGGCGAGGACGGATCGCCCTCTTCAAGCGAAGCCAGTCCGTCGGACATGACCGCGGACGCTGGCATTGCATCACCGGATATCTCGAGCCTGGAACCTCTCCTGAGGGGCAGGCCATCAAGGAACTTCGTGAGGAAACAGGGCTGACCGAGAACGACCTGATCGATTTCCGGCAGGGAGCACCGCTTCTCCTGCCAGACCAGCAAGGCAATCCGTGGCTGGTGCACACCTTCACAGCCGTCACCCGGCGCCGCAGACTGACGCTCAATGACGAACACGACACTTTCCGCTGGGCGGAGCCTTCGAAGATCAGGCGATTCGGCAACCGCGTTACGTGGCTGGATCAGGTACTCGAGGGGGCCCCGGTACGGCCCGACCAACATGGAGCAGGATCATGGCGGTCATTCAAGGCATCGTCGAATACGGGGACGAACGAGGCAGGACACTCGGGTTCCCCACCGAGGACGACGGCGGACCCAACTGCGCCACGATGTTATAGCACCTCGGACTTGGGCCCAACAGCACTATCCCTGGCTCGTTCGCCAGGATCGCACCACGAGAGCGGCGCCGCGATTTGGCCTAAGCAGCTGTCCCGGACGTTGGCTGCCGCACAATGATCAATCCATCAAGCCTTTGGAAGGAGCCCTACGTGGCTGAAGGAAACACCATGACCACCGAGATCGTGATCACCGAGCATGAAGCAAAGCTCCTCGCGTCTGTGCCCACCGGCCTGCTTATCAACGGACAGTGGCGGGACGCGTCCGACGGCGGCACGTTCGACGTGCATGACCCCGCCACCGGCGAGGTTCTCGCCACCCTCGCCTCGGCGACCAGCGAGGACGCCGTCGCCGCGCTCGACGCGGCAGACGCCGCCCAGGCTTCCTGGGCACGCACCGCACCGCGGGAACGGGCCGAAATCCTGCGCCGCGCCTTTGACCTGGTCACCGAACGCGCCGACGACTTCGCGCTGCTGATGACCCTGGAAATGGGCAAGCCGCTCGCCGAGGCACGGGGTGAAGTGACCTACGGGGCCGAGTTCCTGCGCTGGTTTTCCGAAGAGGCCGTCCGGGACTACGGCCGCTACCTCACCACGCCCGAAGGCAAGAACAAGATCCTGGTCCAGCACAAACCGGTCGGCCCCTGCCTGCTGATCACGCCCTGGAACTTCCCGCTCGCCATGGCCACCCGCAAGGTTGCCCCCGCCGTCGCCGCCGGCTGCACCATGGTCCTCAAACCCGCCAAACTCACGCCGCTGACCGCGCAGCTTTTCGCCCAGACCATGCTCGACGCCGGCCTGCCCGCCGGAGTCCTCAACGTGATCCCCTCGTCCAGCGCGTCCGGGATCTCCGGCCCGCTGCTCGCCGACCCGCGCCTGCGTAAGGTCTCCTTCACCGGTTCCACGCCCGTGGGCAAACGCCTCATCGCCGACGCCGCGCAGAACGTCCTGCGCACCTCCATGGAACTGGGCGGCAACGCACCGTTCATCGTGTTCGCGGACGCCGACCTGGACAAAGCCGTAGACGGTGCCATGGCCGCGAAAATGCGAAACATGGGCGAAGCCTGCACCGCCGCCAACCGCTTCCTGGTTCACGAGTCCGTCGCTGCCGAGTTCACCCGGAAGTTTGCCGCAGCCATGGGCGCCCTGGCCACCGGCCGCGGCACCGAACCCGGCACTCAGGTGGGACCCCTCATCGACGCAGGCGCCCGTGACGACGTGCACGCCCTGGTGAGCGCCGCCGTCGAGGCCGGAGCCACCGCCGTCACCGGTGGTTCCCCGGTTGACGGGCCTGGCTATTTTTACCCTCCCACCGTGCTCGCCAACGTGCCGAACGACGCCGCGATCCTCCAGCAGGAAATCTTCGGCCCCGTCGCCCCCATCACCACCTTCAGCACGGAAGAGGGCGCCATCCGCCTGGCCAACGCCAGCGAGTACGGGCTGGCCTCCTACGTCTACAGCCGCGACTTCAACCGGCTGCTGCGCGTGGCCGAGCAAATCGAATTCGGCATGGTCGGCTTCAACGCCGGCGTCATCTCCAACGCCGCCGCACCATTCGGCGGCGTCAAGCAGTCCGGGCTGGGCCGCGAAGGCGGCTCCGAAGGCATCGCCGAATACACCACCACCCAATACATCGGCATCGCCGATCCCTACGCCGAAGAGGGAGGCCAAAAATCGTGAGCGGCAGCAGAGCCTCGACGGGCGGACCAAAGCGTCATCTGGTCGTGATTGACATGCAACGCGCCTTCCGCCAACCGGGGGAGTGGCACATCCCGCGCTACGACGAAGCGGCGAGAACCATCGCGCGTCTGGCAGCCGCGGGGCTGGAACCAATCATCACACGCTTTATCCCCGACCCCGCCGAGGAAGGCTCGTGGTCCTCGTACTACGACCGCTGGCAGAGCATGCGCCTGGATCCCGCCGATCCCGTGTGGAACATCGAGCTTCCAGACGTTCAGGCCCATGGCTCCATTGACCTTCCGACGTTCTCCAAATGGGGCGAAGCGCTGGCAGGCCGGATTCCCGTCGGGGACGAGGTTATCCTCACCGGTGTAGCAACCGACTGCTGCATCCTTGCCACCGCCCTGGGCGCCGCAGACGCAGGACGATACGTCACGGTGGTCGAGGACGCCTGCGCCGGCCAGAGCGACGCTGCGCATGATCAGGCACTAACCCTTCTGGAACTACTTTCCCCAATGATTAACGTCGTCAAAAGCAAAGCCCTCCTTATGTGACTGCCTGCAGATGAGCCGGCGGAACGAAGCGCTGCGCCCGAGAAATGCGGTTAACACTTCGTAAGTTTGCCGATAGCTTCAGAGAGGAAGCCATCATGACCATCGTCCAGCGCACCTTTTCTGCCGCTTTCCAACACGGCCCCGCCACGCGCCGTCGGGCCACCCGGTCCAGTCAAGCTCCCGTGGTCACTGAAGTGCGGGCCGCCGGGGTGAGCGCCGGATTCACCGCGGCGCCGTGGGAAGGACTCTACCTCGAAGTCGACGATGCCGTGGGCAACGCTGCGGACGGTGGCCGGGCCGCAGTTTCGGAGTCGCAGAGGTTCCTCGCCCGCCGGCGGCCGGGTCTGAGCAAACGCCTTATCCGGCGGTGCCTGATCCATTCGGCAAGGCCCCACCCGAAAGTAAACTCCTAAATCCCACCGTCAATACCCCGCCCCGCCGCCAGCAAGCCGGGCACCGCATGTGAAAGGACACCATGGAACCGCTGTGGGAAATCGCCGGCTGGGCAGGTGCGGCTACGATCCTAAGTGCGTACCTGGCTGTCTCCGTGGGCTGGGTTAAAGCGGGCAGACGTTTCCAGGCCGCAAACCTCCTCGGCGCATGTGCCTTCATCGTCAACGGCGCATTCCACGAAGCATGGCCCTCCGTGGTCACAAACATCGCGTGGTTCCTCATTTCCGCCGTCGCGCTTCTTCGCATGCGTTCGGCGGGCCAACCGCCTGTAGCAGCTGTTGATGCTCCGCTGTTTCAATTCCCGGGCGTCCCTGACACAACCGGGCAACTGGCTGCTGCCGAGGCCCTCACCGGTTCCATTCGCAATGACGTCGACGGATGTTTGCCTGAGCGTCAGGCCGATTCGCCTGAACAGGATGACTCCACTCGGGATTAAGCGCCTGCGCGAAAGCTCCGAGACCTCCGCGCAGCCGCCCTTGGTAATCGACCCCGTCAGGCATTCGCAAGCTGGCCAGTCCCCGGCAGCCGGTCTACTCGCCCGACACTCAGCGAACCGCAGGAGGGGCATACTTAAAGCCGCGCTCTAGGTCACAACATCCGGGGCCCCATGTCTACTCGGTGTCGCGAAAACGACGATCGTCAGGATCGAGGGCAAGCATGATTCGTCGGCTAGGGCGTGTCTCCCAATAGGGTGCTCCAGACGACGACGGCGTGCAGGACGGTCGGTGAGCGGTAGGTGAGGGCCAGTTTGTCGTAGCGCGTGGCCAGGGAGCGCCATTGCTTGAGGGTGTTGAAACTGCGCTCGACGACATTGCGCCGTTGGTACGCTTCTTTGTCGTAGGTGACGGGTCGTCCGCCGGAGGAGCCTTTGCGTTTGCGGTTGGCTTTCTGATCTTCCTTTTCGGGGATGACGCATTCAATGCCGCGCCCGCGCAGGTAGGTCCGGATTGCCTTGGATGAGTAGGCCTTGTCAGCCATGGCCCGGTCCGGGCGGGTAAGGGGGCTTCCGGGACCTTCCCGTTCGACTTTGAGTGCCCCCATAAGGTTTTCGAACATGGGCGAGTCCCCGCCCTGGCCAGGCCCCAGAAGCAGGACCAATGGGCGCATGCTGCCGTCAACCAAGGCATGGATCTTGGTGGTCAGCCCGCCGCGGGAGCGGCCTATGGCGTGATCATCAGGCTCATCGAGCAGATTCATGTAATTCGAGAGGACCCCCTGTGGGGCGGGGAAGATTCGTGCCATGCTGGTGGGCGCGGTTCACCGTGGAGTCCACCGACACCTCCCAATTGATCAACCCTGCCGCGTCGGCACGGGTCAACAACGCAGCCAGTACCTTGTCCCAGATCCCCTCAATTTTGCCAAAAAGTCACCCCAAGAATTAGGACACACGCCCGAGCGCCCATCCTGAGGCCTCGGATGGGCGCCAAGCGAGTCAGCGTCGTGTGGGTTTAAGGCGCCGTAAACGCCGAAGGTGCCGGCGCCGCCTCTCGGCGGGACCGGCACCTCGCTGACGTACCTGGGTCAGAGGCCCTGCTGCCGGGGTTCCCCGGTGGCAGGGGGCTCAACGTTGACGGGGGGCTGTCCGGCTACAGGAGGCTCTCCGGCCGCCGGCGCAGTGCCTGGCGTGCCGTCCTGCTTGTCCACGAAGTCGGAAGCGCCCCGCTGGACGGAATCGATCTTGTCGGCGTGCTTTCCGCCGGTCTTGGAGTCGACGAAGTCGCCTGCCTTTTCGATGCCGTCCTTGATGGCCTGTTGATTGCCACCAATTACTTTCTGAGCCTTGCCCTTCAGATCGTCAAGAATACCCACGGGCACCTCCCTTCGGTCGCGGAGCCAGATCGCCCCTAGCGATTTCTACCCTAGCCGCCGCCCGGGGGAGTGCCAAGGATATCCGCCCACAGGGGAATGGGGCCAGGGAGTGGGCACAAAAAAAGCAGCTCCGGGGAGCTGCTTTCATGGTGGGCGATACTGGGATCGAACCAGTGACCTCTTCCGTGTCAGGGAAGCGCGCTACCGCTGCGCCAATCGCCCGCAACCGGAAGGATCCGGAGTGGAGTTGTAAACAGAGAGCGGACGACGAGATTCGAACTCGCGACATCCACCTTGGCAAGGTGGTGCTCTACCAGCTGAGCTACGTCCGCAGTTGTAGTACTTTCCGGTATGCCCGGGTGGTTCCTACGTCAAGCAAGTTGCCTTGCTTTGGTGGGCGATACTGGGATCGAACCAGTGACCTCTTCCGTGTCAGGGAAGCGCGCTACCGCTGCGCCAATCGCCCCTTGCATCCGGCCGGAACCGGAAACCAGGGTTTTCACCGAGGTGGGTACGGGATTCGAACCCGTGTATACGGCTTTGCAGGCCGCTGCCTCGCCTCTCGGCCAACCCACCGTGTAGACAGGATTCCGAAGAACCTTTGCCGTGACAGTGTCCTGCGAGCGGACGACGAGATTCGAACTCGCGACATCCACCTTGGCAAGGTGGTGCTCTACCAGCTGAGCTACGTCCGCATTATTGTCTGCAATTCCGCGCCGCAATTCGGCATTTCCTCGCGTTCCAACGAGTAAGAACTCTATAGGAGGTTCAGGGAATCTACAAATCGCGACGTCGCGGGGGGCCTCGAAGCCCCGTTCATCCTTGGATTCTAGGGCTTTTTGCTAATTACAGCTGTGTAATTCGCTCCTGTCAGGCGGATGACTTTGGGGGCGGGCAGACGTTCGACGGCGGCTGGCCGTCGGATCCGCGATCGACGCATTCCGGCTCACGAGAGGCCGATTTCTAAAATCCGCCGGGGTGGGCTAGCATTCAATGGCATTGGGGCGATTGGCGCAGTGGTAGCGCGCTTCGTTCACACCGAAGAGGTCACTGGTTCGAACCCAGTATCGCCCACCCAATAAATGGTCCGTTCCGCTCACCGAGTGGGGCGGACCATTTTGTTTCCGCCCCGCTGATCCGGCAGCTTGCTGGGCCGCTCTTGCAGTTCCGCTGTCCGACCCCTGTGAAAGAGTCTTTCCATGACCGCTCCACTTCTTGCCCACGCCACGGACCATGGCCGGATGTACGCACGATCCACGTCCGAGCAGTTTTCGGTACCCTCCATCACCAACGTGATCGGGCAGCAGCCCCACGGCCTGGACGGCTGGTTCGGGTACATGGGCGCAAACAGCCTCGCCCAGGACCCCACGCTGCCCGGCATTCTTGGCAGCCCGGCCAAGGTGCGCCAGGCGGTGAGCCGTGCGGCCAAGGCGGCCGAGACTTACCGCGACGACGCCGCGAAACGCGGGGACCGGGTCCACAACTACTGCGAGCAGGTGGCCCTGCGTGCCCTCGGCCGGCCGCACCAGATGAAGGAAACCAGGGAGTTGCTGGCCGCCAACGGCGAGGAAGCCTTCGCCGCCCGCTTCGACGAGTGGTGGGAGCTCTTCCAGGTGGAGCCGATCGCGCCGGAGATCACGGTCTGGAACAGGACGGTCGGCTACGCCGGAACCTTGGACCTCGTCGCCAAGATCAACGGCCGCATCTGCCTCATCGACTACAAGACCAAGGGCACCAGCAGGGACGGCACGGTCAAGCCCCTCGATGACAAAGTGGTGATGCAACTCGTGGCCGGCATGAAGGCCGAAGAAAGCCTCGTGGATCCGGCGGCCGGGGAATGGGAGGCCTGGAAACACGGCGAATCCCCGATCCTGCTGGCGGTTGCCGTCGGCGAGACGGAAGTGCGTCCCCTGCGGGCCAACCCGGACGTCCTGAAACACCACTGGTGGAAGTTCTGCGCCCTGCGTCGTGTTTGGGAGATGTCCGCCGATACGGCCGTAGCCGGAACGGCACTGCTGCCGCTGGCCCCGCCCCCGCAGCGCTGAACCCGCAGCGCTGAACCCGCAGCGCTGAACCCGCGGTGTGCCGAAGGGCCGCCGAATTCCGATAACAACGGTGGCCGGGAGCAGGGTGGGCCGAGTGGGTGGCCGCCAGGACGGCACCGGTGATGAGCAGAATCCAGAGCGGAACCGTGATCGGCGCTCTGACCTGAGGGCACCGCTCGTGTGTGTGGGGCCGCGGAGTTCAAGACTGCCTACCTCAGGACGGCGGACGTCGGCGACGGGGATTTCAGCGGCTCTTCTGCGCCGACGTGGGGCTCCGAACCTGGGGGCTTACATCGGGGCATCAGGGCGAACGGCTGCTGTCGGGTTATCGAGACCGAACGGCATCGCGTCGGTCACAGCTCGATGAGATCTCCGCCATGGCGATATCTGGGCCATCGGAGCAGCGCTTGATGGAATTCACGCAATCACACGCCACCGCGGTCGCTTCGCACGCCCTAACCCGCGGCCGCCGTCACCCGGGCGTCATTCGGGCGTTACGTGGCGGTGCCGAGATCTGCGGGCCGGAAGTAGGCGTTGCGCCGGGGTCTTTGGCCCGGGTCGAGGTGTGGTGGCGGGATGAACCAGGGGATCCCGGTGCGGACCTGGATGGTCCATTGTTCTTTGTGGATTACGTGGTGGTGGCGTGAACAAAGGAGTACTCCGCTGTCAGTTCCGGTGGTTCCGCCGCGGGACCAGTAGGTGATGTGGTGGGCTTCGCACCATGGTGCCGGGATGGTGCAGCCGGGGAAGGCGCAGCCCTGGTCGCGTGCGGTGAGGGCCTTGCGGATGTGGGGCGGGAAGACCCTCGAGGCCCTGCCGATGTCCAGAATCCTGCCTTCGCCGCCGAGGAGGACCGGGATGATGTCTGCGTCGCAGGCGATCTTCCGGACGGTGGAGGCCGTGACCGGGCCGGTGAACAGCAGTGTTCCGGTCCGGGCCGCGGGCCGGCCGGGGGATCCGGGACCTTCTGCCGGGCCGTCTCCGAGCCGGGAAAGCAGGTCCCGGTAGTCGATGGTGACCATGACGTGGGGGCGGAGTCCGCCGGCGGCGGGCAGGGAGCCCGCGGCGAGGGCGGCTTTGCAGGCCCCGATGAGGCCGTCGAGCAGCTTTTGCGGGCGCGAGCGGAGATCCAGTCCCGGGGCCCCGGGGTCATCCTCCGGGGCCGCAGCACCCGCAGCACCCGACACACCCGCGGCGGCCGAAACGCCCGCAGCACTCGAAGCGGCGGCAACACTCGAGATGCCCGCAACACTCGTGACGGCGGCGGCACTCGCAGCGGCGGCGGACACGCCGGCGGCAGGGGTGTCCCCTCCGGCGGGGCCGTCGACGGAACCCTCACCCGCTGCCGGGGCCGCTGTTGCCGCGGCCCCGGCTGCCGGGGCGCCGGGTGTCTGCGGGATGGTGGTGCGGGGGTTGGTGGCGGTGTTCATGACGGTGAGGAGGTGTTCGAACTGCTCGGCGGTCGCGAAAATCTCGAGGTGCTGGAGGCCATGGCGCGGCCGGCGGATGAAGGCGCCCTGGAGCTGGCGCAGCAGCTCCTCGGAGGGCTCGGCGCCGTCCTGGTCCAGCGCGTCGGTCCAGCCCCGGGCGACGCGGGCCAGGAAGTCCGGGTCGTTCTCGGCGGCGGTGCGCGTCAGGGCGTGCTCCATCCGGGCGGCTGCCTCGGCGTCGCCGGTGTGCCGGACCCGGTCCAGCGCGGCGGTGATGATCGTCGCGGCCCGGGACGCGACGTCTCCGGAGGACACGGCGGCGCCGAGTTCCTCGTGCGCGGGAGGCAGTTGCCGTCCGGCAAGGCCCGGCCGTGGCAGGAGTTTCGCGGCCAGGCAGAGCCGGTGCCGGGCCTCGGAGGCGCTGATCCGCAGCCGCGCCCGCAGGAACTCCGCGGTGTTCCGGTAGCCGTCGTCCACGGCAACCAAGGGATCCACCGCCCCGGACGTAGCCACCGCACCGGGCATACCGTCCACGGCGACCGAGGGAGCTACCGCTCCGGACGTTGCCACGGCGCCGGCGGAAGCGACGGCCCCGGCGGTAGCGACGGCCCCGGCGGTAGCGACGGCCCCGGCGGTAGCGACGGCCCCGGCGGCAGCGACGGCCCCGGGTGCGCCGGCCGGGCCGCCGCCGGTCTCCCACCCGCCGGAGGTGTCGCGCCAGCCGGTGGTCCAGCTGGCGCTGCCCCTCGAAGGAGCCGCGGCGGACTGTTTCCGGGTCCGGTCCACGGCGGCGGCCGCCACGAGCTGCAGGTACTCCACCGTCCGCGAGAGTTCCTCCACCCGGCCGGCGAAGTCAGACGCCGTCCGGAATCCCCAGTCCGCCGCGTCCCCTGCCGCCGCCGAGCCCACCTCGTGGAGCGCGGCGAGGGCGCTGTCCAGACCAGGCTGCAGGGCCCGGGCCGGACCACGGCCTGTGACCCGGCCCGCATCCCGCCCTGCGTCCTGGAAGGGATTGAAATCCCCGATGGCTTCCATAGCTGCACTCAATCAGAGGGCTCGGACATTATCAGGCGACGATATGAGGTGGGGGTGTTGTTCGAATCCCTGCCCGTCCCGGCGGCCATTATCGCCGGGCGGTCCGGGAGCGCCGGTTTGCTGTGATCCGTTGCCTTGGGCCCCGGGTGGCGCTGCAGGGCCCGGGCTGGACCACGGCCTGTGCCCGCGTCCCGCTCTGCGTCTGTGTCCTGGAAGGGAATGAAATCCCCGATGGCTTCCATAGCTACACTCAATCAGAGGGCTCTGACATTGTTTGCCACTCCACGTTCCGCGGCGCCGGAGTCCCCGCCGTCGGGCGTTCCGCGCTTCGTGAACCGGCGCACCGCATACTCGCCGGTCGGGCCAGTCGTGTCAGCGGGATCCCAACGCACCCCGCCAGGGGGCACCAGGCGTGCCGTAGGCAGCCGGGAGCCGAGATGCCCGTTGATCTTGTTGAAGCTCCGAAAAACGGGATATCCGCCCCGACGGCGCCATCCCTCAGCCGATCCGCTCCCCACCTCGGCATCCATCAGCCGATCCGCCCCAGCGTCTGCATCCCCAGCCGATCCGGCCCACCGAGGCGGATCGGGCGAGGACGTTCGGGACGCGGGCCGGGGCAACTAAACTGGATTGGATCCCGTAGCCGCCCATCGTAAGGACAGACTGCCCATGGCCATTTTGAATATCCGCATCATCGGTGATCCTGTGCTGCGCACAGTTGCCGATCCCGTGACGGAATTCGGGCCTGAACTGGCGAAGCTCGTGGCGGACATGACAGAGACCATGGAGGACGTCGACGGCGCAGGCCTGGCCGCGCCCCAGGTCGGTGTGAGCCGGCGCGTCTTCACCTACTGCATCGGCGGCGTCGAGGGACACATCATCAACCCGGTGCTGGAAAACAGCGATGACTTCCAGCCGGACGAGGGCGAGGGCTGCCTCTCCATCCCCGGCCTGGGCTTCCCGGTCCGGCGCCGCCGGCACACCCGAGTCACCGGCGTCGACCTCCACGGCAACCCCGTCGCGGTGGAGGGTGAGGGCATGCTGGCCCGCTGCTTCCAGCACGAGACCGACCACCTGGACGGCATCCTCTTCACCGACCGGCTCGAAGGCGAAGACCGCAAGACGGCGCTGCGGGCGATCCGGAACGCCAACTACGACGCCATCACCGAGCAGACGACGGCGAAGCGCGCCAGGACTGTAGGGTCCAGCTTCGGCACCGGCTCCTTCGGAAACCCCCAGTGAGGGTACTCTTCGCGGGGACGCCTGGCGTCGCCGTGCCGTCCCTGGACGCGCTCGTCGAGGCCGGGTTCGACGTCGTCGCCGTCCTCACCCGCCCGGATGCGCCGCTGGGACGCAAGCGCGTGCTGACGCCGTCACCGGTGGCCGCCCGGGCCGCCGAACTCGGCATCGAGGTCATCCATGCGGCCAAGGTCGACGCCGACGTCACCGCCAGGATTGCCGCCGCCGCCCCCGACGTCGCCGCGATCGTGGCATACGGCGGGCTCATTCCGCGGGCCGCCCTGGACGTCCCCCGCCACGGCTGGATCAACCTGCACTTCTCCCTGCTGCCGGCCTGGCGCGGGGCCGCGCCGGTGCAGCGGGCCCTCATCGCCGGCGACGACGTCACCGGCGCCGTCACCTTCCTCCTTGAAGAGGGGCTGGACACCGGTCCGGTGTTCGGCACGCTGACCGAAGCCGTCCGCCCCGGCGACACCGCCGGGGTCCTGCTCGAACGGCTCTCCCACAGCGGCGCCGTACTGCTCACCCAGACGCTGTCCGCCGTCGACGTCGGCCAGGCGACGGCCGTGCCGCAGCACGGCGACGTCAGCCTTGCCCCCAAACTCACCCTCGAGGACGGCCGGCTCGACTGGCGGCAGCCGGCCCTTGCGCTCGGACGGCGGGCGCGCGGCGTCACGCCCGAGCCGGGCGCCTGGACCGCCCTGGATGGGCAGCGAATCAAGGTGGAACCGGTGCTGCTCCGGCCCGAGGCCCCCGCCCTGCAGCCCGGACAGTTGGCCGTGGACGGCAGGAGCGTGCTGGTGGGAACCGGCTCTCACCCGGTTGAACTCACCCGGGTCCAGCCTTCGGGCAAGAAAATGATGACCGCCGCCGATTGGGCGCGCGGGCAGGCAACACTTGAAAGCGTGGTATTCGAATGAGCGAGTCCGGGACGAGCGGCAGCGGCCGTGGCAGGGGCCCCCAGCGCGGCGGAGCGGGTGGCGGCGGCCAGCGCGGTACCGGGCAGAGTGGCGGCCCGGGCGGCCGGGGACGCGATGGCAGCCCGCGCGACGGCAGCCAGCGCGACGCGCAGGGCCGGGAACGCAACCGCGGCCCCCAGCGCGGCTTCACCGAGAACGCCCCCTCCCAGCGCACCCGCCGTGCGGATCCGGCCAGGCTGGTCGCCTTCGAGGTGCTGCGCGCCGTCGCGTCCGAGGACGCGTATGCGAACCTCGTGCTGCCGGCCCGGATCCGGCACCACGGACTGGACAAGCGCGACGCCGGATTCGCCACCGAGCTGAGCTACGGCGCGCTGCGCGGCCAGGGCACCTACGACGCGATCCTGTCCCGCTGCGTGGACCGGCCGCTGGACCAGCTGGACCCGGCCATCCTGGATGCGCTGCGGATCGGCGTCCATCAGCTGGTGGCCATGCGCGTCCCCGCGCACGCCGCCCTGGACCAGACGGTCGGCCTCGCCCGCGCCGTGATCGGCGCCGGGCCCTCGGCCCTCATCAACGCCGTCCTGCGGAAGGTCTCCGCGCACACCCTTGAGGAGTGGCTGGCGCTGCTGCTCAGCGACGAGACGGACGAAACCAGGATCGCCTCGATCCGCTACGCCCACCCGGAATGGATCGTCCGTGCGTTGCGGCAGTCCCTCGTGGCCCACGGCCGTCCGGTCACTGAAATCAGTGACCTCCTCGAGGCGGACAACGCCGCACCTGTGGTCAACCTCGTGGCGCTGCCCGGGCTGGGAAGCCTGGACGAGGCCCTCGAAGGCGGCGCGACGCCCGGCGAACTCGTCGAAGGCTCGGCGCTCTCCAGCGGCGGCGACCTCGGCCGGCTCGCCTCGGTGCGCGAGGGCAGCACCCGGGTCCAGGACGTCGGCTCGCAGCTCGTGGCCCGCGCCATGGCCGCCGTCGACCTTGGGACCGCCGGCACCGGCCGCCTCGCCGCCGGCGGCACCGGGACTGGCACTGACGGGACTGGTACTGACGGGACTGGTACTGACAGAACCGGCGAACGCTGGCTCGATCTGTGTGCCGGTCCCGGCGGCAAGGCGGCGCTGCTCGGTGCCCTCGCCCGGCAGCAGGGCGCCACTCTGCTGGCCAACGAGCCCGCACCGCACCGCGCGAAGCTGGTCCGGCAGGCCCTGGCCGCGGTTCCGCACGAAATCTGGCATGTCCGGACCGGCGACGGCCGCGAGCTCGGCACGGAAATGGCGGAAACTTTTGACCGCGTCCTCGTCGACGCCCCCTGCACCGGGCTCGGCGCCCTGCGCCGCCGTCCCGAATCACGCTGGCGGCGCACGCCCAAGGACCTCACGGACCTCGGCCCGCTGCAGCGCGAACTGCTCAAGTCCGCGCTGGCAGCCGTCAAGCCCGGCGGCGTCGTGGCGTATGTGACGTGCTCGCCGCACCCGGCGGAGACCACCGCCGTCGTCAGCGATGTGCTGCGCAAACGCGACGACCTGGAGCTGCTCGACGCCGGAGCCGCGCTGGACAGCGTCAGCCTCACCGGCCACCTCGACGCCGGGCACGAACTCACCGCCCAGCTCTGGCCGCACGTGCACCGGACGGACGCCATGTTCCTGGCGCTCATCCACAAAAAGGCCTGAGTTTCAGGACACACTTGGTCACTGGAAACCATGCCCAGCAGACCACCCAGCAGAACGTAAAGGAATTTCATGGCCCAGTGCTGCATCAACCCGAGCATCCTTTCAGCCGACTTCGCGAACCTGGAAGCCGAACTTCGCAGAATCAGCACCGCGGATGCCGTGCACGTCGACGTCATGGACAACCACTTCGTGCCCAACCTGACGATCGGGCTGCCCGTTGTCCAGCGGATCCAGGCCGTCAGCCCGGTGCCGTTGGATGCGCACCTCATGATCGCCGACGCCGACCGCTGGGCTCCGGGCTACGCCGACGCCGGCGTTGCCTCGGTGACTTTCCACGCGGAAGCCTCGATTGCGCCGATAAAACTGGCCCGGGAGCTGCGCGCCCGCGGGGCGAAGGCAGGAATGGCACTCCGGCCCGGTACTCCGGTGGAGCCGTATCTGGACATGCTTTCCGAACTGGACCTGCTGCTGATCATGACGGTTGAACCGGGCTTTGGCGGACAGTCCTTCCTGGACCTCACGCTGCCGAAGATCCGGCGGGCCCGGGCAGCGATCGACGGCTCCGGCGTCGGAGTGGCACTGCAGGTCGACGGCGGCATCACCGAGGAGACGATCGTGCGTGCCGCAGAGGCCGGAGCGAATGTCTTCGTGGCGGGGTCCGCCGTCTACGGCGCCGCGGATCCGGCGGAGGCCATCGAACGGCTCCGCGCCGCCGGCAGCCTCTGACGCGCCGGCAGCCGCCGAGCCGCCGCGCCGCCGGCGGCCGCCCTGCGGCGGGCCGTCGGCAGGAACCCAAGCCGCGGAGTGCCGAGCCGCGGGCCGGAGGAATCGAAAAATGACGCCCTGCGTAACATCCGCTGTGGGGAATAGCCGGAGCTGCCCGGCGGTTGTGTCAGAATAACAACACACATACGTGCTCCGGGGTCGGTGTAAGTCCGAACCGGCGGTTATAGTCCGCGACCCGCGAGCCGGCGTTTTCCTTCGGGAAGGAGCCGGCGGACGGTTGAACCGGTGGAACTCCGGTACCGACAGTTAAAGTCTGGATGAGAGAAGCACGTACAGCTGTTACTGCGGCGCCTTTGGTGCCGCGGCATTGCGCTGTCGTATACCCCCGGAGCCATCGCGGTTCTTGAGGGAAGGAACGACACACGCATGGACCTCTTGCGATGGCTCTTCGAAGCGCAGATCCCGGTTGGTGGATCTGTCCTGATTCTTCGTGAAGTGCTAGGCAACATTTTTGGGCTCGCCAGCGCCGTGGGCGGCATGCGCCGCCGGGTCTGGGCCTGGCCGGTGGGCATCGCCGGCAACCTCCTGCTCCTGACGGTCTTCCTGGGCAACGTCTTCGGCTCGGCCACTCCAGCCACGCTCTGGGGCCAAGCCGGACGCCAGATCATGTTCATCGGCGTCGCTGTTTATGGCTGGTACCGCTGGCAGCAGAGCCGGCAGTCCTCCGCCGGTGGCGCGGCTATCGCGCCACGCTGGGCCAGCAGCAAGACCCGGGTCATCCTGGCTCTTGGCCTCGTGGCCGGAACCGCTGCCCTCACCCCGGTATTCGACTCGATCGGCTCATACCCGCCGGTGTGGGCCGACGCGTGGACCTTCATGGGCTCGCTGCTGGCGACCTACGGCATGGCCCGCGGCTGGACCGAATTCTGGCTGATCTGGGTGGCGGTGGACATCGTCGGTATACCGCTGCTGTTCAGCGCCGGCTACTACGCCAGCGCCCTGATGTACCTGTTCTACGGCTTCTTCACGCTCGCCGGATTCTTCGTCTGGTGGCGCGCCTCGAAGCAGCTGGACAAACCGGTGACGGTCGAAGTGGCCTTCCCGGACCCGATGGTGGCCAAATGAGCGCCCCCGACGTTGCCAGGCTGACTGCCGGCTCCAGCGGTGCCGGTTCCACCGCTGCCGGCTTCAGCGCTGCCGAGATCGCCGCCATGGACGCGGCCGTCGAGGCGGCTCTGCAGGGGCCGCGGGGGGCGAACCCACTGGTGGGCGCCGTCGTCATCGCTGCCGACGGAACCCGGCTGGTCACCGGCCACCACCGCGGCGCCGGCACGGCCCACGCGGAAGCGGACGCGATCGCCCAGGCGGCCGCGGCGGGCTACGACCTCGGCGGCACCACCATGCTGGTCACGCTGGAGCCCTGCAACCACTGCGGACGGACCGGCCCCTGTGCGCAGGCGATCATCGACGCCGGGATCACCGACGTCGTCTACGCCGTCGATGACCCGCACGACCCCGCCGCCGGCGGCGCCGCCACGCTGCGTGCGGCGGGGGTCCGGGTCCGTTCCGGGCTCGGGGCAGTCGAAGCGCTGGAGATGAACCGGCGCTGGTTCGACGCCGTCGCCGCCCAGCGGCCCTTCGTCACCCTGCACATCGCGCAGACCCTCGACAGCCGGATCGCTGCCAGCGACGGCACCAGCCAGTGGATTTCCAGCCCGGAATCCCTCGCCGACAACCACGCCCTGCGCGGCCGGATCGACGCCATCCTGGTCGGAACCCAGACGGTCCTCGTCGATAATCCGCGCCTCACCGCCCGCAACGCAGACGGCGAGCCGGCCGGCAAGCAGCCGCTGCGCGCCGTGATGGGTTACCGCGGGATTCCCGACGGCGCGGCCATCAACGGCGACGACGGCAAGGTGCTGCACCTGCCGACGCGCGATCCGGGTGCGGCGCTCGACGAGCTGTTCGCGGCCGGCGTGCGCCACCTCATGGTCGAAGGCGGCTCCCGGATCCTGAGCGCCTTCCTCGCCGCAGGGCTCGTGGATGAACTGATCGTCTACCTCGCCCCGACGCTCCTCGGCTCAGGTACCCCGGCGCTGGAGGACCTCGGCATCACCACCCTGGCCGACGCCCAGCCTTGGGAATGGGACCCCGCGTCCGGAGGGGCGGTCCGGATGCTCGGCCGCGACCTGCGGCTGCACCTGCGCCCCGCCCCGGCGACCGGCTCCGTACCGGCCGCCCGCACCACTTCATCCGATTCCACCCCGCGCCGCACCGGCGCGGACACCGCCGCAGGAGGCAATTGATGTTCACCGGAATTATCGCCGAGCAGGGAAAGGTGCTGTCCGTTGAGCGCAACGGGGACATCAGCGCCACCGTCCGGCTCCGCGCACCCGGCACCACCGAGGGACTCGCCCTGGGCGGCTCGATCGCCGTCAACGGCGTCTGCCTCACCGCCACCGAGATCGACGGCAAGGATTTCAGCGTCGATGTCATGGGGGAGACGCTGACCCGCAGCACCATCGGCGAACTCACCGCGGGGGACCCTGTCAACCTGGAGCGTTGCGTTCCGGCGGGCGGCCGCCTCGACGGCCACGTCGTCCAGGGCCACGTCGACGGCGTCGGCGAACTGCGGGAGCGCGAGGCGCTCGGTAATTGGGACCGCCTCCGCTTTGGCGTGCCGGCCGGGCTGGCCCGCTACATTGCGGAAAAAGGATCCATCGCCGTCGACGGCGTGTCCCTCACCGTGACGGTCGTGAGCCCGGCACCGGAGCCTGAGCCGTGGTTCGAGGTGGGGCTGATCCCCACCACGCTGGCCGACACTGGGCTGGGCGCAAAACGCCCCGGCGGCAGGGTAAACCTCGAAGTGGACGTGCTGGCGAAGTACACTGAGCGCCTGCTCGCATTTTCCAGCGGAGCAGCCGGGGGAGCAGTACGCGGGGAGGTGACGGGACAGTGAATCACCTCAAGGACCTGTCCGGGGCAACGGACAACGCCACGCGCTCTGGACTTGATCCGATCGAAGACGCGGTCCGCGCCATGGCGGCCGGCCGTCCGGTCCTCGTGGTCGACAACGAGGACCGCGAAAACGAAGGCGACATCATTTTCGCCGCCCAGCATGCCACGCCCGCCCTGATGGGCTGGACGGTGCGCTACAGCTCTGGAGTGATCTGTGTGCCGCTCGACGCCGGCCGGGCCGACGCTCTGGCGCTCCCACCGATGGTGGAAATCAACCAGGACTCCAAGGGCACGGCCTACACGGTGTCCTGCGACGCCGCGGCGGGCGTCAGCACCGGAATATCCGCAACCGACCGGGCCCTGACGGCCCGGATCCTCGCGGACCCGGGCAGCACGCCGTCGGCGCTGACCCGGCCCGGGCATGTTTTTCCCCTCCGGGCCGTTAACGGTGGAGTGCGGGAACGTCCCGGCCACACAGAGGCGGCAGTGGACCTGTGCCGGCTGGCCGGCCTGGAGCCCGTGGGTGTGATTGCAGAGCTGGTGTACGACGACGGTGAAATGATGAGGCTGGACGGACTTCGGGGATTTGCCCTGGAGCACGGTTGCCCCCTGATCTCGATTGCGGACCTGGTGGCATACCTGGACGCCGGGCAGCCTGCCGGCCGCGCCGCGGACACCATCTGATAGCCGTTTGATGAAGGAGAGACGATGACGACGTCGGAAGCACAAGAGATCAGCAACGGACGCCGGCCGCATCCGGTCAGCGCGGGACCCATCGTGCAGCTGCCCACGGCCTTCGGCGACTTTGTGGCGCAGGCCTGGACCGATCTGGCCACCGGAGCCGAACACCTCGCGGTCAGTTCGCCGCTGCCTCCCGTTGATGGCAAGGCACCGCTGGTGCGCCTCCATTCGGAGTGCCTCACCGGCGATGTGTTCGGCTCGTACCGCTGCGACTGCGGCGAACAGCTGGCCTACGCCCTCGAGATGATCAACGAATTCGGCGGCACGCTACTGTACCTGCGCGGGCAGGAAGGCCGCGGGATCGGCCTGGCGAACAAGATGAAGGCCTACGCCCTGCAGGAAGCCGGCTTCGACACGGTTGAAGCCAACGAGCAGCTGGGCCTGCCGGTGGACGCCCGCTGCTACAAGGCCGCGGCCCAGATCCTCGCCGAGATGGGACTGCACGAGGTCCGCCTGCTGAGCAACAACCCTGATAAGCAGGACCGCCTCGCCCGGGCCGGTGTCCGCGTGGTGGAGATGGTTCCCACCGAGGTCCCCTCCCGGGAGCAGAACATCCGCTACCTGCAGACCAAGAAGGACCGGATGGAACACCGGCTGGTCCTGGACATGGAGCCGGCAGCGCGGGCAGCGGGCCCGCGCGGATTCGACTTCAAGCAAGACTGACCTAGCAACACCCATTGAGACTTAATTGAGACTTAGCAGAACAAGGAATCCCAGATGAGCGGACACGGCGCACCACAGATTGACCTCAGCACCCTCAAGCCGGAGGAAACCTCCCGGCTGAAACTGGCCATCGTGGCCGCCAGCTGGCATACCCAGATCATGGACGGGCTCCTGGACGGCGCCCTCCGTGCGGCCAAGGACGCCGGCATCAGCGAACCCACCGTGCTGCGCGTTCCCGGCACCTTCGAACTTCCCGTCGCCGCGGCCCGGCTGGCGCCGCACTTCGACGCCGTCGTGGCGCTCGGCGTCGTGATCCGCGGCGGAACCCCGCACTTCGAGTACGTCTGTGAGGCCGCCACCCTGGGCCTGACCGAAGTCTCGGTGCGCACCGGCGTGCCGGTCGGCTTCGGCGTGCTGACCTGCGACACCGAACAGCAGGGCATCGACCGGGCGGGGCTGCCGGGCTCCATAGAGGACAAGGGCCACGAGGCGGCCAACGCTGCCCTCGCCACCGCCGTGACCCTCCAGCAATACAGCCGAATCCAGCAATACAGCTGACGGGGAGGGCCGCGGCGCCGGCCGCGGGGGAACCGGCGTCGCGGTGCAATCGGCACTGCGGCATCAGTACGGTGGAATCGGCTCTGTGGTATCGGCACTGTGCAGTCGCTCACATGCCGGCCGTCATGCAAGCGCCCCGCAGGCGCTGCCCGGCCGCGAGCAAGTAGGCTGGAGGGTGTGAAGAATTTCGAGTCGCTGTTCGCAGAACTGAGTGAGAAGGCAGCCGCCCGCCCGGAGGGCTCCCGCACCGTCGCCGAACTGGATTCCGGAGTCCACGGCATCGGCAAGAAAGTCGTGGAGGAAGCAGCCGAGGTCTGGATGGCTGCCGAGTATGAATCCGATGAAGCCGCGGCGGAAGAAATTTCGCAGCTGCTCTATCACCTGCAGGTTCTGATGCTCGCCAAAGGACTCAGCCTGGAAGACGTCTACAAGCATCTCTAGCCACGTCCGCGCCGGAGCCCGCCTGAAATTTTCACGCGGATCCGGTGTTTTGCGTGGCCCGCTGTGCCTGAACCGACTGTTCCTAACCCAGAAAGACCTCCCTAATGCTGAGAGTTGCCGTCCCGAACAAGGGATCCCTGTCCGAAGCCGCCTCCGCCATGCTCGCCGAGGCCGGCTACCGCCAGCGCCGCGACACCCGCGAGCTCGTGATGGTGGACCCGGACAACGACATTGAATTCTTCTTCCTCCGCCCGCGCGACATCGCCGTGTACGTCGGCCGGGGCACGCTCGACGTCGGCATCACCGGCCGCGACCTGCTGCTCGACGCCGAGGTTGAAGCCGAAGAACTGCTGCCATTAGGCTTCGCAGCCTCCACCTTCCGCTTCGCCGGTCCGGTGGGCGACTTCACGTCCGTCGACCAGCTTGAGGGCAAGCGCCTCGCCACCAGCTACGACGGCCTGCTCCGCGGCTACCTCGCCGAGCGCGGCATCACGGCCAAGGTCGTCCGGCTCGACGGCGCCGTCGAATCCTCCGTCCGGCTCGGTGTCGCGGACGCGATCGCCGACGTCGTCGAAACCGGCAGCACCCTCAAGGCAGCCGGCATGGAGATCTTCGGGGAACCGATCCTCAGGTCCGAGGCCGTGCTGATCCGCCGCATCGGCCAGGGCGGCGCCGCGAACGGAACCGTCAAGGAAATCGAAGTGCTGATCCGGCGCCTCCAGGGCGTCCTCGTGGCGCGGCAGTACGTGCTGATGGACTACGACATCCGCAAGGAACTCGTCGAAGAGGCAGCCGCACTGACGCCCGGCCTGGAATCGCCCACGGTCTCGCCGCTGCGCGATTCGGACTGGGTGGCAGTGCGCTCTATGGTGCCGAAGCGGGAAACCAACCGGATCATGGACGAGCTCTATGACCTGGGCGCCCGAGCCATCCTGGTCAGCACCATCCACGCCTGCCGCATCTGACAGACGACGCGTCCGTGACTCAATTTTCCGTCAGTGAACCGTCCGTGAGCCAATACCAGGAGAAGCCATGACTGTAGCCGTGCGCGTCATCCCGTGCCTCGACGTCGACGCCGGCCGCGTGGTCAAGGGCATCAACTTCGAGGGCCTGCGTGACGCCGGCGACCCGGTGGAACTGGCGCACCGGTACGACAACGGCGGCGCCGACGAGCTGACATTCCTCGACGTCACCGCGTCCTCCGGCAACCGGGAGACCACCTTCGACGTCGTCCGCCGCACCGCCGAGGAAGTCTTCATCCCGCTGACGGTGGGCGGCGGTGTCCGCGGTGTGGCCGAGGTGGACAAGCTCCTGCGCTTCGGCGCGGACAAGGCAGCCATCAACACCGCGGCCGTGGCCCGGCCGGACGTGATCGATGAGATCACCCGGCACTTCGGCTCCCAGGTCCTCGTGCTGTCCCTCGACGCGCGCCGTACCCGCCCGGGCTCGCAGCCCACCGCCTCCGGCTTCGAGGTCACCACCCACGGCGGACGCCAGGGGACCGGGATCGACGCCATCGCCTGGGCGCGTGAAGCGGCCGACCGGGGCGTGGGCGAAATCCTGCTCAACTCGATCGACGCCGACGGCACCAAGGACGGCTTCGACCTGGAACTGATCCGCCTCGCGCGGGCCGGGGTCAAGGTGCCGCTGATTGCCTCCGGCGGCGCCGGCAGGCCGGAGCACTTCCCGCCTGCCGTCGCAGCCGGCGCCGACGCGGTCCTCGCGGCCTCGATCTTCCACTTCGGCCCGCTCGACATGATCGCCCAGGTCAAGGCCGCCATCCGCGAGGCAGGCTTCGAGGTCCGCTGAGGTCCACTCGGTCCGCTGGGTCCGCCCCCGGATCAGGACATGCCCCGCGCCGGGGTCGGCGGATGGACATAGTCCGAATATGCCCGGTCCCCGGAGCGAAGACTGGGCATATCCTCCCGGGGAAGCGGCCCGACGCGCCCGGCGGAGCCGCTGCACGTGCCCCCGGGTCAGGACATGCCCCGCGCCGGGGTCGGCGCATGGACATATCCCTGACATGCCCGGTCGCCGGGGCGAAGACTGGGCATGTCCTCCCGGGCGCGAAGACTGGGCCCCCGCGTTGCCTGGTTTTGGGTGGTACCTCAGAGACCGACTTCGGCGGACTGCAGCAGCGCGACGGCGTCCGGCTGGCCTTCGAAGGTCACGAGGGCGTGGCGGGTGCGGCCGTGGGCGTGCATCAACAGTTCGCCCGGTTCGCCCACGATGGCCACGGACACCGGAGCACGCTTGGCCACGTGGCGGGGCCCGGAGGGACGCACCAGCACGATGCCCAGATCCACGCCGCGGTAGAGGATCGCGGCGCGCTTGATCAGGTCATCCCAGAGCGCGTCCGAGTACTCCTCGTCCAGGGCGCGCGGCGCCCAGCGGTCCACCGCCCGGCGGACATCCTCGGTGTGGACAAAGTACTCGATCAGGTTGGAGCTCTCATCCAGGGCCTTGATCTTCATCGGCGAAAGCGCCGGCGGGCCGGCGCGGAAGGCGGTGACCAGCTTGTTGTAGTCCTCCGGCGTCTTCAGCTTGGCCGCCAGTTTGGCCGTGGCCTGGTCCGAGGCCTTGGACAGCCGCTTGATCAGGAGCCCCAGTCCGACGGCGGCTTTACGCTCGCGCAGGTACAGGTGGGCGGCAAGGTGGCGGGTGAGCCAGCCCTTGCAGAGCGTGGGGGAGTCAGGGCCGGCCGCCAGCAGGGTTTCGGCCAAGACTTCTCGGGACGGATCGACGAAATGCATCACTTGTGAAACTAGCACGAGACGGCGTGGCGTGTGCACTGGAACCGCCGCCGTTTGGCTGCCCGCAGGCTTTTCACTGCTCGTTGGCTCCGATGTTAAGCGCCGTGCTGAGGCGAAAGGCCCCCGCCCCCTTGGAGGCACTAGACTTGACCTGATGTCTGAGCAGCCCGCCCCCGCCCCTTTCCCGAGTTCGACGGCCCCGAATGTGACGGCCCCGGGCCCGACGCCGCCGGGCAACCCCCTCTCGGGCAGCCCCCTCCCCGCCGGGCTTGCCGAGGCTCTCAAGCGGGACAGTGCAGGCCTGGTGGCAGCGATCGTCCAGCAGTTCGACACCCATGAGGTGCTCATGCTGGGCTGGATGGACGACGAGGCGCTGCACCGGACCCTGACCACCGGACGAGTGACGTTCTTTTCGCGCTCCCGCCAGGAATACTGGCGCAAGGGTGACTCGTCCGGCCATGTGCAGTGGGTCAAGTCCCTCGCGATGGACTGCGACGGCGATGCCCTGCTGGTCCGCGTCGACCAGATCGGTGCAGCCTGCCACACCGGAACCCGGACCTGCTTCGACGGCCGCGAGCTCGACGCCGTGACCGGCCACGCGGACTGACCCCGCGGCCCCGGCGCACACACCATGCACGGCCCATCGAGCCGCACGGGCAGAGCCCGGCACTTGAATCTCCGGGCAGAAATTGAACCTTCAGGACCACCGAAAGAACAGGCGGAAATCACAGCCATGCAGGACCTTGGAATCATCAGCCCGGGCCTGGCGGAGTTCCGCGAACTCGCAGGCCACAGCCGCGTCATTCCCGTCCGGCTGAAGGTGCTGGCTGACGCCGAAACCCCGATCGGGCTGTACCGCAAGCTCGCGCACGGCCAGCCCGGCACCTTCCTGATGGAATCCGCCGCCGTCGGCGGCGCCTGGTCCCGCTACTCCTTCATCGGCGCCCGTTCCCGGGCCACCCTGACCACCAAGGACGGGCAGGCGCACTGGCTCGGCGAGCCGCCCGTCGGTGTGCCGCTGGACGGCAGCCCGGTCGACGCGATCCGTGACACCATCGAGGCGCTCCGCACCGAACGGTTTGCAGGACTGCCGCCGTTCACCTCCGGCCTCGTCGGATTCCTCGGCTGGGAAGCAGTCCGGCACTGGGAGAAGCTCACCAGCCCGCCGGAAGATGATCTGGACCTGCCGGAGATGGCACTGAACCTTGTCACGGACATGGCGGTGCACGACAACATGGACGGCACCGTCCTGCTGATCGCCAACGCCATCAACTTCGACAACAGCTCGGAACGGGTCGATGAGGCCTGGCACGACGCCGTCGCCCGCGTGAAGGCGCTGCTGGCCAAGGTCAGTACCCCCGTGGAGCAGCCCGTCTCGGTGCTGGAGGCCGCCGCCCTGGACTTCGCCTCGAGCGTGCAGGAACGCTGGGACGAGACGGAGTACCTGGCCGCCCTGGACCGCGGCAAGGAGGCGATCGTCGACGGCGAAGTCTTCCAGGTGGTGATCTCCCGCCGCTTCGAAATGGACTGCGGCGCCGACCCGCTGGACGTCTACCGGGTGCTCCGGAACACGAACCCCAGCCCGTACATGTACATCTTCAGCCTCGAGGACGCCGCCGGCCGCCAGTACTCGATCGTCGGCTCCTCCCCGGAGGCGCTGGTGACCGTGACGGGCGAGGAAGTCATCACGCACCCCATCGCCGGGTCCAGGCCGCGCGGCAAGACCATCGAGGCGGACAAGGCCCTGGCCGAGGAACTGCTGGCGGACCAGAAGGAACGCGCCGAGCACCTGATGCTGGTCGATCTCTCCCGCAACGATCTGTCCAAGGTCTGCGTGGCCGGGACGGTGGACGTCACCCAGTTCATGGAAGTGGAGCGCTTCAGCCACATCATGCACCTTGTCTCCACCGTCGTCGGCAAGCTCGCCCCGGACGCCAAGGCCTACGACGTCCTGAAGGCCACCTTCCCGGCGGGGACGCTCTCCGGAGCCCCCAAGCCGCGGGCGCTGCGCCTCCTGGACGAGCTGGAACCCCACCGCCGCGGGATCTACGGCGGTGTGGTGGGCTATCTGGACTTCGCCGGTGACATGGACATGGCGATCGCGATCCGTTCGGCACTGCTCCGGGAAGGCCGCGCCTATGTGCAGGCCGGCGGCGGGATCGTGGCGGACTCGGTCAACCCCACCGAGGCCCAGGAAACGGTCAACAAGGCTGCCGCCCCGCTGCGCGCCGTCCATACGGCGGGCTCACTGCACAACATCACGGCCGATTCCATCCCGGCTTCCGGGACGGAGCAGTCATGAGCAACGGGACCGCGCCCCAGGAACCCGCACCCAACGAACCCACGGTCAAGAGCACCAGCCCGGTGGTTCCGCGCTGGGCCCGGAAATCCACCCTGGTCCTGGTCATTGCCGCCCTGTCCCTGGCGGTCTTCGGCACCACCACGCAGACCTGGCTCACGGTCCACCTCGACCCCACGCAGCTGGGCCAGGCCGTCAGCAGCCAGGACGGCCTGCAGGTGCAGGGCAGCAAGGCCGCCACCACCGTGACGGCACTGGCGCTCGTGGCCCTCGCCGGCGGACTCGCCGCCTCGATTGCGGGACGGGCGGCGCGCTGGATCATCACAGCGATCATCCTGCTCGCGGCCGCCGGCATTGTCAGCGCGGCCGCCATCGTACTGGCGGATCCGCTGGCGGCAGCCCAGGGCTCCATCGCCGCCGCCACCGGGATCAGCGGCAGCAGCGTCCAGGTGGACGTCACCGCCTTCCCCGCCCTCGCCGTCGTCGCCGGCGCCCTGCTGGGGCTCAGCGCGCTGGCGATCGTCCCGGCGGGACACTACTGGAAAGCACGCACGAAATACGACACCGCCATCGGCTCCGCCGCCGGCACTGCCGCAGCGCCGACCGGGCCCGCGGACGAGATCGACAGCTGGGACCGGCTGTCGCGCGGTGACGACCCCACGTGAGCCGACGCGGGCGCGGCCAAAAACACGGCCAATAAATGGCAGAATGTAACAAGTATTCATCCTGAGGAGATTTCAATGAGCAAAGCCACCGTTTCCGCCGCCAAGCCTGCCGCCGGAACGTACAACTACGACGACATCGACCACAGCGAACCCACCGGCCACGGCAACAGCCCCGCCGCCTGGACCACCGTGTTCGTCATGCTTGCCGGCGGCCTCGTCATGTCCATCGCCTTTATCATCGCCAACACCCCGATCTTCATCGCGGGCGGCGTCGTCATGGTGATCGGCCTGCTGATCGGCTTCGGCATGCGCAAGGCCGGCTACGGCGTCGGCGGCAGCAAGCTGAAGAACTCCGGCCACTAAGCGTGAGCGTTCTCGATGACATCAACGCCGGTGTCAAGGAGGATATGGAGGCCCGCCAGCGCCTCGTCACGCTTGCGGAACTAAAGGAGCGTGCCGCCGCAGCCTCGCCCGCACGTGACGCCTGGGCCGCTCTCGGCGGCGGCTCTGCTGCGCGGGACGGGCTGAAGGTGATCGCCGAAATCAAGCGGCGCAGCCCGTCCAAGGGTGACCTCGCCAGCATCGCGGACCCCGCTTCCCTCGCCGTGCAGTACGCCGACGGCGGCGCGGCAGCGATCAGCGTCCTGACCGAACAGCGCCGCTTCAACGGCTCGCTGGCCGATTTCGACGCCGTCCGGGCAGCCGTGGACATCCCGCTGCTGCGCAAGGACTTCATGATCGACGAGTACCAGATCTGGGAAGCCCGCGCCCACGGCGCCGACCTCATCCTACTGATCGTGGCCTCCCTGTCCGACGCGCAACTGCGCGAGTTCAGCGCCCTCAGCCGCGAACTCGGCATGAACGTGCTGGTAGAGACGCATACGGCGGAGGAAATCGAGAGGGCAGTTGCCGCCGAGGCCCGGATCATCGGCGTCAACGTGCGCAACCTCAAGACGCTCGACGTCGACCGCGCCATCTTCGCGGAGCTCGCCGGGGGCATCCCCGCCGGCGCGCTCGTGATCGCTGAGTCGGGTGTGCGCGGCGTCGACGACGTCCGGCACTACGCGGCGAACGGCGCCAACGCCGTCCTGGTGGGCGAAGCCCTCGTCAGCGATGCCACCCCGCGCGAGCGGATCGCCGAATTCATGGCGGCCGGTGCGGAAGAAATCGCCCGCAGAACTTTTTAGAGGCTTTACTAGCTAGCAGTGGAACAGGATGGTGAGATTGATGGTCGATGCGCCAGCAGCCGGCTCCGACGAAAGCGTCGTGGACGCGTTCCTGCAGGGTGGAGAATCCCTGCAGCACGCCCCCGGGCCCTACTTCGGCCCCTACGGCGGCCGGTGGATGCCGGAGTCGCTCATCGCGGCCCTGGATGAGCTCGAGGAGACCTTCGAGAAGGCCAAGGCCGATCCTGACTTCACCGCGCAGATCGCCGAGCTGAACAAAAACTACACCGGCCGGCCCTCGCTGCTGACCGAGGCGAAGCGCTTCGCCGAGCACGCCGGGGGAGTGCGCATCTTCCTCAAGCGCGAGGACCTGAACCACACCGGCTCGCACAAGATCAACAACGTCCTGGGCCAGGCGCTGCTCGCCAAGCGGATGGGCAAGACCCGCGTCATCGCCGAAACCGGTGCCGGACAGCACGGCGTTGCCAGCGCCACGGCCGCGGCCCTGATGGGCCTGGAATGCGTCGTCTACATGGGCGCGGAGGACTGCCGCCGGCAGGCCCTCAACGTGGCCCGGATGGAGCTCCTCGGGGCCACTGTCATCCCGGTGACGAACGGTTCGCAGACGCTCAAGGACGCCATCAACGAGGCGCTCCGCGACTGGGTCGCCAATGTGGATAACACGCACTACCTCCTCGGTACGGTGGCCGGCGCGCACCCCTTCCCGGCGATGGTCCGCTACTTCCACGAGGTTATCGGCGAGGAGGCCCGCGCCCAGATCCTGGACCAGACCGGCCGACTGCCCGACGCCGTCTGCGCCTGCATCGGCGGCGGCTCCAACGCGATCGGCATTTTCCACGGCTTCCTGGACGATCCATCGGTCCGCATGTACGGCTTCGAAGCCGGCGGCGAGGGCGTCGAAACCGGACGCCACGCGGCGGCCATCACGCTCGGCAAGCCCGGCGTGCTGCACGGCGCCCGCTCCTACCTGATGCAGGACGACGACGGCCAGACCATCGAGTCGCACTCCATCTCGGCCGGCCTGGACTACCCGAGCGTTGGACCGGAGCATTCCTACCTCGCGGACATCGGACGGGTCAGCTATGAGCCCATCACGGACAGCGAGGCCATGGACGCGTTCCGGCTGCTCTGCCGCACTGAGGGCATCATCCCGGCCATTGAGTCCGCCCACGCCCTCGCCGGTGCGATCAAGGTGGGCCAGCGGCTGGCTGCCGAAGGCGGAGCAGCATCAGAGAAGATCGTGATCGTGAACCTGTCCGGCCGCGGCGACAAGGACGTGGCCACCGCCGCGGAATGGTTCGAGCTGCTGGACAAGGACTCACCCGAGTCGGAGATCGCCAAAGAGGGGGAGCAGCTGTGAACAGCGTCGAATCGACCACCAGCCGGGGCATCACCAGCACCAGCAAGTCGGCGGCCGCGATTGACCGCGCCAAGGCGCAGGGCCGCGCGGCCCTCATCGGTTACCTGCCCGCCGGCTACCCCAGCGTTGCGGACACCATCGCAGCCGGGATCGCCCTCGCGGAGAACGGCGCCGACCTGATCGAGATCGGCGTCCCGTATTCGGACCCCGTCATGGACGGCCAGGTCATCCAGGCCGCCACCGGCGAGGCCCTCGCCAAGGGCTTCCGCGTCCGCGAGGTCTTCGATGTGGTCCGTGGCATCACGAGCAAGACCGACGCTGCCGTACTTGTCATGACCTACTGGAATCCCGTAGTGCGGATGGGCGTGGACGAGTTCTCCCGCCGCCTGGCCGAGGCCGGCGGAGCCGGGCTCATCACCCCCGACCTGATCCCGGACGAAGCCTCCGAATGGATGGCCGCCTCGGACAAGTACGGCCTGGACCGGGTGTTCCTGGTGGCGCCCTCGTCCTCCCCGGAACGGATGAAGCGGACCGTGGACGCGAGCCGCGGCTTCGTCTACGCCGTGTCCATCATGGGCGTCACCGGCGCCCGGTCCTCCGTCAGTTCGGCAGCCGAGGGCGTCGTCGCCGCCGCGCATGCGGCCGGCGCCGAACGCGTCTGCGTGGGCCTCGGAGTGTCCAACGCGGACCAGGTCCGCGAGATCGCCGCCTACGCCGACGGCGTGATCGTGGGCACCGCCCTCGTCGCGGCGATCCGCGACGGCGGTGTGGATGCGGTAGCGTCCCTGACGAAAGACCTCAGCACCGGCCTTACCAAGGAAGAAGCCTAAGCAATGCAGTCAGTCCTCCACATGGCGGCGATGGTTCCCGCGAGCATTCCGAGCCCGGACTGGTCCGGATTCGACATCCCGCTGCCGTGGGGTTCCCTGCGCATCCACGCTTACGCGCTGTGCATCCTGGCCGGCATCATCGTCGGCCTCTGGCTCACCTCCGTCCGCTGGGCGCGGCGGGGAGCCCCGGAGGGGAGCGTCTGGGACATCGCGATCTGGGCCATTCCCTTCGGCATCATCGGCGGCCGGCTCTACCATGTGGTGTCCTCACCGGACGCGTATTTCGGCCCGGGCTTCGACGGCACCGGTGACCTCTCGCTGATCCCGCAGATCCAACGCGGCGGCCTGGGTATCTGGGGTGCCGTGCTGCTCGGGGCGGTGGGCGCCTGGATCGGCTGCCGCCGGGCCGGCGTGAAACTCACCGCATTCCTGGACGCCGCCGCGCCCGGGCTGCTGTTGGCCCAGGCGATCGGCCGCTGGGGCAACTACTTCAACCAGGAGCTCTTCGGCGGCCCCACCACGCTGCCGTGGGGACTGCAGGTCGACGCCGACAACCCCAACTTCCCGCCCGGCATGCCGGCGGACACGCTCTTCCACCCGACGTTCCTCTACGAGTCGCTCTGGAGCCTGGCCGGCGTCGCCATCCTGCTGGTGCTGGACCGGCGGTTCTCGTTCCGCCGCGGCCGCCTGTTCTGGCTCTACGCGGTCTACTACACGCTGGGCCGGGTCTGGATCGAAGCGATGCGGATCGACGACGCCGAGCAGATCAACCTCTTCGGCATCACCACCAGGCTCAACGTGTGGACCAGCATCTTCGTCCTTCTTGCGGCGCTGGTCGCCTTCATCGTCCTGGGGCGGCGCAAGCCCGAGGTACCCGACACCCCGTTCCTGCCGGGCCGCGAACCGGCCGACGCCGGGGACGCCGGGACGGCCGCCGTCGAGAAGTCCGATGCGGTGCACGCTGACGGGAAGCCAGCCGCCGACGGCGACCGTGACGCAGTTGACCACGCAGATGACGACACCGAAACCGCCCCCGCCGAAGCCAGGAACGACGCGGACAACAAGCAGCCGGCCGCCGTTCCCGCCGACACTGTTCCGGCCTACAGCGGAGATGTCCGCCATTCGGAATCTTCTGTCTCAGATACTGGGTCGCGTGGTAGTCTCCCTGATAACCAAAGCGGTCCCGGTGACGCGTCTGCCCCAGCTGTCGCATCAAAGTCTGTTGCATCAAAGGAATCCACCGGCGGCACCACCGCCACCGGAGCACCGGCGGCCGGAGCACCCGGCCACCATGCCCCCGGATCCGCGCCGGAAGCTGGCGGCACCAAGTAGCCCAGCATCGGCAAACCGGGCCGCAGAGCCACCGCTCGCCGGGCCCGTGTCCACAACGTCGTGGCAGCAGGGAATGCTGCGGACAGCAGAGCGTTGCCGTCCGCGCAAGCCCGGGCCAGCAGGCCGCGTAACTGTTCTTACAGGACGCCGGGCTGGCTTACAATTCCAGTTAGAAACTCTTTGTTGTGCCCGTCACGCCGGCGCACCGATTCGGGCCAATGTTGTCCCTCCCATACGCACGATCAGGAGGAAGGACGTCTCCCATGACCCAAACCCTGCACAGCCCCAGTTGGTCCGAGCCGAACCAGGCACCGGCCGCCATGCCGCCGTCGGCAATGTCACCGTTCAAGCGGTTCGCGGCCATGCCGGAAGCCGCCGGTTTGTACAACCCGGAGAACGAGAAGGACGCCTGCGGCCTCGCCATCATTGCCACCCTGCGCGGGGAGCCAGGCTACGACATCGTTGAAGCCGCCCTGACCGCCCTGCGCAACCTTGAGCACCGCGGCGCCGTGGGCGCCGATGAGGGGACCGGCGACGGCGCCGGGCTGCTCATGCAGGTGCCGGACGAATTCTTCCGTGCCGTCAGCGACTTCGAACTCCCCGCTCCCGGCCAGTACGTCGTGGGCACGGCCTTCCTGCCGGCCGAGCAGCGCGAAGCCGACGCGGCCAAGGCCGGGATCGAGGGCCTCGCCGCCGACGAGGGCCTGACCGTCCTGGGCTGGCGCGAAGTCCCGATCATGGCCGACCTCGTCGGCGCCATGGCCCGGGCCTGCATGCCGTATTTCTCGCAGCCGTTCTTCGCCTCCAGCACCGGGGAAACCCTCGAGCGTAACGAACTCGACTCGCGCGCCTGGCGGATCCGCAAGCGCGCGCAGAACAAGTTCGGCGTGTACTTCCCGTCGCTGTCCTCCCGGACCATCGTCTACAAGGGCATGCTGACCACGGCCCAGCTGGAGCCGTTCTACCCGGACCTCTCGGACAAGCGCTTCAAGACCAAGCTTGCGATCGTCCACTCGCGCTTCTCCACCAACACCTTCCCGTCCTGGCCGCTGGCCCAGCCCTTCCGCACCATCGCGCACAACGGCGAGATCAACACCGTCAAGGGCAACCGCAACTGGATGCGCGCCCGGCAGTCCCAGCTGGCCAACCCGCTGCTGGGGAACTCGCCCGAAGAGCTGTACCCGATCTGCACCCCGGGCGCCTCGGACTCCGCGTCCTTTGACGAGGTCGCGGAGCTGCTCTGGCTTTCCGGACGTCCCATCACGCACTCGATCATGATGATGATCCCCGAGGCCTGGGAAAACCACGCCACAATGGATCCTGCCCGCCGGGCCTTCTACGAGTACCACTCGCTGCTGATGGAACCGTGGGACGGCCCCGCGGCCGTTTCCTTCACCGACGGCAACCTGGTCGGCGCCACCCTGGACCGCAACGGGCTGCGCCCGGGCCGGTACTGGATCACCGAAGACGGCCTGGTCGTCTTCGCCTCCGAGGTCGGCGTGATCGACGTCGAACCCTCCAAGGTGGTCAAGAAGGGCCGCGTCTCGCCGGGCAAGATGTTCCTGGTGGACACCGAGGCAGGCCGGATCATCGATGACGTCGAGGTCAAGGCCGAGGTGGCCGCGGCCAACCCGTGGGCCGAGTGGGTCAAGGACAACCTGATCGACCTCAACGACCTGCCCGAACGCGAGCACGTCGTGCATACGGCGGCGTCGGTCAACATCCGCCAGCGGACCTTCGGCTACACCACCGAGGAACTGAAGATCCTGCTGGGCCCGATGGCCCGCACCGGCGCCGAACCGCTCGGCGCGATGGGATCGGACACTCCCGTCGCGGTGCTCTCCAAGCGCCCGCGGCTGCTCTTCGACTACTTTGTGCAGTCCTTCGCGCAGGTCACCAACCCGCCGCTGGACGCCATCCGCGAGGAGCTCGTCACCTCCCTGATGTGCGCGATCGGTCCCAACGGCAACCTGCTGGACACCAAGCAGGTCCGCCAGCCGCAGGTCGCGCTGCCGTTCCCCGTGATCAACAACGATCAGCTCGCCAAGATCGCCAACATCGAGAACGCCGACGGCGACAGGGTCGCCATGAAAGTCCGCGGCCTCTACCGCCCCGAAGGCGGCGAGCACGCGCTGCGCGCGCGGCTGACCGAAATCTGCGAGCAGGTCTCGGGCGCCATCAACCGCGGGGTCCAGTACGTCGTGCTCTCGGACCGTGACTCGAACGCGCAGTGGGCGCCCATCCCGTCCCTGCTCCTCGTCAGCGCCGTGCACCACCACCTGCTCCGCAGCGCCAACCGCACCAAGACCGCGCTGGTGGTCGAGGCCGGCGACGTCCGCGAGACCCACCACGTGGCCGTGCTGATCGGCTACGGCGCCTCCGCCGTGAACCCGTACCTGGCGATGGAATCCGTGGAACAGCTCATCAGTTCCGGCGACGTCCTCGGGGTCACCCCGCAGGACGGTGTCTACAACCTGATCAAGGGCCTGGGCAAGGGCGTCCTGAAGATCATGTCGAAAATGGGCATCTCCACTGTGGCCTCCTACACGGGCGCCCAGACTTTCGAGGCACTCGGCCTGGGCCAGGATCTCGTGGACGAGTACTTCGCCGGCACGCACTCGCAGCTCGGCGGCGTCGGCCTCGATGTCATTGCCGCCGAAGTCGCGGCACGCCACCAGATGGCGTACCCCGAGAACGGCATCGAGCAGCCGCACCGCCCGCTCCTGGGCGGCGGCGAGTACCAGTGGCGCCGCGACGGCGAGCCGCACCTGTTCAACCCGGAGACTGTTTTCCGGCTGCAGCACGCCACCCGTGAGCGCCGCTACGACATCTTCAAGGAATACACCCGCGGCGTCGACGACCAGTCCGAGAACCTGATGACCCTGCGCGGGCTGCTGAAGTTCAAGTCCGGGCTGCGCCCCGCGGTACCGCTGGAGGAAGTCGAGTCCGTCTCCAGCGTCGTCAAGCGCTTCTCCACCGGCGCCATGAGCTACGGCTCCATCTCGCAGGAAGCCCACGAGACCCTCGCGATCGCTATGAACCGGCTGGGCGGCAAGTCCAATACCGGTGAGGGCGGCGAGGACGTGGACCGGCTGCTGGATCCCGAGCGCCGCTCCGCGGTCAAGCAGATCGCCTCGGGCCGCTTCGGCGTCACGAGCCTGTACCTGAGCAACGCCGATGACATCCAGATCAAGATGGCGCAGGGCGCCAAGCC
Source organism: Arthrobacter sp. UYEF20 (assembly GCF_040546335.1). Lineage (NCBI taxonomy): Bacteria > Bacillati > Actinomycetota > Actinomycetes > Micrococcales > Micrococcaceae > Arthrobacter > Arthrobacter sp. UYEF20. The sequence goes on along the minus strand of NZ_JBEPNP010000009.1, from coordinate 22,499 downwards.
CGGCGAAGGCGGCCAGCTGATGGCGCAGAAGGTCTACCCCTGGGTGGCCCGGACGCGGCACTCGACGCCCGGCGTGGGGCTCATCTCGCCGCCGCCGCACCACGACATCTACTCGATCGAGGACCTCGCGCAGCTGATCTACGACGCCAAGCGGGCCAACCCCTCGGCCCGGGTGCACGTCAAGCTCGTCTCCGAGGTGGGGATCGGCACGGTGGCCGCCGGTGTCACCAAGGCGAAGGCCGACGTCGTGCTGGTCTCCGGCCACGACGGCGGTACCGGCGCCTCGCCGCTGAACTCGCTCAAGCACGCCGGTGTCCCGTGGGAGCTGGGCCTCGCCGAGACCCAGCAGACCCTGATGCTCAACGGCCTGCGGGACCGCGTGGTGGTGCAGGTGGACGGCCAGCTCAAGACCGGCCGCGACGTGGTCATCGCGGCGCTGCTGGGCGGTGAAGAGTTCGGTTTCGCCACCGCCCCGCTGGTGGTCTCCGGCTGCATCATGATGCGCGTCTGCCACCTGGACACCTGCCCGGTGGGAGTTGCCACGCAGAACCCGGAACTCCGGTCCCGGTTCAACGGCAAGCCCGAGTTCGTGGTCAACTTCTTCGAATTCCTCGCCGAAGAAGTCCGCGAGATCCTGGCCGAGCTTGGCTTCCGGAGCATCGAGGAGGCGATCGGCCACGCCGAAATGCTCGACACCCGGGAGGCGATCAACCACTGGAAGGCCGAAGGGCTGGACCTGGACCCGATCCTGCACGGGCTGGAGTTCGACGACGACGCCCCGCTGCGCAACCTCACCGGCCAGAACCACGAGCTGGACAAGCACTTCGACCAGCGCCTGATCGCGATGGCCGCCGAGGCCCTCAGCGACCGCACCCCGGTGAAGATCGCCGTCGACGTCATCAACACGGACCGGTCCGTGGGCACCATGCTGGGCCATGTGGTCACCAAGACCTTCAGCACCGACGTGCTGGCGCCGGACACGATCGACATCACCCTGACCGGCACCGCCGGCCAGTCGCTCGGCGCGTTCCTGCCGGCTGGCATCACCCTGCGCATGTATGGCGACTCCAACGACTACGTCGGCAAGGGACTCTCCGGCGGACGGATCATCGTCCGCCCGGACCGCACCAACGTCTTCGCGGCGGAACGCAACGTCATCGCCGGCAACGTGATCGGCTACGGCGCCACCAGCGGTGAGCTCTACCTGCGCGGCCAGGTCGGCGAACGCTTCATGGTCCGCAACTCCGGCGCCACCGCGGTGGCCGAAGGAATCGGCGACCACGGCTGCGAGTACATGACCGGCGGCCAGGCACTCATCATCGGGCGCACCGGACGCAATTTCGGCGCCGGCATGTCCGGCGGCACCGCCTTCGTGCTGGACCTGCAGACCACCCGCGTCAACAAGCAGGCCCTGGAGTCCGGCGAGCTGCAGCTGCGCGAACTGGACGCCGAGGACCGCGACATTGTCCACGGACTGCTCGTCAAGCACCTCGAGGAAACGGAATCGCTGCTCGCGGCCCGGCTGCTCGAGAACTTCGACGACACCGCAGCCCGCATAACCAAGGTGCTGCCGCGGGACTACGCGGCCGTACTGCAAACCCGTCTTGACGCCATCGAAGAGGGCCTGGACCCCGACGGCGAAGAAGTTTGGTCTCGAATCCTGGAGGTGACCGGTGGCTGATCCACGCGGATTTCTGAAAGTACGCCAGCGTGAAACCCAGCCGCGCCGCCCCGTTCCCGTCCGCATCATGGACTGGAAGGAGGTCTACGAGGCCCAGGAAAAGGGTGTCCTGAAGGCGCAGGCCGGCCGCTGCATGGATTGCGGGGTTCCGTTCTGCCACCAGGGCTGCCCGCTCGGGAACCTCATTCCCGAGTGGAACGACCTCATCTGGCGGGACAAGGGCGAGGAAGCGATGGAGCGGCTGCACGCCACTAACAACTTCCCCGAGTTCACCGGCCGGCTGTGCCCGGCCCCGTGTGAGGCGTCCTGCGTGCTGGGCATCAACCAGCCCGCGGTGACCATCAAGCAGGTCGAGGTCTCGATCGTGGACCAGGCGTTCGAGAACGGCTGGGTCAACCCGCTGCCGCCCGCGCGCCTGAGCGGCAAGACTGTCGCCGTCGTCGGCTCCGGCCCCGCAGGCCTCGCCGTCGCACAGCAGCTGACCCGGGTGGGCCACACCGTCGCCGTCTACGAGCGCGATGACAAGATCGGCGGCCTCCTGCGGTACGGGATCCCCGACTTCAAGATGGAAAAAGAGCACGTGGACCGCCGGCTGGAGCAGATGAAGGCCGAAGGCACCCGCTTCCGGACCGGCGTCGCCGTCGGCACCGACGTGACGTGGGAGCAGCTGCGCCGCCGGTACGACGCCGTCGTGGTCGCCACCGGCGCCACCGTCCCGCGTGACCTGCCCATTCCGGGCCGCGAACTCGAGGGCGTCCACTTTGCGATGGACTACCTCGTCCCGTCCAACCGTGTCGTCGCGGGGGAGACCGTCGAGAACCAGATCAATGCCGCCGGCAAGCACGTCGTCATCCTCGGTGGCGGCGACACCGGCGCGGACTGCCTCGGCACCGCACACCGCCACCAGGCCGCCTCCGTGACCACCCTGGCGATCGGCAAGCAGCCCCCGGCGGAGCGTGCCGGCCACCAGCCCTGGCCGACGTTCCCCACCCTGTTCGAGGTTGCCAGCGCCCACGAGGAAGGCGGCGAACGCACCTACCTCGCCTCCACCGTGGAGTTCGTCGGCGAAAAAGGCAGACTGACCGGCGTGAAGGTGGCCGAGACGGAGTTCGTCGACGGCAAGCGCCTTCCGAAAGCCGGCACCGAGCGGATCATCCCCGCTGACCTGGTGTTCCTGTCGCTCGGCTTCACCGGTGCCGAACCCGCCGGGATCACCGAGCAGGTCAGCGCCGAGTTCGACGGCCGCGGCAACGTGGCCCGTGACGGCTACTACATGACCAACACGGAAGGCATCTTCGTGGCCGGAGACGCCGGCCGCGGACAGTCGCTCATCGTCTGGGCCATTGCCGAGGGCCGCGCGTGCGCGGCCGCGGTGGACAAGTTCCTGATGGGCAGCACCATCCTGCCCGCTCCCGTGGCGCCGACCGACCGGGCGATGGCCGTCCTGTAGTCCGCAGCCCCTGCACACCCAAGGACGGCTCCCGCCGGAACGGCTCCCGCCGGACCCCGACCGCAACAACTTAATCCATGCAATCGACTACTAGGGTAGGTATATGAGACGCGCTAAGATAGTGGCCACGTTCGGACCGGCAATCGCGAGCTTTGAGAACACGCTCGCCGTGCTGGAAGCCGGCGTCGACGTCGCCCGCATGAACATGAGCCACGGCGATTACGCCGTGCATGACAGCACCTACGAGAACGTCCGCAAGGCCGCAGGCCAGCTCGGCAAGCCCGTCGCCATCATGGCCGACCTGCAGGGGCCGAAGATCCGCCTCGGCCGCTTCGTTGACGGCCCGCACCTCCTGGCCGTCGGTGACACCTTCACCATCACCACCGAGGACGTCCCGGGCACCAAAGACATCGCCTCCACGACCCTCAAGAGCCTCACCGATGACGTCAATCCCGGCGACGCCCTGCTGATCGACGACGGCAAGGTGGCCCTCCGGGCGATCGACGTCGACGACGTCAAGGTGGTCGCCCGGGTGACGGTCGGCGGGTACGTCTCGAACAACAAGGGCATCAACCTGCCCGGCGTTGCGGTCAACGTGCCGGCGCTGAGTGAGAAAGACGAGGACGATCTCCGCTGGGCCATGCGCCGCGGCGTGGACATGGTTGCCCTTTCCTTCGTCCGCGACGCCTCGGACATCAAGCGCGTGCACGAGATCATGGACGAGGAAGGCCGCCGCGTGCCGGTGATCGCCAAGATCGAGAAGCCGCAGGCCGTCGAACAGCTGCACGAGATCATCGACGCCTTCGACGCCATCATGGTGGCCCGTGGCGACCTCGGCGTGGAACTTCCCCTCGAGGAAGTGCCGATCGTGCAGAAGCGCGCCATCGAACTGGCACGCCGCTGGGCCAAGCCGGTCATCGTGGCCACCCAGGTGCTTGAGTCCATGATCGACAACCCCCGCCCGACGCGGGCCGAGGCCTCCGACTGCGCCAACGCCGTGCTCGACGGTGCCGACGCCGTCATGCTCTCCGGCGAGACCAGCGTGGGCAAGTTCCCGATCGAGACCGTCAAGGTCATGGCCCGGATCATCGAATCCACCGAGGTCCACGGCCTGGAGCGCGTCCCCCCGCTGGGCACCAAGCCCAAGACCCGCGGTGGCGCCATCACCCGCGCCGCCGTCGAAATCGCCGACCAGCTGGATGCGAAGTACATCTGTACCTTCACCCAGTCCGGCGACTCCGCGCGGCGCCTGTCCCGGCTGCGCCCGATCCGTCCGGTCTTCGCGTTCACTCCGGTGGAGCACGTCTGGAACCAGCTGGCACTGACCTGGGGCATCATGCCGGTGCTCGTCCCGATGGTGGGCCACACCGACGAGATGACCGCCCAGGTGGACCGCAGCCTGCTGGACATGGACGTCGTCGAGGACGGCGACCTGGTGGTTATCGCCGCCGGTTCGCCTCCCGGAAAAGCCGGTTCCACGAATATGCTGAAGGTCCACAAGGTGGGCGACCTGGCAGACGCCGGCAGCCACGGCGAGGCAGCCGTGGCCAGGGACAAGCTTGGCCCGTGGCCGGAAAATAAGAAGAACGGTGCCCAGGACTAGTTCCTGCGCACCACGCAAGGGAGGGTCCCCGCCGCATCGTTTCGCGGCGGGGACCCTCCCTTTTTGTTTGGCTTCTTTGTTTGCTTCTAACCTGCCGGGGCTAGTTGACCTGGTTGATGATGGTCTCGGCAACCTCGCGCATGCTGAGGCGGCGGTCCATGGAGGTTTTCTGGATCCAGCGGAAGGCTTCCGGCTCCGTGAGGCCCATCTTGGTGGTCAGGAGGCTCTTGGCGCGCTCCACGAGCTTGCGGGTGGCGAACTGCTCCTGCAGGTCCGTCACTTCGCTTTCGAGGGCCTTGATTTCCTCGTGGCGGGAGAGCGCGATTTCGAGGGCGGGGATGAGGTCCGCCGGGGTGAAGGGCTTGACGACGTAGGCCATGGCACCGGCGTCGCGGGCCCGCTCCACGAGTTCCTTCTGGCTGAAGGCGGTCAGCAGGACCACCGGGGCGATCCGGGCCTTGACGATCTTCTCGGCGGCGGTGATGCCGTCCATGATCGGCATCTTGACGTCCATCAGGACCAGGTCCGGCTTCAGTTCCTCGGCGAGCTGCACGGCCTTCTCGCCGTTGTCCGCCTCGCCGACGACATCGTAGCCCTCGCCCCGCAGGATTTCGATGATGTCCAGGCGGATGAGGGTCTCATCCTCGGCGACGACAACGCGGCGCGCCGGCTTGGAAGTGGGGGTTGACTCCGTCTGTTCTGACACGGGAACTCCTTGGAAAGGTACGGCGGAACTAGACCATCATAGGTTTTATCCGCTGGTGTACTGGGGACCGGTTTGGGTTCGATGCGGCGTCACTGGCGCGATTCTGGAATTCAGCCTATCTGCATGTAGAGTAATTTCGCGCACTGGAAGCGATCGCGTTGCTCACAGCCCCGTGGCTCAGCGATTGTTACACCGGTGTACTCCGCGCCCGAGTGGCGGAATTGGCAGACGCGCCGCACTCAAAATGCGGTATCGAAAGGTGTGTGGGTTCGAGTCCCACCTCGGGCACAGTGTTTTCGCTGTTCAGGGGCTTGTGGGCCGCTGACTGTGCACAAATCTTCACTGATGGGCCCCTGCGGGGGCCCATTTTTGTTGGCGGCCGTTGCTGTGGCCGGGTGGCTCCTTCTCTTGGCTTGGACAGCGGTGTTGCTGCTTACTCCTTCATGGCGGGGAGCGTCTGGAACTGCATGACCGATCGGGGACTGAGGGTTCGGGCCGGACGTAACTAGCTCTGCTGTCATGACTGTTCATGGCGGAGTTCCAGAGTTGCTGCATGACCACACGACTCAACTCGCGTACGGCTGGGGCGTGGTGAGTTCTTGAGGGCTCCTCAGAACCCATACGTTAGCCGGCTCATCAAGGTGATGGAGCACAACTCACGGAACCCAGGCATCGTGAGCCTGTTCGCGGTTCTGTCCACCGAGGCCTCGGATGCTGCGCACCCGCCTCACGCTTGCCTCGTGGCGCGCTACGAACGCGCTTTGAATAGGACCAAAGCAGCCTTGGGGAATTGGCTTCTCGTTCACTTATTCGACCTCACATCGAGCTGGAGGGCCTGGAGCCCGACGTTATCGCCCATCGTTGATGGGCTCAAGGTTCAGTGGTTGCTGTTGCCTTCTCGCGACTTGGCTGCCCGCGTGAGGGCCCACCTTCAGGAGGTGACTGTTGCGGAGCCGCCGTAGCGCTTGGAGGCAGTGAATGGATCGATAACTGCGGGACTCCGGCGATGTGCCAAATTCCTGCCAGGTCGTTCATCTGCAAGTGCAAGAAGGCCTGGCGGTATATCAGCGGACACTAGGGCGTCCTGTCCCGGGCATCCGCCGGCAAATGTCGTCGGCTACTCATCTTTCAATCGGCGGCCTGGAGCGGCATGGGAACCATGTCCTGCAGCTCCTCGAGCGTGCAGCCGAAGGTCTCGCGGACCTCGACGCCGGCCGGGCCGGTGAGGAAGACGGCCTTGTCCGTGTAGACCCGGGTCACGCAGCCGATGCCGGTCAGCGGGTAGCTGCACGTCTCGACGAGTTTGGACACGCCTTCGCGGGTCAGGAGCGTCATCATGACGAAGACGTCCTTGGCGCCGGTGGCGAGGTCCATGGCGCCGCCGACTGCGGGGATGGCGTCCGGGGCGCCGGTGTGCCAGTTGGCGAGGTCGCCCGTGGCGGAGACCTGGAACGCGCCGAGGACGCAGATGTCCAGGTGTCCGCCGCGCATGATCGCGAAGGAGTCGGCGTGGTGGAAGTAGGACGCCCCCGGGAGTTCGGTGACCGGGATCTTCCCGGCGTTGATGAGGTCGCCGTCGATCTGGTCCCCGGGGGCTTCGGGGCCCATGCCGAGCATGCCGTTCTCGGTGTGGAGCGTGATGTTCTGTTCCGGCTCGAGGTAGTTGGAGACGAGGGTCGGCTGGCCGATGCCGAGGTTCACGAAGGAGCCGGGCTTGATGTCGCGGGCCACCAAGCGGGCCAGGTCATCGCGGCCCAGCGGCTTGTCTGCAGTCCGGATGCTTGTCCGGACACCCGCCCGGTCATTTGTCGGGATGCTCATCTCAGGCCACCTTCACAATGCTGTTGACGTAGATTCCGGGGGTCACGATGATCTCCGGATCGAGGCCGCCCGTGGGGACGATCTCGGTCACCTGGACCACGGTGTGTTTGGCCGCGGCGGCCATGATCGGGCCGAAGTTCCGGGCGGTCTTGCGGTAGACGAGGTTGCCTTTGCCGTCGGCCTGAGCGCCTTGATGAGCGCGACGTCGGCGTGGATGGGGGTCTCGAAGACCTGGCCGCGGCCGTCGAGAATGCGGGTTTCCTTCCCCTCGGCGAGCATGGTGCCGTAGCCGGTGGGCGTGAAGAAGCCGCCGATGCCGGCGCCGGCGGCGCGGATCCGCTCGGCCAGGTTGCCCTGCGGGACGAGTTCGAGTTCGATTTCGCCGGCCCGGTACTTGGCGTCGAAGTGCCAGGAATCGGACTGCCGGGGGAAGGAACAGATCATCTTGCGGACCCGGCCCTCCTTGATGAGCAGCGCGAGCCCCTGGTCGCCCTGGCCGGCGTTGTTGTTGACCACGGTGAGGTCTGTGGCGCCACAGTCCAGCAGGGCGTCGATCAGTTCGAACGGCTGGCCGGCATTGCCGAAGCCGCCGATCATTACGGTGGAGCCGTCCTTGATGCCTGCGACGGCCTCGCCGACGGTGTCTAAGAAGTTCAGCATGGTTAGCCCTTTACGGTGCTGGTGTTAGGGGATGCGGTGACGTTTTCGAGGACGACGGCCAGGCCCTGGCCGACACCGATGCAGATCGCGGCGACGCCCCAGCGCTGCCCGGAGGCCTGCAGGGACCGGGCCAGGGTGCCGAGGATCCGCCCGCCGGAGGCGCCGAGCGGGTGGCCCATCGCGATCGCGCCGCCGTGCCGGTTCACGATGGCCGGGTCGATGCCCCAGGCGCTGATACGGGCCAGGGACTGCGCGGCGAACGCCTCGTTCAGTTCGACGGCGCCGACCTGGTCCCAGCCGATGCCGGCCTTCGCGAGGGCCTTGTTCGCGGCCTCGACCGGGGCGTAGCCGAAGAACTGGGGATCGTTCGCGTGCGCGCCTCGGCCGGCGATCCTGGCCAGCGGCTCCAGCCCCAGGATCCCGGCGGCGGCCTCGGAACCCAGCCAGGCCGCGGAGGCGCCGTCCGAGAGCGGGGAGGCATTCCCGGCCGTGACCGTGCCGTCCTCGGCCCGGAACACGGTCTTGAGACCGGCAAGCTTCGCCGCCGAGGACCCGGGACGGATGCCCTCATCCCGGACCAGGCCGGTGCCCGGGACCGGGGCGACGAGGCTGTCGTAGAAACCCTCATCCCAGGCCGCGGCGGCCAAGTTGTGCGAACTGGCGGAGAACTCGTCCTGCGCCTGGCGGGTGATCCCGCACTTTTCGGCCAGCCGTTCAGTGGCCTCGCCCAGGGAAATGGTCCACTCCGCTCATACATTGGAGAAGGCTTTGACTGCCCCAAACTGGATACCCTGTTCCTTGCAGCGCCTGTGTCGTTCAAAGGCAGATTGGTCCAGTACGTCGGCCGGGTAATCCGGCCGTACCCAGGGAAAACTGTGGCGACAGTTCACGACTACTACGACGAATCAACACCCGTACTGGCCGCATCCCTGAACAAGCGGGCTCCGGGCTATGTCTCGCTCGGGTTCCCTGATCCGCGGAAAATCACAATCCGCTGACATCGTTCTCAACATGCCGGCGTGCGGTGAACGATTGCGTGAGTCCCACGTCGAATTTGATGAGATCGTCCGCTTTGCGGGCCTTCTTCTCGACGGGCAATATAACACTTGAGTTGTAGCACCCGTGAGTTGTATGATGAACTCGATGTGGAATGTTGACGTGGGACTCGTGGAGCCGTGGCTGTTAGGTCTTGACCAAGACTCGTATGAGCAGATTGTTAGAGCTTCTCGCCGATCGCGGACCTCAACTTGGCCGTCCATTGGTCGACACTGTGGTTCGTTCACGGCATAAGAACATGAAGGAGCTGCGGCCGGGATCGAGCGGGCGGTCGGAACTCCGAATCCTATTTGCCTTCGATCCGGAGCGGCGGGCGATCCTGCTTGTCGCGGGGGACAAGGCAGGAAGCTGGACCAAGTGGTACAAGACGAACATTCCGGTTGCGGATGATCTGCTTGACGATCATCTGAGGATTCTGAAAGGAGAGAGGTAATGGCGAAGTCCATTGAGGAACTATTGGCCAAGCGTCCTGTTGACCGGATTGCTGTGGATGCCCACAAGAAGCGCATGGTCGATGAGGTCCGGGCCTACCGGCTTCGGGAGCTCCGTGAGGCCTCTGAGCTGACGCAGGTGGAGCTGGCTGGGCGCCTGCATGTCAGCCAGAACAGGGTGTCCCGCATCGAACACGGTGACATTGATCGTGCTCAGGTAGACACCTTGCGAAAATACGTCGAGGCGCTGGGTGGCCGGCTTCGTGTCGAGGTTGAACTCGGCGACGAACGAATCCAAATCGCCTGACATAGCGACTCGGCAGGTCCGCCTCGGCAGTCGTTTTGCCATGCCGACAGAGAGGTTCAAATGCGGGAGGAAGGGTGTCACGATGTGCACACCCTGGGCTTCCGGCTGGCCCGTCGTGCTGCCCGACGGGCCCGGATTCCGCGTGTTTTCTGCGGCGCCCAGCTGGAAGCCCGTTCGAGTCCAACCTCGGGCACATTGTCTCGGCAGGTCAGGGTCGTTTCTTGCTGCTATCGCAGTAGGTTTGTCTTATGACAACCACGGAGGTCTTGGCAAACTGTCGACCCCCGGCGGTTATGAAGCAGGCTCGAGGAAACTATGAGGAGAGGTTTGGCATCGTTGCCAAGTTTCCCGGTGTCTGCGGAATTTGCGGAGGGACTGTCGTCCTAGGTGACAGGATATTCAAGTTGCCTGAATCGCGCCGTTCTAATGTGAGCCCCTGGGTCTGCCGCGGCTGTCGCTACCCGGAGAACCGCTCTGAGCCAACGCTCGAAGAGGTATTCGTTAAACTGAACCACCGCAACCACACCGGGCGGACACCTCGACTCAACCGACACGACGTTGGACATTTGCTCGCCCTGTACGGCACCCTCACTGTCGAAGCCGCGTCCACCTTTGAGGACATGCCGGCATTGCTTAAACTCCGACGAGCGCATGCAGAACGAGTTTCGGCGAACCTCAATCGCGCTGAAGTCCTGGATCTCCTCGAAGGCTTTGTCCGTCACGGCCTCATTAAGCGCGTCGGACGGAGTCGCTACTACAGCATCCCTTCGAAGGTCGGGTTGGCAGGTTCCTAGAATGGCCTTGGCAATTCGCCGCCGAGGTGGGTGGCGCCGTCATTGGGCTTGTGCTTCAGGGGCCGAGTTGCTTCTGCCAGCGCCATGCCCGTCGTCGCGATATTAGCGAGCGGCTGGGTTTCGTTATGAGTCATGACGCCGAGCTGCCCATCTGGCCTCGAGGACGTGCGACCACTAACACGGAACACTACCGACCCACGGAACGCTAGTACCTCGAAAGGTGGTGGATCAGTCGTCAGCTTCGAGGGTTGTGGCTGCGTCGAGGGCGTCGTCGACGACGATGAGGTAGTTGTCTCGGCCTGCGGCCAGGGGGATGGAGTGGGGCCCGTATTTGTCGTAGGCGAGGTCGACGGCGTCGTTGGCGTTGGTGATGTTGAGCCGGCGTAGGAGGCGGGCGATGTCGAGGGTGTCTTTGTCGCGTTCGGCGGCGATTTTCATGGCCAGGAGCGTTTTCGGTGTCTGCGGCCTGGATGGTGAGTCCGTCGAGTTGTTCGAGTTCGATCCAGGTCGCGTTGTCTGGGACGAAGGCTGCGGCGTTGGAGTTGAGCCATTCGGGTGCTAGATCGTAGTCCGCGGCCATTTCAGTGACGACGGTGTTGACGGCGGCTTTGCCGGCGTAGCTGGCGTCGACGTCGGCGGTGGGCCGGTTGCCGACTCATTGCAGGATGAGCGCGGCACCGCCCACGAGTTTGACGTCGCCGTGGACGCCGCGGGCCTGCAGGCGCCGGCCGAGTTCCTGGAGGAGAGCATGGATCTGTGTGGCGTTGAGTTCTCCGCCGCTCATGCGGTGGCCAGGCTGCGTTCGCGGATGAACACGTTCATGGCGGCGATTTCGGCTGGTGTTTCGGAGATGGTGAGTTTCTTCATGGGTTCCCGGATGCTCCGGTAGGACTCTGCCGGCATCCATGCCTCATCGAGGGCTTTGACGCGTCTGGTCCAAGGCGGGGTGGGTTGCCCTAGCCGGTGTGCGGTGTAGTTGGTGATGCCGGCCAGGGCTGCGGACCAATGCGGTTCCTTGATCCGTGGGCTGCGCTGGAGTAGCGGTCTTCCGGCTTTGAGGGATGCAGTGGCGTAGTCGGCGAGCATCTTTATGGCGAACTCGAAGTCCCGTGAGCCGATCAGCTGGGTGAAGGTTTCGGCGTAGTCCCGCCGTGCCGGGTCGTAGTCGCTTCCGCGCGGCATGGGGTCGGCGGCAGTCAGCGACAGCCCAAGGGTGCGGAAGACGGCCATGGTCTTGCCGAGTTCGGCCCGCTCGTGGCCGGCTTCGAGAGCAACGAGGAACTTCCGTGAAACACCACTCGCCTCCGCGAGCGACTGTTGCGAAAGGCCACGCTCCTGGCGGCGCGCGCGGATGATCGCGCTGGCGGCCGCAGGCGTGTCGATGCTGGTCATGTTCGTCAAGCGACCTCCTTCACATATTCCATTATGTCACCGAATGGTGACAGCGGTGGCCTAACGAACCTGTCCGTCAACGAACTACGTTTCGTGATGCGTTGGTACTATCGGGCATGGATATGAACCGGCCCTGTCCAGAAGACAGCGTCCGCCCGAGCGGGGCAGTTGGCTGACGAGGCGCGCACACCTTCAAACCGGACGTGGTCCGTCAAGGGCCCGAGTTGGACCGTCATCGTCACGGCCGCGGTCGTGATGTCAGTGCTGGCTTGGACTTTGTGCTGCGCCACGACGCTGGGTTGTTGAAGGAGGCGTCGTGACGGCGAAATCATTAGAGGGACTCTTGGCCAAGCGGCCTGTTGACCGCGTTGCTGTGGACGCCCATATGAAGCGCATTGTCGACGAGGTCCGGGCCTGCCGGCTTCGGGAGCTCCGGGGGGCTGGTTCCCGTTTGTCCGGCCAAGAGGGGTGTGTACATTGTCCACACCGGAGTGAGTGTTCTGCCGTTGCTCCTTTGTGGCTCCCTCCTTGCATACTTCCGCTGACACGCATTCATGGGGCCGCGAGTTCCGTGTGACCTGACCGCCAAACCCCGCCATGTGCTCACCGGGGCGGGCATCGGATACCGGTTCATGCCCTAGAGACACGCGGGCGCGGATGCCCGGATCAGCATCTCAAATCCTTTGGGATAGGCGCCGCATATGGTGGGTTCTGCGGCCAGGAGGGACCGTTGCCCGCATCTGGTCCGGCGCCCGCGGGAATTTTCGGTCGGGGCCGGCGTTGGGTCTGAGTATGAAAGCAATCGTGTACCGTGCCACCGGCGATCCGTCTGTTCTCGAGCTCGTCGACCGCGAGATCCTCGACCTGGGGCGCGGGGAGGCGCGCGTACGCATAATGGTCTCCGCGGTGAACCCCACCGACTGGAAGTCGCGCCGCGGCGCCAAACCGGGCGAGCCCTTGCCCTTCGCGGAGGTCGTGCCGAACCAAGACGGCGCCGGAGTGGTGGACGCCGTCGGACCCGGTGTCGAGCATCTCCACGTCGGTGACAGGGTCTGGCTGGCCTTGGCCGCCTACCAGCGCGCCGATGGCGGGACAGCGCAGGAGTTCGCCGTCCTGCCGGCCGAGCGGGTCTTTCCGCTGCCGGAGAACGCCGGGTTCGACCTCGGCGCAAGCCTGGGCGTTCCCGCGATCACCGCCCACCGGGCCCTGACCATCGCCGAGGACGGCCCGCGGCGGCTGCACCCGGGAACCTTGGACGGCACGGTAGTTCTCGTCGCTGGAGGGGCCGGCGCCGTGGGCCATGCGGCGATCCAGCTCGCCAAGTGGGCCGGCGCCGTTGTGATCACGACCGTGAGCGGACCGGCGAAGGCTGCGCTGGTCACGGCCGCCGGCGCCGATCACGTCATCACTTACCGGGAAACCCACGCGGCTGCGGAGATCCGCCGGATCGCTCCCAACGGCGTCGACCAGATCGTGGAGGTGGCACCCGCGCAGAACGCGGAACTCGACCTGGCAGTGATCCGCATCCGTGGCTCCGTCGCGGTCTACGCCAACAACGGCGGCGATCAGGTGAGCCTGGACGTGCGCAGGCATTTCAGCCTCAACGTCCGCTACCAGTTCGTGCTGCTCTACACCGTTGGCATGGCTGCGGTGCAAGCCGCCGCCGAGGACATCAATGCGGCCATCGCCGACGGCGCCCTTCCGGTGGGAGAGGCCGCAGGCCTGCCGCTGCATCGCTTTGACCTGGCTGACACGGCTGCGGCCCACGCGGCGGTGGAAGAGAGCATCGTCGGCAAGGTGCTGATCGATGTGTCAGCGGGCTAGCCGATAACGCTTCGGGAGCCTCGCGGGGATCATCACGCCGTGCAGCCGCGGGGCTGAGCGGGCCGAGTAGTCCGGACTGCGGACCGTGATGGATCAATGCGGCGCTACTTTGGGCCAACTTAACGGACGGTCAGATATCGCGGCTTCACCCCGTGGATATCAACGACCGAGAGGGGCAACCGTGCCGGGACCAACAGGCCAGCACACTTCAATCCTGCACCAGAACCAGGGTCCAGAAAACAGTAACGAGGGAGGACCTGAATTGGGCTGGGCGTAGGGTGGAAGTTAGACGAAAGGAGCACTTCATGAAGAAAATCCTCATGGTACTGACCAGCGTCTCCGAGATCGGCGATACGGGCGAGAAGACCGGCTACAACGTGGCCGAGGCTGCACATCCCTGGAAGGTCTTCAAGGATTCCGGGCACTTCGTCGACTTCGCGTCGATCCAGGGCGGCCAGCCCCCGCGCGACAAGGTGGACTCAGAAGATCCCATCCAGGTCGCCTTCACGGAGGACGAGGCCACGCGCGCCGGTCTCTACAACACTGCCCGCGTCAACGTCGTTGATCCCGAACAGTACGACGCCGTCTTCCTCGTGGGAGGCCACGGCACCATGTGGGACTTCCCGGACAGCGAAGGCTTGCAGAATCTGGTGGCCAGCGTCTACAACGCCGGCGGCTTGGTGGGCGCGGTCTGCCACGGACCGGCCGGCCTGCTGAACGTGGAATTGGAGAACGGGCTTCGCCTCGTCGAGGGCCGGAAGGTGGCCGCCTTCACCAACGACGAGGAGGTTGCCGCAGGGAAGGACAAGGTCATCCCGTTCTTTTTGGCAGAACGGCTAGAGGAACAGGGCGCCACCCACGTATCCGCTGGTGTCTTTGAGGAGAAGGTCGTGGTCGACGACCGGCTGGTGACCGGCCAGAACCCGGCCTCAGCCGCCGGCGTGGCCAAGGAGATGGAGAAGCTCTTCGCAGAGGTCATCCACCAGGAAAAAGCCGAGGAACAGCACGAGACGGAGGCTCTGCGCGCCGAGAAGGACGCCGAGAAGAACGCCAAGAAGGCTGCTGCGGCAGGCACCGAGCACTAACGCCCGCAGCGCACTGAAACTGGCGGCCGCCCCGACGACGGGGCTGCCGCCAGCCCGCGTACGTGCGCCGGCAACCACACTGTCCAACGCATCGCCGACCTGCTTCAGGTTCCGCGCTCCACGATCTACGGCCACCTCAACAAATCAAGCATCGGACGACGGCCCACACATGATTAACGCAGGAGCGGGTTAATGATCGACCCTCTTCGGTCCCGGCTCCGCAGCCCGCAGGGACGCGGAAACCGTGATCCCTCTGACAGGGTCCCGCCAGCGAACCTGAATGGGCTGTTACGGGGCGTGCTGTCGTCCCGGATTCCTAATGGCCGTCCGGCGCCTACTTCTTAGGGGCTTCCGCCTTCGCAGCAACAATCTGGTGGCGGACCGCCTGTGCGACTGCCCGAACCCGTGCCGTTGGGCGCTGCGACTGCAAATGGGCCAGTACTGTTCTCAGCTCCGGTACGTCGTCCCGGATCTCCACAGTTGCTATCTGCCCCCCGTCGTATGTCAGCTTGTGTTGAGGGCGCTGGTGAAGGATGGAGTAGCCAAGGCCCCGGGCTACAAAAGTACGCACGGTCTCGTAGCTGGCCGAACGGAATCTGATGTCCGGCTCCGCGCCGCTCAGCCGGGCGATGGAAAGCATGAGATCACGGGTGTGGGGCAGATCCAGCAGCACGAAGGACTCATCTCTGAGTGCGGACAACGGGACGCTGTCTGCACCAGCAAGCCCATGATTGGGTGGAAGCGCCAGATAGGGCCTGGCGGTATGCACCACGGATCCTGCGATCCCCCCCGGCAGGTCAAGGTCATAACACAACGCCAAGTCCGTCTGACCGTTGATCAGCGCGCTGACGCACCCTGAAATGTCCGTTTCAAGTACCTCTACTTCCAGGGCCGGGTGTTCCTCTCGCAGCCTGCTCAGAACGCCGGGAAGCAGGAACGGCGCGAGGGTGCTGAAACATGCCATGCGGACGCGGCCCTTAACGCTCTGCTGCTCGCCTCGGGCATGGTCAAGGCTTTCCTCCACATGGGCCAGAATGGCCTGGGCGTCACGCAAAAACAGCTCGCCGGCAGGAGTCAGTACCAGCCCCTTGGAGCGCTGCCTGATGAAGAACTGGGTACCGATGTGGCGCTCCAGTTGCGCGATCGCAGCCGACACTGCAGATTGCGCCACGTTCAGGCGGACGGCGGCGCCCGTCATTGACAGCTGAGCCGCCGCTTCCGCAAAATACCGCAATTGCGTGAGTGTGACATCCATTTCACCAGAATACGGCATTCATCTGATTTGCAGATGTAACTGTTCTAAAAGGACTGTTGGACAGATTCGGGCCGTGGACGGAAGCTGAGTGCAAGAAGTTTATGAGCTTCGATAAGCCAGTAGAACGAAAGGTAGCGGCGACGTGAACCACCAGCGCATCCGTACATTCAACACCAAGGAAACCTACCCGGAACAGAACCTGGACAACGACCTCTGTCAGGCAGTGGTGGCCAACGGGGTGGTCTATCTTCGAGGCCAGATCGGACAGGACCTGGATACACGGGAATCCGTGGGGATCGGCGACGTCGAAGTCCAAGCGGAAAAGGCCATGGCCAACATTGACATGCTCCTGAAGGAAGCTGGCAGCAGCCTCGAAGACATCGTCAAAGTCACGGTGTACATCATCGATCCGCGCTACCGCGAGACTGTCTACCGCGTCATGGGGCGCTGGCTCAAGGGCGTCTTCCCGGTTTCCACAGGGATCGTCGTGCAGGCACTGGCGCGGCCCGAGTGGCTGGTCGAGATCGATGCCACCGCGGTGCTCTCAACCTCCGAGGTCACATCGTGACGTTCAGCATCGCCGCCACGGACGGGCGGGGCCGGTTTGGCCTTGCCGTCTCCTCCTCTTCCCCCGCCGTCGCCGCACGTTGCGCCCACCTGCGGGACGGCGTGGGCGCGGTGAGCTCGCAAAACATCACCGATCCCCGACTCGGCGGCGCCCTGCTGGATCGTCTGGAGGCCGGTTTCTCCGCGCAGGAGGCCTTGGATGCGGTTGTCCGCGAAGTTCCCGAGGTCGATTACCGCCAGCTGGTGGTTTTGGATTCTAAGGGCGCTTCCGCTGTGTTCAGTGGCGCACATACCCTTGGCGTCGTCGGCGAGGGCCGGGGGCAAAATACCGTTGCGGCCGGCAACATGCTGGCAAGCCCGGCTGTCGCCCAGGCACTTTGCGATGGTTTCGAAGCTGCCACCGGGGAACTGGAAGAGCGGCTGCTGGCTGCGCTGAGGGCCGCCGAGGCCGCCGGCGGGGAAGTGGGTCCCGTGATGTCCGCGGGTATCTCCGTGGTCTCCGGTCACGGCTGGAGGGACACTGATCTGCGCGTGGACTGGCACGAGGACCCGATTGCGGAACTTCAACGGCTGCTGGAAGTGTGGCTTCCACAGCGTCAGGATTATGTGGTCCGGGGACTTGATCCCGCGTCTTCCATTGGCTATGGGGTGCCAGGCGATGAACGCTGAACAGGCAACCGCGCTGAGTCCGGCGGTTCAGCGTGGACAACGTCCCCGGGTGCTGGAGGCCGTGGCCGCCCAGCAGCCGGACCTGACCCGGCTCTCCGAGACGCTGCACGCGAACCCGGAGCTCGGCTGGCAGGAACACCGCGCGGCCGGGTGGACAGCTGATTACCTGGAGCAGCACGGCTTCGACGTCGAAATGGGGTATTTGGGTTTTCCTACCGCCTTGCGGGCGGTCTTCGGGAACGGTACCCGCCGCATCGGCATCATGGCTGAGTACGACGCTCTGCCGGGCCTCGGGCATGCCTGCGGCCATAACATCATCACCGCCATCTCGTGCGGCGCAGCGGTGGCCCTCGCAGAGTTCGCGGCTGAGCGGGATCTGACGGTGGAACTTTACGGAACCCCCGCCGAAGAAGGTGGGGGCGGGAAGATCGAACTGCTCAAGAAGGGCGCCTTCCACGGTCTTGACCTTGCGATGATGGCGCACCCCAGCCCTGTTGACTCGGCCGAGGCCCGCCCCTTCGCGGTGGCCCACAACCACGTGGAGTACCGGGGCAAGTCGGCTCACGCCGCCGCCTATCCCGAACAGGGCGTCAACGCCAATGACGCTTTCATCGTCGCCCAGGTTGCTCTGGGCCTTCTTCGCCAGCAACTGCCCGCCGGCACCCGCGTGCACGGCATCCAAACCCGTGGCGGTGAAGCTCCTAACGCCATCCCGGAAAGGACAGAGGGCCGCTGGTACGTCCGTGCCGAGTCACTCGCCCAGCTGGAAAACCTGGAAGAGCGCGTCCACCGCTGCTTTGAAGCTGGCGCCCTGGCGTCCGGTTGCGAACTGTCCGTCACACCGGAATCGGAGCCCTATTCTGAGTTCCGAACAGACCTGCGGGCGCTGGAACTGTACATAGGGCATGCAGAGTCTCTTGGCAGAGACTTTGACGTACCTCCGGAGCAGGCGACCATGAACCGGGCCTCCACTGACATGGGCAATGTCTCCCAAGTGGTTCCGGCCATCCATCCCTATATCGGTCTTGGCTGCTTCCCTGCAGCTAATCATCAGCCGGAGTTCGCTGCGCACTGTGTTGGCGAAGCAGCCAACCGTGCAATCCATGACGGTGCTGCAGCCCTGGCGCTGACCGCATTGGACTTCCTGGCAAAGTAGCCAGGCGGTTTCTCCCGATTTTCCCAGGAACAGGACCATGACAGATCAACCTTCGTCGACCAACACCGGCGCCCGGCGGGAGCACGACAGCCTCGGGGACCGTGACGTCCCTGCCGGGGCCTACTGGGGCATCAGCACCATGCGGGCGGTGGAAAACTTCCCCGTCAGCGGACGGTCCATCGGCAGCCTACGTTCCCTGCTGTGGGGACTGGGGGCTGTGAAGTATGCGGCAGCGCGCGCCAACGAAAGCCTCGGCCTCCTGGAGCCCGTCAAATCCGAGGCCATACAAAGGGCCTC
Organism: Arthrobacter sp. UYEF20; assembly: GCF_040546335.1. NCBI lineage: Bacteria > Bacillati > Actinomycetota > Actinomycetes > Micrococcales > Micrococcaceae > Arthrobacter > Arthrobacter sp. UYEF20. The sequence continues at coordinate 3,745 of NZ_JBEPNP010000009.1, read as the reverse complement.
CCGGGAGGTCATGGACGGGCCTTTGGACGACCAGTTCGTCGTTGACACCATCCAAGGCGGCGCGGGAACCAGTACCAACATGAACGCCAACGAAGTAATAGCCAATCGCGCTCTGGAACTGATGGGCCACGAAAAGGGTGACTACGCCATACTGCACCCCATTGACGACGTGAACCGGAGTCAGTCCACCAACGACGTTTACCCCACCGCCATTAAAATCGCACTGCAGCGGGAACTTACGGAATTCTGTTCCGAGCACAGCAGGCTTAGCGAAGCCTTTGATGCCAAAGCGGTAGAGTTCGCAGGCATCATTAAGGTAGGGCGCACGCAACTCCAGGATGCGGTACCCATGTCCATGGGCCAGGAGTTCGGGGCTTTTGCCGAAACTTTGCGTGAGGACAGGAACAGGCTCCTGGAACTCTTACCGCACTTGCGGGAATCCAACCTCGGGGCCACAGCCATCGGCACCGGCATCACCGCTCCGCCCGGATACCGGGAAGCCGTCATGGTTGAACTCAATGCGGTTACGGGCCTGCAGCTCGTCTCGGCGACCAATCTGGTGGAAGCCACTGGCGACACCGGCGTCTTTATGCTTGTGTCCGGTGTCCTGAAGAGGGCGGCGGTAAAACTCTCAAAGATCTGCAACGATCTTCGTTTGCTCTCCTCTGGCCCGCAGACGGGCTTCGCGGAGATTTTCCTGCCCGCGGTACAGGCAGGGTCATCTATCATGCCGGGAAAGGTCAACCCGGTCATCCCCGAGATGGTCAACCAGGTTGCCTTCCGCGTGGTCGGCGCTGACGCGACGGTGACAATGGCTGTGGAGGCCGGCCAGCTGCAGCTCAACGCCTTCGAACCCGTCATAGCTGACGCCCTCCTCGAGTCAATTGCCTGGCTTGCAGTCGCCTGCCGTCAACTCCGCACCCACTGCGTCGATGGCATCAGAGCGAACACCCAAGTCCTGCAGCAGCGCATGCTCGAATCGATAAGCGTTGTCACTGGTCTGGCCCCCTTGATCGGCTATGCCGCGGCGGCCGAGCTGGCCAAAGAGGCCCTCGCCAGTAACCGGGGCATCGCGGACCTGGTGATTGAGCGTGGACTCCTAGACAGGCAGAAGATGGAAAGTGCCCTTTCGGCCAGGTCGATGGCGGGCCTCGGCGAACTACCCGAAGTCCCTCTCCTACAGTGACAAGAAACCACCTCGGATGAACACTATGGCCGAAGGACACCACGTCCTCTGGATCATTGCCGACCACGGTCACCGCCGCAGGGCCTTCGATTACAGGGAGTCCGCGGCAGAGGCCCTAACCGACCACAGCGCTGCTGTTCCCGGCTCGACTGGACTATGGCGCAACGCGCAGCAACGTCAAACGTCACAAGAGAGCCGAGCTATCGCAAACACCGCCGTGTCCCGAGACCTCGAAGCCCCTGAGACGACGAACCGCACTTGCTACGCGGCCAGCACCCGCCCGTGAAGAGCGCGGGAGGACCATGTGCTGCAACTGCCTGGCTGGGCGTTCGCGCGCGCGACCGACAGGCCTGGTCGAAGCGCTGGTCCAACGAACCGTTTAGGTTCTGATGAGCAGTCGTATCAGCCGCATCTAATACATCTAAATTTGCGATTTGATTGAGCGATTTTATTCGCTATGCAGATGCAGTCCGGCAAGTGAGAATGGACACAAGAGGGCCGCAGTGTCCGCTACCAAACCACCCCAGTCGATCGTTCCATGGAAGGGACCGGCGAAAGGACACGAATCTTTAGTGTCGTGCCCGTCCAGTCACACTGTGGCAATTTTGCCCGAAATTAGGAGATTCACATGTCAAGCCAAGAGGTTGAGGTCCTCGTCGTAGGAGCCGGTCAGGCCGGCATTGCGATGAGCGAGCATCTAAGCGAACGCGGCATCGCGCACGTCGTTCTGGAACGCGACCGCATCGCCGAGCGTTGGCGCTCAATGCGGTGGGACTCTCTTGTTGCGAACGGGCCGGTCTGGCATGACCGCTTCCCGGGCCTGGAGTTCACCGAGCCCGAGCCCGGTGCTTTCGCATCCAAGGAACAGGTCGCGGACTACTTCGTCGCCTATGCGGAAAAAATCGGCGCGCCGGTCCGCTGCGGTATCGAGGTGAACTCCGTGCGCAGAAACATAGGCGCACCCGGCTTCGAAGTGAAGACATCGGACGGGGACTTCAATGCACGCTACGTCGTGGCCGCCACGGGGCCGTTCCAGAAGCCCGTAATCCCGGCCGTCGTTCCCGACGCCGCCGGCCTCGTACAAATACACTCAAGCTGCTACCGCAACCCCGGCCAACTGCCTGAGGGCGCCGTCCTCGTCGTCGGCGCCGGATCCTCGGGCGTGCAGATCGCAGCAGAAATCCAGCGGTCGGGTCGTCAGGTCTACCTCTCGGTGGGACCGCATGACCGTCCCCCGCGCAGTTACCGCGGACGGGATTTTTGCTGGTGGCTCGGAGTGCTCGGCATGTGGGACGCTGCCACTCCTCCTCTGGGCGCGGAGCACGTAACAATCGCGGTGAGCGGAGCGGATGGCGGCCACACCGTCGATTTCCGGGCCCTCGCCGCGGACGGCATTAGGCTCGTCGGCCGGACCGAAGCATTCGACAACGGAACCATGCGCTTTGCCCCGGATCTTCGCGAAAACATCGCGAACGGTGACGCTCACTATCTGCAGCTGCTCGACGAAGCCGACGCGTACATTGAGCACAATGGCCTCGATCTCCCCGAGGAACCAGAGGCTAGCACCGTGCGCCCCGACCCCGAGAGTCTCACCAACCCCCTCCGCGAACTCGACCTCGCCGGAGCCGGAGTCACGTCGATTGTCTGGGCAACCGGCTTCGTCCAGGACTACAGCTGGCTGCAGGTCGACGCCTTCGACGAGACCGGCAGGCCGCAGCACCAACGTGGGGTTTCGTCCGAGCCCGGTGTCTACTTCCTCGGACTGCCCTGGCAATCACGGCGTGGATCAAGCTTCATATGGGGGGTCTGGCACGACGCTAAGTATGTCGCCGACCAGATTTCAATTCAGCGGAGCTACCTCGCCCACAACGAGCAGGCCGCGCTTGCGCCCAGCGGCGCAGTCTGATGTCGACACACACCCGCATCCGGCCTTTCAACACAATAGACACCTACCCTGAGCCAACGACGTCGTCTACCTACGTGGTCAGATTGGCCAGGACCTCGAAACGAGGGAATCGGTAGGCATAGGCGACGTGGAGGTCCAGGCCGAAAAGGCGATGGCGAACATCAGGCTCCTTCTCGACGAGGCGGGTAGCAGCCTCGAAGACATCGTCAAGGTCGTCGTCTACCTCACAGACCCGCGGTACCGTGAACCGGTCTATCGCGTGGTCGGGAAGTGGTTGACGGGCGTGTTTCCCGTATCGACCGGCCTCGTAGTGTCAGCACTGGCACGGCCCGAATGGGTTGTTGAGATAGACGCGACTGCCGTCATCACTAATAGGTAGCCGGTCGAAACCCTCAAGGGTCAGTCCGGATACCGAGTTGAGGCTGAGGGACCATGCCACGAAGGCATGGTCCCTCAGTCGCTCCGGTGATCCGGGAAGGTGCAGGGATCGATGCTTACGCCGCCTCACGATGCTTAGCGCCGCTGATTCTACGAGCTGTGAACTGCTCAGTCAACGGGCCGCGTTGACTCATAGAAAACCTCCGCGTAGCTGGATACGTTGCCTCAGTTGAATACCTCCGCGTAGCGGCGTGGTTTCCGGGCGGGGCGGCGTA
>NZ_JBEPNP010000008.1:0-209127 GCF_040546335.1 Arthrobacter sp. UYEF20 | reverse complement strand
CCTCGTTCACGCCGATGTCCGGCGCGACCTGGGCGATCGGACGGCCCGAGGAAATCACGAGCTCCACGGCGTCGTCCTTGTACTTCTGGCTATACATCTTACGGTCGGTCATTGTGAAGAAGGGCTCCTAACAAGCTGTCTCACAAAACCATACGGCCGCACCCGGCGCAAACCCGTGCGGCAAGACCTCGACGCCGCCGGCGAAATACGACCACGTCATCTGGATTCTCTTCGAGAACAAGACCTACTCGCAGGTCATCGGGAGCGCCAACGCGCCGTATATGACGCAAACCGCGAGGCAGTGCGGCTCAGTGTCCAACTGGAGCGACGCCGGCGTGGGCCTGCCATCGCTGCCGAGCTATCTGGCCATGACGTCCGGGAGCACACAGGGCGTCACCTCCGATTCAAACCCGAACGGTCTGCCGCCGATTACGGCCGACAACATTTTCCGCCAGGTGAGGGCGTCGGGCCAGTCGCAGAAGAGCTATCTGGAGGACATGCCCTCGAATTGCCAGCTGAGCGCATCGGGCCTGTATGCGGAGCGGCACAACCCGGAGGTTTATTACCAGGGGCCAGGAGACAGGGCAGCCTGCGCCACCAACAACGTGCCGATGGGAACTCCGGCGTCGGGAATCTTTGCAAGGGACCTGGCCAACAACACGCTGCCGAATTTCTCCTTCATCGTGCCGAATGTCTGCAATGACATGCACGACTGCAGCATCGCGACGGGGGACGCCTGGCTTTCCTAGTGGTTGCCGGTCATCCTGGCCAGCCAAAGTTATCAAGGGGGGAAAACCGCGATATTCGTGCTTTTCGACGAAGATACTCCGGTGCCCAATTTTGTGGTGGCTCCGTCCGTGGTTCCGGGTGCTGTTATCCAGGGTTCCTACAGTCACTACTCGCTACTGCGGTCAACCGAAGAGATGCTGGGTATCGGCTTTAGATTGCTCAACGCCGGCACGGCGCCGAGTTTCCGGTCGCAGCTGCGTATCTAACTGCCGCGCGTTTGTCCGCGTGCAGGTACAGGCCCAAGACTTTCCATTAAGTACAGATACAACTGCCCCCGGCCGGGGAACACTACCCGGCCGGGGGCCGTTGTATGAGCGACACCCTCCGCCATTCGAAGGACATTTCATGACCGCACGGACCATTGTCATCACCGGAGCCAGCGACGGCATCGGCGCGTCCGCGGCGCGGACCCTGAGCAAACAGGGCGAGCAGGTGGTCGTCGTCGGGCGTTCCGCGCAGAAGACCGCGCAGGTGGCGAAGGAGATCGGGGCGGACCATTACGTCGCCGACTTCGCGGAGCTGGCACAGGTGCGCCGGCTCGCCGAGCAGCTGAAGGAGAAGTACCCGCGGATCGACGTCCTCGCCAACAACGCCGGCGGGATCATGGGCCGCCGCGAGCTCACCGTGGACGGCCACGAGAAGACGTTCCAGATCAACCACCTGGCACCGTTCCTGCTGACCACCGAGCTGATGGACGTCCTCACCGCCAGCAACGCCACCGTCATCAACACCTCCAGCGCCGCCAACGGCTTCGGCAAGCTGGATCTCGAGGACCTGGACTCCGGGCAGAACTACTCCACCAACCGCGCCTACGGCACCGGCAAGCTCGCGAACATCCTGTTCACCACGGAGCTGAACCACCGCTACGGCGCGGCGGGCATCACGGCGGCGGCCTTCCACCCCGGCGTCGTCGCCACCAACTTTGCGGCCGAGTCCACGAGCCCGATGCGGCACGCGTACAAGACCTTCCTCAACCGGTTCCTGCTGTCCCCCGAGCAGGGCGCGGACACCCTCGTATGGCTCGCCACCGCAGAGCCGGGGCAGGACTGGATCTCGGGTGCCTACTACGCCAAACGGGCGCTGGCGAAGGCCAACAAGCAGGCGTACGACGCCGATCTGGCGCGGGAGCTGTGGGACCGCAGCGAAGCCATGGTGGCGCAGGACCTCGACAAGCTCGATCAGCGGGCGTAGCCGCCGTCGGCGGAGCCGGATTCGGTGAACAGTGAGATAGCATTCCTTTAGCCAAAGCCGAAAGGCGGCCTTGGCCTTCTTAATGGGGGAGTTCTATTTATATGCGCGTGAAGAAAGTATTTCTCGCATCTCTGGCCACCGCAGCCCTTCTTTTGACGGTTTCGGCGGTGCCGGCAAACGCTGCGCCGTCGCCGAGGTCGTACAAGAATTGCGCCGAACTCAACAAGGTTTATCCGCATGGTGTCGGCAAGAGCGGTGCACGGGATAAGACGTCCGGAAAGCCGGTCACAACCTTCCGCGCGAATAACACTGTGTACAGCTACAACGACGGTGGCGCGAACCGCCACACCGGCGAGTACGATCTGGACCGCGACAACGACGGCATTGCCTGCGAAAAGCGCTGAGTCATGGCCGGGATCTTTGCAAATTCGGGATCCCGGGGCTTACCAGCAGGATCTCGACAAGCTCGATTCCCCCGGCGTAAACCCGGCGTAAACCCGGCCTAGGCACCGGACTCAGCGGGCGGCGTCGACCTTGTCGATTGCCGTGAGCGCGCTCTCCATGGTCCCGGCCAGTTCGCTGGCCGGGGCCGGCTTGGCGAAGAGGTAGCCCTGCAGGGAGTCGCAGCCGCGGTCCATGAGGTACTTGGCCTGCGCGGGGGTTTCGATGCCCTCGGCCGTGACGTGCAGGCCCAGGGCATGGGCGGCGTTGACCATGGTGTTGAAGAAGGGCAGCTGCTCCTGGCCGGTCTTGATCATCGCCACGAAGGAGCGGTCGATCTTGACCTTGTCCAGCGGCAGTTCCTTGAGCCGTCCCGGCGAAGAATAGCCGGTGCCGAAGTCGTCCATCGCGATCTGTACGCCGGCCTCCCGGAGCTGGCGAAGCTGCCGTAGCACGTCCGAATCGGCGTCGAAGAACACGCTCTCCGTCAGTTCCAGCATCAGCTGGCGCGGATCCACGCCGGTGGACCGCACTATCGCGAGCACATCCGTGGCGAAATCCCGGTTCTGGAACTGCAGGCCAGAGACGTTCACGGCGACGCTGTACGCGGCGTCGCCGGCCAGCCAGGGCCGGATCTCGGCGCAGGCACGGCGCAGGACCTCGTCGCCGATCTCCCGGATCAGGCCGCTCTGCTCCGCCACCGGCAGGAACTGGTTGGGCGGAATCAGCTTGCCGTGCCGTTCCCAGCGCGCAAACGCCTCGAACTGCACCACGGCGCCGAGCCCGGGGGAGACCACCGGCTGGTAGTGGACCGAGATCTGGCCCAGCTCGACGGCCCGCCGGAGCCCCGTTTCGCCGTCGGCCCGGTGCGCCGCCGTGCTCAGCATCTCCGGCCGGAACCGGAGCCAGCTGTGCTGGCCCCCGGTCTTTGCCGCCGTCATTGCCGTTTCGGCCTGCCGCAGCAGCTCCGCGCCGTCCTGGGTTTGCGGCGTCTTGGACGCAAGGCCCATGCTCAAGCCGGGCCGCACCGTGGTACCGCCCACGCGCAGCGGCTCGATCAGGGACTCGGCAATCCGCGCGGCCACCGCGTCCGCGTTGAGGCATTCGGTCAGCAGCACCACGAACTCCTCGCCGCCGAGCCGGGCCACGGTGTCGTGCGGCCGGACGCAGTTGCGCAGCCGGCTTGCCACCTCCACGAGGAGCTCATCCGCGGACGAACGGCCCAGCATGCCGGTGAGGCTCTTCAAGTCATCGAGGTTCAGCAGCAGCACGTCCACAGGGTCCGGGCGGCGCATCGCGGCGGCCAGGCGCTCGTTGAACAGGGTCCCGTTGGGCAGCGCGGTCAATGGATCCCGCAACACTCCGGCCTTGAGCTGGTCATCATGCTCGGCAACCGCCGCGGGAACCGCCGGTGACGCAGCAGCAGTACGACGGCGTTGCGTCGCGGCATCTGCTGCAGCGGCGTCTGCTGCAGCGGCGCCGTGGCGCTGGTCGGATGACGCAGCAACCGTGCGGTGGCCGGCGCCGCGGACGGACAGCGCAACAGACCGCGCGGGCTGCGCCCCGGCGCCAATGGAATCAGGGCCGGTTGCCCCGGCGGTGGTCTCGAGGGGGAGCAGGGCACAGGTGATTTCGACCGGGAGCTCGGTCCCGTCCGCGCGGCGGCCGGAGCCGGCGAACGGCTCGCGGGGGCGGCGCCCGGTGACGCAGAGGCCGGCGAGCACGCCGTGGAAATCCTCCCGCGATGCCTCGGCCAGCAGCAGGCTGGAATCGGCTCCCAGCAGCTGGGCGCGGGGGTAGCCGAAGAGCTCCTCCGCGGCAGCATTCAGGAACGAAATGGATCCGTCCGGAGCAAGGAGCAACAGGGCATCCGGAGTGTGCTCCAGCAGTAGTTGTGCGAATCCAGATTCCAAGATGTTGCCTGCCCCCAAATGACGGATGCGGTTGCAGGCACCGGGCGGGAACACGGTGGGGCTGCGCTTCCTGAATCATATGTGGTGGAGCCCGCCGCCAGGCCTTACGTGGGAGGACGAGCCCGAGTGTGTCGGGACGGCGGCCTCAAGGCTGCCCGCCCGAAGCGGCGGCCGCAAGGCTGCCCCGGGTGCGCTACCCGGGAGCGGGACGCCCTCGAGTGCGGCGATGGCCGCAACGGAGTTCCGCACCGCGAGTTGCCGCTGGGATTCAGGCACCGGGCGGGAGAACAGGAAGCCCTGCAGGGCGTCGCATTCGTGGTCCATCAGGTACCGAGCCTGCGCCGGCGTCTCGATGCCCTCGGCAGTGACCTTGAGCCCCAGGCTCCGGGCCATGTGGATCATCGAAGTCAGGATGGGAAGCTTCTCCACCCCGGTCTGCAGCATGGAGACAAAGGACTTGTCGATCTTGACGACGTCCACCGGGAGCTCCTGCAACCGGCCCAGGGAGGAGTAGCCGGTGCCGAAGTCGTCCAGCGCCACCCGGATGCCGGCCGCGCGCAGGCTGGAGAGCTGGGCGATGACGTGGGTGTCGGCGTCGAAAAACACGCTCTCCGTCACTTCCAGCACCAGCTGGTGCGGATCCACGCCACTCCAAGCCGCAATGTCCAACACCCGTTCCGCGAAATCGAGGTGCTGCAGCTGCACGCCGGAGACGTTCACGGCGAGGGTCCGGAAGGAATCCTCCACCAACCACGGCTGCAGCTCGGTGCAGCTGCGCCGAAGCACTTCGGCGCCGATTTCCCGGATCAGGCCGCTGCGTTCCGCCGTCTGGATGAACTCGTCCGGGGCCATCAGCTGCCCGCCCCACTGCCAGCGGGCCAGTGCCTCGAACTGCACCACCTCGAGCCGGTCGGTGGAGATGACGGGCTGGTAGTGCACGGTGATCTGCCCGAGTTCCACGGCCCGGCGCAGGCCGGCGGTCAGCTGGGTGCGCTCCAGCAGCGCCGCGAGCATCTCCGGCCGGAAGTGCACGTAGCAGTTCTTACCGGCTTCCTTGGCCGCGTACATCGCCAGGTCCGCCTGCCGGAGCAGCTCCGAGGATGTCAGTGCTTCGTCGTTCCGCGAGGCCACGCCCAGGCTCAGGCCTGGCCGCATCAGCGTGCCCTCGATGGACACCGGGGCGTTCAGGGTGCCGACCACCCGCTGCGCGACGGCGTCGGCGTCCCGGCAGCCGACCAGCAGGACCACGAACTCGTCGCCGCCCAGCCGTGCGACGGTGCCGTGGGGACCCACACAGCTCTGCAGCCGCCGGGCGATCTCCACCAGCATCTCGTCGCCGGCGTGGTGGCCCAGTACATCATTGATTTCCTTAAAATCGTCCAGGTCCAGCAGCAGCACGTGTACCGGTTCCGGCGTCAGCAGTGCCGCGGCGGCCCGTTCATTGAACAGTATCCGGTTGGCCAGGCCGGTCAGCGGATCCTGGAAGGCCAGCTCCTTGAGCTTGTCAGCCTGCTCGGCGAGTTCATCCATCGCGCGCCGGGCCTGGTCCTGGGCGCGCTGCCGCGAGGAGACGTCCCGGAAGTTCCAGATCCGGCCGACAACCGTGTCCGCGACCCGCTGCGGACGAGAGTAGAGCTCCACAGTACGGCCGTCCTTGAACTCCAGCACGTCATGGCTCTGCATGAGCCGGTCCGCGTAGAGGGCCGAGACTTTCTGCAGGAAGTACTCCGGGTGGACCAGCTGATCGGCGATGAACGAGACAAGGGCCAGCGGGTCCTCGGCCGCCACCAGTTCGGCCGGCATGCCCCATAGCTTGAGGTACTGGTCATTGATCCCGGTGATCTGCCCTTCACAGGAGACCACCACGATCCCGTCGGCGGTGGTTTCCAGCGTGGCGTCCAGAAGCGAGACAGCCAGGCGCCGGCCGGAATCGGTGTCCAGCCGGTGGCGCGCATTCCGGACCGCGACCGCCATGGCCGTGCCGGCGTCGAGCGTCACGAGCGAGCAGGTGATCTCCAGGGCGATTTCGGTGCCATCCCGACGGCGGCCTGCCGCCGCGAACGGCCGCTTGCCGGCGAGGCTTCCGCGGCCCAGCCGGCCGAAGACGCGCAGGAATCCTCCGCGCCCGTCCCCTGAGAGCAGGATGTTGTGCTGGACTCCCAGCAGCTGTTCGCGGCTGTAGCCAAACAGGCACTCCGCGGCGGCATTCACATACGCAATGGTTCCGTCCGCGGTCAGCAGCAAGAAGGCGTCTGGACCCTGCTCAAGCAGGGTCTCTTGGAACCCAGTTCCGACGGCGATACCGGCCCCCATTGCGTTGGTTGTTGACGAACTAATGTTGACGCGCTGTTGTTGACCGATCCCGGCAGTGATGCCGTGGACGATGCGTACCACTGATCATAGGGTTCCCGGGCGCCGAGTCCAGCACCGCGGCCCCTCGTTTTTTGCGGCGTCCGGACGGAGCCCAGGCGGTCTACCGGTTTCCGGGCACCCGGTCCCCGCGGAGCGAGGCGAAAGCCTCTGCCGATCGGCTGATGGCAGGCTCCAGTCCGGACCCCGGTTCGGGGGCGGAAAAGAAGAACCCCTGCAGCGAATCGCACTCCAGCCTGATCAGGTATTCGGCCTGGGCCGCGGTCTCCACGCCCTCCGCCGTGACCGTCAGGCCCAGTCCGTGGGCCATGCTGATCATGGACGTGAGGATCGGAAGCCTCTCCGCACCGGTGCGGATCATCGCGACAAAGGACTGATCGATCTTCAGGGTGGCCACCGGGAGCTCCTGGAGCCGGCCCAGCGAGGAGTAGCCGGTGCCGAAGTCGTCCAGTGCCACGCGCACGCCGGCCTTCCGGAGGGCCACCAGCTGCTGGATCACGTGGCAGTCGTCACCGAAGAAGACGCTTTCGGTGACCTCCAGGACCAGCTGCCGCGGATCCACGCCGCAGGACTCAGCGACGGCCAGGACCAGCTCGGCGAAGTAGCCGTGCTGCAGCTGCACCCCGGAAACATTCACGGCCAGGGACCGCGAGGAATCCGCCGCCAGCCAGGACTTCATCTCCGTGCAGCCGCGCAGCAGTACCTCGGTGCCGATCTCGACGATCAGGCCGCTGCGCTCGGCCGCGGGAATGAACTGCTGCGGCGGCACGATTTCGCCGTCCCGTTCCCAGCGGGCCAAGGCCTCGACCGTGACGACGACGCCGCGCTCCGCCGAGAGGATCGGCTGGTAATACACGGCGATCTGGCCGCTGTCCACGGCCAGCCGCAGCCCGGCTTCCATCTCGGCGCGCCGCACGAGGGCCGTCATCATCTCCGGCCGGAAGCGCAGGTACCTGTTCTTGCCCGCTGTCTTTGCCGCGTACATGGCGATGTCCGCGCGACGCAGCAGCTCGGAGGCGTCCACGGCGTCCTCGCTGATCGAGGCCAGTCCCAGGCTGAGGCTGGGCCGCAGCATGGTCCCGTCGATCCACAGCGGCACCTTCAGGGACTCGACGATCCGCGCGGCGGCGGCCTCGGGATCGAGTGAGCCGACGAGCAGGACCACGAATTCGTCGCCGCCCAGCCGTGCTACGACGTCGTGCGGCCGGACGCAGGCGCGCAGCCGCCGGCCCACCTCGATCAGCATCTGGTCACCGGCATGGTGGCCCAGGATGTCGTTGACTTCCTTGAAGTCGTCCAGGTCAAGCAGCAGGACGTCGACGGCGGTTCCGCGCGGCCCCAGCAGCGCGCTGGCGAGGCGGTCATTGAAGAGCTGCCGGTTGGACAGCCCGGTCAGCGGGTCCTGGAACGCGAGGGACTTAAGCAGCGCGGCCTGCTCGGCGAGGCCGGCCATGGCCTGGCTGATCTGGTCCTGCGCGATTCTGGCCGGGGTGACGTCACGGAAACTCCAGACCCGCCCCACCACCTCCTCCGCCACGAGCTGCGGCCGGGAGTAGCGTTCAAACGTCCGGCCGTCCCGGAAGTCCAGGACGTCATGGCTTTCCGCGGCGGGATCGGCGTAGAGCGCGGTGACCTTCTCCACGAACTGGGCCGGGTCCACGAGCTGGTCCATGACGAAGCCCAGCACGGCATCATCATCCCGGCTGGCCATCAGCTCCCCGGGAATACCCCACATGGACAGGAACTGGTTGTTGACGCCCGCGATCTGCCCCTCGCCGCTGACCACGAGGATGCCGTCCGCGGTGGATTCGAGCGTGGCCGTCAGCAGCGACATCGCAGCGCGCAGACCCGCGTCCGCTGCCTGCCGGTGCGAGATATCCCGGACCATGACGGCCATGCAGACGGCGTCTGCATCTGCGGCTGCATCCGCGGCTGCGTCCGGGTGGTCCTCCGGGGCGACGAGCGAGCAGGCGATTTCGCCCTGGAATTCCGAGCCGTCCCGCCGCAGGCCGTAAGCCTCGACCGGCGGGAGGGCGGCGGCGCCGGCATCCCGGCGGAGGGCGAAGAACAGCCGCTGGAAACCGCTGCGGAAGCCCTCGGCCAGCAGCATGCGGTGGTCCTGGCCCACCAACTCGGCGCGGGAATAGCCGAACATGCGTTCCGTGGCCGCGTTGACCATGCGGATGGCGCCGTCTGCGGCAACGACCAGGAGGGCGTCCGGGCTGGATTCGAGGACGGCCCTGGAAGAAGGGGCGGCGCTGGACCCCGCGGGAGACGCGGGTGCGCCCAGGAACTCGGCGGCGTCGTGCTCGTCCGGGCGCCGTGACGCCATCACCGGGCCGCCCGAGCGTGCATTTGAGACCGATATGCCATTGACTGTCCTCCCCACAGGAAATCATAGGGGTGCCGTGCGGCTGCCCAGTGCTACGACTCAGTGCCGCGGCCATGCGCTGTGAATCGCAGAGCCATTTAGCGCTGAGATCCACAACACGTGTCGTCTTCGATGTCGGGTGTCATTTAAACGGACGTATAAATAACAGAGGAGAATCCCGGGCTGGTCGGATACGTCCGCGTTTCAAAGGCTGAGAGTTACAGCCGTGCCGCCGGCCGGGCTTCCGGCTGTCTTATGAACGGTCATTGGTGATTCACGGTGTCGGTGCCCATGCCCGCGGTTACGTTCTCCGCCCGTTGGCTGGAGGGTTTTTCAGACGGGTTGGATGAGTGATACGTAGCTGTCCGGGCGGCGTGTGGTCAGGAGGGGGAAGAGTTCGAGCCAGTCGCGGCGCTGGTCGAGGTCGAGATCGGCGATGAGGAGGGCGTCACGGTCCCGTGGGGCGGAGACAAGGACGCGCCCGTAAGGATCGGAGATGAAGGATGATCCGAAGAAGGTGATCAGTCCTTCGCTTCCCCACCGGTTGGCGACGACCATGAATGTGCCGTTGGTTATGCCATGGCCCACGATGACGTGCTGCCACAGCGGCCGGGTGTCAAAATCCGGGTGATCCGGCTCTGAGCCGATCGCCGTCGGATAGGCCAGAATCTCTGCGCCTCCCAGGGAGTAGGCACGGGCCACCTCAGGGAACCACTGGTCCCAGCACGTGGGCAGGCCAAGCTTTGCCGAGCCGCCCTGGGAGTCGCTGAAGTCGATGACGGGGTAGGGGTTGGCCGATGCGGGCCCGGGACGAAAGTAGTGGTCTTCGTAGTATCCGGCGGTCTTGGGAATGTGAAGTTTTCGTGTCCTGGCCAGAAGTGTTCCGTCGGGGGCGACAAGAATGGCGGTGTTGTAGCCGAGGCCGTCGGTTCCATCGGTCTTTTCGAAGACCGAGGCGTGGACGGGGACCCCTGTTTCTGCGGCGGCTTTCGCGGCGAAAAGGTGGGTGGGTCCACCCGGAAGTTGTTCGGCGAGGGCATCGGCGTCGGCCGCCGGCCGTTCGTCGGCCATGTAGCGCGAGAGCGTGAGTTCGTGGAGAAAGACGATCCTGGCGCCGGCGTTGGCGGCGGTGCGGATGCCGTCCAGGAGGGTGGCTTCATGTTCGTCCGGATCTGCGTGCCAGCGGGTCTGCACTGCGGCCACGGCTCAGTGGCGCATGTGGCCTTCGGCTTTGCTCATTTCGAATTCGCCGGTCAGGTCCTTTGTCCGGTGCAGGAGGAGGTAGGCGATGGCGGCGACGGGCAGGCCGATAAAAACGGAGTAGTCGACGGAGCCGGCGGCGGCGGCGAAGAAGCCAACGAACGGCGCCGTGACCATGAACGGGATCATCGTCAGTAGGGCGATGGCGTAGGCTCCGATTCCCCGCCAGCCCCAGCGGCCGTAGATGCCGTTCGGGTTGAAGATTTCCGCCACGACGTACCGGCCCTTCCGCACGAAGAAGTAGTCGATGAGATTGATTGCCGTCCAGGGCGTGAACAGGTAGGCGAGGAAGATCAGGACGTTACTGAAGAATGCGTTGAAGTTGTCGATCCCGACGAACTGGCTGATGGCGAAGACGAGGGTGCCCATCACCAGGATCGAGAGGACACGGATGGCACGTGTGGGACGGATGCGTGTGAACGAGTCAACGATGGAGATCAGAGCCAGGCTTCCGCCGTACTGGTTGATGACCATGATCGACATGACGCCCAGGAACAGGACTGCCACGCCAATAATTCCGAAGCCGGGGAAGAACCTGTCGCCGAGAGCGATGAAGGCGCTGATGGGATCTGCGCCGGGTGAAACGGCGGCCACGACGGACCCGAGGATGAAGACCCAGACCGAGGAAATCACGCTGGGCGCGTAGGTCCACCAGAACGCGGCCTTGACGCCGACGTTCGCAGGCAGGTAACGCGAGTAGTCGGAAACGTAGGGCGCCCAGCCAAGCTGGAATCCGGCAACGATGACGAAGACGGTCATGAACGGGGCAAGCTCGAAGGGCCCCGGTTGCAAGGCCTCCGCCGGGAGTGCGTTTGAGTTCAGCGCGATGACGGTGAAGACCAGCAGGACGCTGATCATGGGCCATGTCAGCCATTTGTTGATGCGGTGGATCACTTTATAGCCGTAGATGGCCATCACCGCCGCTATGACGGTGGCGATGAGATAGCCCACCGTTGCATTGATGCCCGTTATCTGCTCGGCGGCGCCTCCGGACAGCAGCGCGTCCGAGGTGTTGTAGGCAACATAGTTGATGAAGGCGAAAACGAGCACGGTCACTGCCGAGCCCAGATAGCCGAACTGCGGGCGGGACTGCACCAGTTGCGGCAGGCCAAGCTGCGGGCCCTGAGCCGAGTGAAGGGCCATAAACAATGTGCCGAACAGCGAGCCGAGGACCGTGGCCACCGCAGTCCAGAACAGAGAAGCCCCAATGGACAATGTCGCAACGCCCGTGGCGATACCAACGAGATTGACGCTGCTGACAAACCAGATCGGGCCAAGGTCACTGACCCGCCCAAACCGCTCCGAATGCGTTACGAAGTCTATGGAGCGGCTCTCGATCCGGGAGCCCGGTCGGGGTGCCGCGTCTTCGGCCGAATGCGGTGAAGCTTCGATTGCCATGTGAGGAACCTCTCAAGATCTGCGGGAACGATTCTGCAATCATGCCTGAGCGGGAACGATTCTGCAATAGGTTTTGCTAACTTCCCCGGCCAGCGATGTTCCCGCGCAGGGTCCGGTCGGGACTGCTAGAGTCCCCAGTATGCAAGGGAGCTCCTCCGTCACAATCCTCGATATTGCTCGCGAAGCAAAGGTGTCCCGCACCACTGTTTCCGCGGCACTCAGCAGCACGGGCCGGGTTTCGATGGCCACAAGGAACCATGTTCGAGCAGTTGCCACGAAACTTGGCTATGCGCCGAATCAAGCCGCCAGAAACCTGCGTCGAAGCCGGACCGGGGCAATTGGCCTGCATCTTCCAGACCAGGTCACCGGCCTGGCGTACTACATGGAATTCACCTTCGGGGTGGTGGACAGGGCCAACGAGGATGACGTCGCTGTCGTATTGTCTTCGTTGGCCCATTCAACCGCGCTTGCTGCAAAGATCACGGACGGAATGGTCGCCGTGGACCTCATTGATGGCGACCCCCTCATCGGAGACCTGATGTCCCGAAAGATCCCTCTGGCGACCGGCGAGCACGGAAACCAGGCGGTCGGTACCAACGCCGGAACCGTCTGGTCCGATCATCGTGCCAGCATGCTGGAACTGCTGGACCACTTGCACAGCCAGGGCTGCAGGCGCCCGGCATTCCTCGGCCCTGGCCAATCGAGCGACTGGGGCCGTTCGCTACACCGCGGCTACGAGGACTGGTGTGCAAAACATGCCGTACAACCCAACGCCGGCGATCTGGCGTTCAACGCAACCGCGTCGGAAGTCCGTGAAGAATCCCTGCATCTGCTGCGGGCCGACCCCCGTCCGGATGCCATAGTCTGCGCGCCCGACGGTTCCGCCATCGGCGTCCTCACCGCCGCCGCCGAGTACAGCCTCACACCCGGCAGGGACATCCTCGTCGCTTCCTGTGTCGACAGCCCGGTGATGCAGATGGCCAACCCGCCAATCACGGCCATCGAACTCGATCCGCGCGGAATGGGCCGCCGCTGCGCCGACATGGTCTTGCGGCTCATCCAGGAGCCTGGAGCCGGCCCACTGGAGGAAAAGCACCCGACAACTCTGAAGATTAGAGCGTCGTCGGGCCCTATCCGAAGCAATCGGTAGACGGATACCACTTCACAGTCATTACTTGCGTTAGTTACTAACCCAGCACGTGGTCAATCGATGCCACCGACAACGGAACCCGGGTTACCCCGTTCAGCCGGGAAATCCAGCTGGGGATGTACGACGTGTTGAAGCTCGCGGTCGCAACCACGAACCGCCAATCAAAGCTGCGATTTTAACCGCCATTTTCCACGAACAGTCACCGCCATGCGGAAACGACGCAGTGCGACCCCGGCGCAACGACGCATGCCATGGCACGCCAGGAACCCGTCAAACCAGCCCGCAAGGCGGGATCACGCGGTGGCGCGGTGGCCGGTTCAGGCGGTGGTTGAGCTTGCTGCAACCATCCGGCGCCCGGCGGCGCCGGCGGGCTCGCTGCTGCCCGTCCCGTGAATCGCCCCGCGCCCCGGAACCCGTCCCGCTCCGCGCCCGAGGCTGCGGACAGTCCAGCCTTCCGCCTCCCACGCGGATGGATCGAGCGCGTTGCGGGCGTCCAGCAGCGTCCGGCGTCGAACGAGCGCTCCGGCGGAGGCGGGGGAGAGTGCGAGGTACTCGTCCCATTCGGTCAACAGCAGCACGAGTTCCGCGCCCTCCAGCGCCTGGGCGGTGGAGGGCTCGAAGCGCAGCTGCGGGTAGCGCTGCCAGGCGTTGTTGATGGCGGCAGGATCCGTGGCCGTGACGTGCGCGCCGGCAGCGGCGAGCTGCTGGGCCACGTCGAGGGCGGGGGAGTCGCGGATGTCGTTGGTGTCCGGCTTGAAGGCGGCGCCGAGCACGGTGATCCGGCGGCCGCCGAGCTGGCCTCCGCACAGTTCGCGGGCCAGCTCCACGGTGCGGGAGCGCTGGTCCTGGTTGACGGAGTCCACCACGTCCATCCAGCGGTCCACCGACGGCACGCCGAGGGCCTGTGCCTGGACCCGGAGGGAGCGTATGTCCTTGGGCAGGCAGCCGCCGCCGAAGCCCAGGCCGGCGTGCAAGTAGCGGCCGCCGATGCGCGGATCCAGGCCCATTGCTCCGGCCAGCTGGGTCACGTCCGCGCCGGAGGCGTCGCAGAGCTCGGCCATGGCGTTGATGAAGCTGAGCTTGGTGGCCAGGTACGCGTTCGACGCCGACTTGATCAGTTCCGCGGTGGCGAAGTTGCACACCAGCCGCGGGATCCCGGCCGCCAGCAGGGGCTCGTAGACGGCGTCAAGGGCGGCGGTGACGGCGACGGCACTGTTCTTTCCGGCACTGTTCTTCCCGGCGGTGATTCTCCCCGTGCTGCCGGCGGGGTTGTCCGGGACGCCGTAGACCAGCCGGTCCGGCACGAGGGAATCCTTGACCGCCGTGCCTTGGCGCAGGAATTCCGGGTTCCAGCCGAGCAGCACGTCCGGCCGGGCGGACAGCACCCCGCGGAGCATGTCCACCGTGCCGACGGGAACCGTGGACTTGCCCACGACGGCGGCACCCGGCAGCAGGTGCGGGAGCAGCGCCTCGGTGGCGGCGACGAGGTAGCTGAGGTCGGCGCCGTCGGACGTCTTGGACTGCGGCGTGCCGACGCAGAGGAAATGCAGCGCGGCGCCGGCCGCGTCGGCAATGTCCGCCGAGAAGCTGAGCCGTCCGGTGGCGCGGCCGTGCTGCAGGAGCTCGTCCAGCCCGGGCTCGAAGAAGGGGGCAACGCCCCTGCCGAGCTGCTCCACCTTGGAGGGGTCGACGTCGATCCCCGCCACGGTGTGTCCCATCGAAGCCAGAGTGGCGGCGTGCACGGCACCAAGGTAGCCGCAACCGATCACGGAAATTCTCACAGGGTTGCTCCTGACATGGGGGTGGACTGAGTGGGGGTGGACTGAGTGGGTGTGGGTTCGGAATCCCGGCGAGCTCGATCACCGGCGGTTTCGGACATGACGGCCTGGTAGTGCCGGACCAGCTCGGCGCCCAGGACAGGCCACGTCCGGCCCTGGACCGAGGCGTGGGCCGCCGCGGCGAACGCCCGGCGCTTGGCGTCGTCGCCCGTCAGGTCCGCCACCCTCGCCCGCAGCCCGGCCAGGTCGCCGGGCTCGTAGAGCCAGCCGGTGCGGGAGTTCTCCACGAGGTCCAGCGGTCCGCCGCGTCCCGTGGCCACCACCGGCACGCCCGAGGCCATGGCTTCCTGGATGGTCTGGCAGAAGGTCTCCAACTCGCCCGGGTGCACGAACAGGTCGAAGGACGCCACCGCGCGCGCCAGGTCCTCGCCGTCGAGGAAACCGGTGAACACCGCCTGCGGCAAAACCGCCTGGAGGGCCTGCTGTTGCGGTCCGTCGCCCACAACCACCAGCCGCGTTCCGGGAATATCGGCCAGCACCGCGAGGTCTTCCACCTGCTTCTCGACGGCGAGCCGGCCGACGTAGCCGATGATGCGCTCGCCGTCCGGGGCCACGGAAGCCCGCCAGCCGTCGTCGCGCTTGTCCGGGCTGAACCGCCGGGTGTCGACGCCGCGGCGCCACATGTCCACGCGCGGAATGCCACGGCCGCGGAGCTGGTTGAACGCGAACGTCGAGGGGACCAGCGTGCGGGCGGCCAGCAGGTGGATGTTTTCCACCCGGTTCCAGGCCCAGTTCTCCAGGAACGGGACGCCGTACCGTGCCGCGTAGCTGGGGACCTCGGTCTGGTAGATGGCCACGCTGGGGATGCCGAGCTGGTGCGCGGCCTGCGCCGCACGCCAGCCGAGCACGAACGGGGACGCCAGGTGGACCACGTCGGGCGCAAAATCGGCAAGGATTCGCTTGACCCGATAGACACCGCCCAACGCCACCCGCACATTCGCGTAGCCGGACAGCGGCACCGAGGGCAGCCGATGGACATGCGCACCGCAGACCTCTGCAGGAACGTCAGCGTCCTGCGTGGACGGCGCGATCACCAGCACCTCGTCCCCGCGCTCCTGCAGATGCTCCAGGACCCGCAGAATGGAATGCGTTACGCCGTTCATGAGCGGCAGGAATGATTCGGCCACGATTGCGATCCTCACCCCTCCACGGTGGGGGCGCGTGCTGTCCGGCCGGGGGAGTGGGCGTGACGGGTGGGGGAAGAGTGGGTTAACAGGAGGGCGCCGCCGCCCCGCACCACCCTTCCGGTGGCGCGGGTGGCCCGTCAGCGGAATCTTTCAGTCAGTGGAACTTGTTGGGGAAGGCGCCGATGAGTCCGGCGCTGAGATCGTCCGCCATCATCATCATGTGTGCCTCGGCCTGGTCGTAAACGGCAATCCCGTGGGCGTACCTCCCGGCCAATTCGTCGCCGCCGTACACGATGGTCTGGTCAATATGCCCCTTCATCATGTCCCGCATGTGGTCCTGCGGCCAGAACCTGGGGTTGGCCTTGGCGAGGAAGTCGGCGATCTCCTGGGCGTTCGCATAGACGGCGGTGGTTGCCGATTTGAGGGCTGCTGGGGCATTGGCCTTCGCCGCTTGGAACAGCGCCACGAAGTCCGTGATGTGGGCCTTCAGCAAGGTGGTCAGTTGCTCGCCGGCAGCGCTGCCGTAGAACGGCTTGATCGCGTTGCCGATGTCCACCTGGTTCTGCAGCAGCCGCGGGGCGGTGGTGGGGAAGCCAGCGGAGCCGGCGGCGAACTCGACGACGGCGAGCCGCGTCCACTCCATATGCTGCGCCCACAGCGTGCGCATGCTCTGGCGGAGGGCGGTCTGCGAAGCGGAAATGTTGCCGGAATTGGCGTCAGTGCTGGCGGAGTGATCGTGGGCGAGGGCAAGAACAGGCGCCTCCTGGGCGCCAGCGGCGGGTTGGAGGCCCTGCGCCGGGGAGTAGGCGATCAGCAGACCGGTCAGCAAGGCCAGCACGGCCAGCGGCGCGGCACTCCAGAGGCGCCGCGGACGCGAAGTGAAGTAAGTCATGACATGTCGTCCTGTCTTTGCGTTGGGGAAACGCCGGCGCCTCCGGAGGGCCAGGGAATGGCTGACGCTGCTGAAGTGTGCCGGTTGGGCGAAGGCGTCCATGGCAAGTTAGTAGCGGCCCGACGGCGGATCTTACCGGGGGCGGCCACCGGACTTTGGGAGGGGGAATCCGGGTACGGGCTGCAAGGAATGCCTTCAGTTTTCCGGGTAAGCCGGCCGATGCCTCAGACACTAACTGGATATGAGAAACCATCATTCTGTCCCCCCGGCAGCCGGTGCGGCCGATGGGAATATCCCCTCCCCGGAAGCCAGTGGCAGGGACCTGGACAGTACCGTCGCCTGGCGCCGAAGGCTGCTGCGGTCGGCAGGATTTCCTGATAGTCTGGCGCACCTGCTGGCAGCAACGCCCGGGACGGACATTCATGCCCTGCTCAATCTGGTGGACCGCGGCCGCCCGCCGGAACTGGCGGCCCGAATTCTCGGGCCGCGCCCTGACCCCGGATGGCGGGAGTGAGCGGATGGCTTCCTTGGATGGCCCCGAGCTGGCGGACGCGGATCCTGTACGGACGGAACGGGCCCCGGACACGTGGGTGGAACTGCTCAGCTCGCCGGGACCGGGCCGCGACGAGGCGTTGGCCAGCCTGCACGGACTCCTGCTGAAAGCCGCCCGCCATCAGGTGTCGCAGATGCTGTCTCGGCTGCCGGCCATCGGCCAGGCGCGCTGGGACGATGTGGTCAACCAGGCGGCGGACGAGGCCATGCTCGCGGTGCTGGCAAAGCTGCCCAGCTTCCAAGGCCGGAGCCAGTTCACCACCTGGGCCTACAAATTCGGCATCCTGCACGCCGCCGTGGAGGTCCGTCGCAACCTGTGGCGCAACCGCGAGGTCCCGCTGGAGAACATGCCGGAGCCGGCCGCCGTCGGGAGCTCCCCCGAACTGCTTGCCGAAGCAGCCGACTTTTCCAGCGCCGTCAGCAGCGCCATCGACCAGGTGCTGACGGCCCATCAGCGCAGGGTGGTGCTGGCGCTGCTCGTTGACGACGTACCGGTCGATGTTCTCGCCGACAGGCTGGGCACCACGCGCAATGCCCTGTACAAGACGCTCCACGACGCCCGGGGCCGGCTCCGCACGCGGTTGACGGTTGACGGTTACCTGGTGCCCACCACAGCGAAGGAGGTGATCCCATGACCAGATCGCACCGGTCGTTGTCGAGGGAGGCGGCCGCCCGGCTCACCGTGGCCGCAGAGCCCTGGCTGTCCTGCGATGACTGCTTCGAGCAGATTGACGAGTACGTCGAGCAGGTGCTGGCTGGCACAGCCGTGAGCGTGCCGGCCATGCGCGCCCACCTGATCGGGTGTGCCGCCTGTGGTGAGGAAGCCCGGTCCCTGCTGCTTCTGGTGGCGGAGGACGAGGGGATAGATCCAGGCCCCGGACTACGCCGCCTCACCTACCGGTAACATTTTTCTCAGTCGCCCGGGCCCTTCTTGAGGACGTCCGGCAGTTCATCAACGTAGAGGGTTTGCGGCGGCTCGTAGTAGATGACCAGGACCTCCTCGCCCACTGCGAAGACACTGGTCTTGTCGAAGGGGTGGGCGTGGAACGCGCTGGTGCCGCCCCGGAACGGCAGCATGACTTCGCCGATGGTGCCCGGCCCGATGCGTCCGGTAACCCGTCCGATCCTGCCGGTGAGGCTGTGGTCAACGTCTTTATGCATCGGGGCGTTTCGGGGGCTGTTTGGTTGCTTCCTTGCCGTTCCGGAGCGCGGACCGGAGGGCCGGAAGGTAATCGCCCACCTGGGCCAGGATGCCGCCGATCATGCGGTTGACGCCTTCGCCGCCGTTGAGGACGGTGAGCTGCCCCACATGGGCAAACGGTTCGGCCGCGGCCGCGATGATGGCGGGCATGTTCTCGGCGAGCTGCTGGGAGATGACGGCCTCCTGGTTGGTTCCCAGGGCTTCGGCCCGTGCCTTGATGCCGTCCGCCTCGGCCAAGGCCTTGGCTTTGATGGCGGAGGCGGCGGCATCACCGCGTGCTTTCGTGGCCGCCGCCTCCGCTTCGCCGGTGACCCGGGTGGCTCCGGCGGCGGCTGCCGCGGCCGTGGCGTTGGCCTGGGCCTGCAGTTCCGTACGCCTGGCGTTGGCCTGTGCTTCAAGTTCCGTGCGCCGGGCCAGCGCTTCGGCCGCGCTGATGTCGGCCGACTTCTGGCCTTCGGCATCGGTGCGCTTGGCGTAGGCCTTGGCATCGGCTGGCTTGCGGACGGTGGTCTGCAGCTTTTGCTCCTCACGGTCCGCCTCGAGCTTGGCCACTTCAGTCTCCTGGACCACCACCTGCTGGCGGGCTGTCGCATCGGCGAGCGGCCCGGCCTGGGCGGCATTCGCCTTCGCCCGTTCGGCGTTGGCCTGTGCCACGGACTGCCGGATCGCCGAGATACTCTGTGCGTCGGCAATCTGCGCCTCCGCTTCGGCTTCCTTTTCCGCTGCCTCACGGTTTCTGGTGGCCTCGGCGATGCGCGCCTCCATCTTGACCTGGGCAATATGCGGTTTGGCGATGTTCTGGATGTAGCCCGTAGGATCCTGCAGGTCCTTGATCTGCAGCGAATCCACCACCAGACCGAGCTTTTCCATTTCAACACCGCTGGCGCCGCGGACTTGCGATGCCAGTTTGTCTCGCTCGCGGATGATTTCTTCCATCGTCATGCTGCCGATGATGGAGCGCAGGTGCCCTTCAAAGACGTTGTACACCTGGCTTTCCATTTTGGGCTGCTGGCCGAGGAACCGCCGGGCGGCATTGGCGATGAAAGGCGGGGCGTCCCCGATCTTGTAGATGACCACGCCCTCGACAACCACCTGGATGCCCTGTGACGTCACGCAGGAAACCTTGAGCTCGGTTTCGTTCAGGGTCAGGGACAAGGTCCGCACGGTCTGCAGCCCGGGCAATACGAGGGCTCCCTTGCCGGTGACAATCTTGAAGTCCATGCCCTCCCTGGTGTCCAGGGTTCCCCGGGTCAGCCCCGAAATGATGAGGGCCTCATTCGGCTCGGCCACCTTCCACATCAGTTTTGTGGCAATCCAAATAACGCCGACGACGACGATCGCCCCAATGAGCGTGGAGACAAGCGGAAGGAATGCTGACACATCCGGCATATCCGGTCCTTTCACGATGCTGGAAAAGGTATGCGGCCAAGCCCCCCAACGAGGCCGCTGACAGAACCCGGCCGGACTT
Organism: Arthrobacter sp. UYEF20; assembly: GCF_040546335.1. Taxonomy (NCBI): domain Bacteria; kingdom Bacillati; phylum Actinomycetota; class Actinomycetes; order Micrococcales; family Micrococcaceae; genus Arthrobacter; species Arthrobacter sp. UYEF20. Next base: position 189,166 of record NZ_JBEPNP010000008.1, on the reverse strand, counting down.
GAATGCGGAAGGCGGGGCCGCCAAGTCAGCTGTTGTAGACAGTCTGTGTGGCTCTTCGTCGGGAAGTCCATAGCGCGGTGCCGGTTTTTTGCTGTCGGCACGGCGGCGAGGGACAAGCCGCTAGTCTCCCAGCATCTTCCGTGCTGCCTGCTGGGCCTCAAGTTCCCCGGGCGAGACGGTGCCTCCGCGCAGGAACCCAGCGCCGCCGATGATCCGGCGCAGCTCGGCCACCGTGCGCGGGGTGCCGACGCCGAGGTGTGCCATGGCGTGGCAGTTGGCGCAGAGCGGCACCAGGTCCGTGACCGGATCCAGTTGATAGCCACTGCCCAGCTGAGATGCCGGCACGAGGTGGTGGACGTGGTTGAAGTCTTTGCCTATCTCTCCGTAGGCGACTTCGAAGGAGAACCCGCAGGCCGCGCAGCTGGTGCCATGATGCGCCATGCAGGCGCGCCGGGCCTCCGCGCTTCTCTCGTAGCGGTTGGCGTCCACCCGGGTGACCGCGGCTTCCGGGTAGGTGCCGGGGACGGGCTGCGTGGGATCGGCGCCCTGCGGCGGCCCGAAGTCGCTCCAGACCGCCCGGATCGCCGCCTCGTCGCTTGGCCCGAGGGATTCGCCGGAACCGGGGACCGCATCCCACGGGACTCCGGGCACGGCCTCGTTGAGGACCGCTGCGGGAACCTGTTCGCCGAGGGGGAGGAGGGCATCGAAGGCCACCAGCACGGACAGCTCCCCGGTCCCGGTCTCCGCCTGCTCCGGCGCGGGTCCGGGGTGCTCCGAGACCACGACCCCGTGGCCGATCATTCCGCCGGCGTGGCCGCCCTGCAGGACCAGCCAGGCATCGGCGCCCGCCGGGATGTTCCGGTGCTGGCCCACGCCCCAACGCTCCACGCGCAGGCCGGTGGCCGCGACCTGGTCCACCGCTGCCGGGTAGTTCCAGCGGTCCCAGCTGTCAGGGTTCCATCCCAGGATGATGGCTGTCATCTGGCTATTCTCGCAGTAGTCAACGGCAGTAAAATTAATTTAGAGGTGTTGGACATGACTGGATCCATTGCAGTCTTTCTGATCATCCTGGCAGCGGTCGTCCTGCTCGCGGTCGCTGGCACGGTGGTGGTTGTCATCCGCGACGGCCGTGGCCAGGTTCCGGCGGAGAAATCGGAGCGCCCGTGGACGGCGGGAAACCTGCCGAGCCTGCCGTACTCCCTCATCCGCTTTTAGCTGCGGCGATCCCTCGTCGATGATTCCGCTCCGCAACGCCTGTTGGCGGTCGCGGGCCGCAATGTGCCCGCTCGCGCCGATCCCTCGAGGCTTCGGATCTCGCTGAGGGCAATAAAGGCGGGCTCGCCGCGGTGGGCGTGGAACAGCGCGAGGCACCGGATGAGCCGGTCGAAGCGGTCGAGCACCGGCTGTGGACCGTCGGCCAGCGCTGCCGTGCTTCGGTCCCACAGCTCCCTCATGGCTTCACCGTCGAGTGCCACGCGCAGCGGGATAGACCATCGCTCAGGCGTATCGACGGGAGATGTCGACCGCCCACCCGCGGAACCGTCCGCCGTCGTCCGCCGGACATAGGGAAGCTGGTGCAGCCGCCGCGAGGCAACTGCACCAGCAGGTAGTACGAATTTTCAGATTGCTATGAAACGTTACTCATTCGCGGCTCCCTTTTTCCCGGTGTTCACTTACCGGGTTTGTGCGTCGTCAGCCAGATGCCTCGACATCAGCCAACCGGCGCCAACCATTGCCACGCCCAGCACCATGTGGGTCCAGTTGTCCATGGTGTTCAGCGAAAGGAAGTTGGCCGCCGACCCCACGCCGACGATAAGCCCAAAAACGCTAAGGACGATGTACAGCAGACCGAAGCCCATGAGGAAATTCCGGGCGCCCATGGCGTTCCGGGACATGACCCAGCCGGTGGCGCCGATCGCGAGCTGAACGATATTCAGCAACATCGACACCTGGAACAGGTTCAGGAACATGGCCCTGGAATCGGGCCCGAAGAACCTTAGTTCGCTGTACTGCGTCGTGATGCCCGGGATGAACCCGAGGACACCTACGACAATGAGGACGATACCTACACCCATGCCGACATTCTGAACATCTGTCCGTCCGAAGTGAATGCCATGTGCATGTGGAGATGCGGTAGTCATGTTCTGCCTCCAACCACTGATTGCGGACACTCCAATTTTACGGCGGGCCTCTGGAAAAAGCTCGCTCAGTCACTGTGCCGAATTCCGGTTCTTGAGCCTGTCGCGACGCTCCGCAGGCCCGTGCATGGCACCATGGAACACGATGAAACTGCGCGCTGATCAGACCGGAGGACGTGGGCTTCCGATGCCCTTGTGGCTGCAGGGAGCCCTCGAATCCGCGCAGGCAGCGGTCATCTCCGCCCTGGTGGTGGCGGCCCCGATCATCGCGGTGTGGGCCACGGCCGGTTTCCAGAACGGCGGCGCCGATGTCCTCGCGCGGCTCGCCGGCCAGGCCTGGCTGCTGATCCACGGCGTTCCGCTGATGCTGGACACCGTGGGAGCCGGCGCCGCAGCCCTGCCGGTATCGGGGGCCCTCTCGCTGATTCCGCTGGGATTGACCCTCATCCCGTTCCTGCTCGCCTGGCGTGCCGGCCGCCGGCTGGCACGGGCCTCCTACACGGACCAGCTCTGGCAGGCGTTGCTGGGATCCTGGCTCGTCTACGCCGGCTTCGGACTGGCCACGGGCTTCATCTGCCGCACCTCCGACGTCGGCATCAGCCTCTGGTCCGCGGCGCTGTCCCCGCTGGTGCCGTTTGCGCTTGGCATGGTGATCGGCGTCCGCCGGGAGGCCGGTTCGTGGAGCCGGCTGATCGGCGTCGACGCGGTGGCCTGGCTGTCCAAAACCAGCCAGCACTCGCGCTGGGCCGGCTCCTACCTCGGTTCCGCGATCAAGGCCGGCTCCGTGGCGCTGATGGCGAGCCTGGCGATGTCCGCCGTGCTGCTCGCCGTCGACCTGTTCATCCACTGGAACCTGATCGTCGCCGTCTATGAAGCGCTCGACGCCGGAGCCATGGGAGGAGCGGTGCTCACCATCGCGCAGCTCGGCTTCGTGCCCAACCTTGCGGTGTTCGCGCTCGCCTGGATTTCCGGCTCCGGGTTCGCGCTGGGCGTCGGATCCCAGGCCGGGGCGCTCGGCACCGCCGTCGGGCCGCTGCCCTCCATCCCGGTGTTCGCGGCCCTGCCCGCCGGTTCGCTGGACTACGGCTTCGCCGCCCTGGTGGTGCCGGTTCTCGCGGGGACCCTGGCCGGCTGGTGGTTCCTGCGCGAAGGCGAAAACCACTTCGACGAATGGCTGTCCATCAAGATCCGCGCCCGCTGGTTCACCGCGGCGGCCTCCACCCTGGTCCTGGGCGTCATGATCGGCAGCGTTGCCGGGCTGTTCGCCGCTGGGCTGGCCTGGCTGGCCCGCGGCTCCGCCGGTGTGGGGCGGCTCACGGACATCGGCCCGGACCCGTTCCGGACGGCGCTGTTCGTGGCCGCGGAGGTGGGGATCGGCGTCGTGATCGGCTACGCGGCGGGACCCTGGCTGGAACGCCAGCAGAAGCTGCGCGAAGCGGACCTCGAACCCGCCGCCAACTAGCGCAGCTGCACCGGCATCGACCTGTCCAGCTGCGTCCTGCACCCGGAAGAGGCCTGCTCGGTGAGGGCGTGGCGGACGCACTGCTGGTAGTCCCGGACCTGGGTGAAGAACAGCGCCGAGGTGAGCACCAGCAGCACCTGCACCGCCGCGACCACCAGCCCGGAAATCGCCCCGAAAAGCACGAGCCTGGACTCCTTGAGCTTCGCGGCCCGGACCAGGACCATGATGCCGAGCACGATGGCGGCCGCGGTGAGGATCGCGCTCAGCCACAGGTAGTTGATGTCCAGCTGGTACACGAAGAACGATCCCAGGACCACCACGACGAAGGTGCGGAACAGAATGTGCGTCTTCAGCAGCGAGGCCTTGGCCGCGTCGCTGAGCGGCCGCTGGCTCCGCCGGCTGTCCTGCCTGCCGTCGGGCTCGTTCGGGGGAATCATGTTTTCCAGCCTACGCGAGCGGCCCCATAAGCTAGGACAATGCGCATAGTTGTCCTCGTTTCCGGCACCGGCTCCAACCTCCAGGCCGTCATCGACGCCGTGACAGAGGGCAGGCTCGACGTCGAGATCGCCGCCGTCGGCGCCGACCGGCCGGGGACTTACGGCGTCGAGCGATCTGCCGCGGCCGGAATCCCGACCTTCGTGGTGGACTTCAAGGCGTACCCGGACCGGGCGGCTTGGAACGAGGCGCTCACCGAAGCGGTGGCGGGGTTTGAACCGGATGTGGTGGTGTCCTCGGGGTTCATGCGGATCGTCAGCGCCGGCTTCATCGATGCCTTCGGCGGCAAGTACCTGAACACCCACCCGGCGCTGCTGCCGTCCTTTCCCGGCGCCCACGGGGTGCGCGACGCCCTCGCCTACGGCGTGAAGGTCACCGGCTGCACGGTGCACTGGGCCGACGCGGGCGTGGACACGGGCCCCATCATCGCGCAGGAGGCCGTGGCGGTCGGGGAGGGCGAGGGCGAGGAGTCCCTGCACGAGCGCATCAAGGTGGTGGAGCGCCGGCTGCTCGTGTCCGCGCTGGCCTCCCTGGCGGTCGCTGAGAAGTCACCCAAGTAGCTCGCAGTAGTTGTCGTTTAGAGCGCTCCAAACGACAACTACTGCGAGCTACTTGGGCCATGCCAGCGTTACTCGAGCCGGCGCTGCTTGGTCTCGGGGGAGAAGAAGGCCATCCACAGCACGGAGACCAGCACCAGCCCGCCGGCCAGGGCGAACGAGGTCGCCAGCCCCAGCTCCGGCCACAGGAAGGCCGCGAAGACCAGCGGCCCGAAGCCGGCGCCGAGCCGTGAAAACGTCGAGGCCCAGCCGAAGCCCGAGCCGCGCAGCTCGGTCGGATACAGCTCGGAAACGTAGGCGTAGAGCACGGGGATGGCCACCTGCACCACGAAGCCGAACACCAGCAGCCAGAACACGGCCGCCGTCGGGATGTCCACCACGATCGCCACGATCACCAGGGTCAGCGCGGACAGCGGGCCGGTGATGGCCAGGATCCACTTCCGGCCCACCCGTTCCACCAGCAGTGCGGCCACCACCACGCCGAGGAGCCCGACGGCGGCCATGGAGGCGGTGGTGAGGAAGGCCTTGTACTCCTCGAAGCCGGCGCCGATCAGGATCCGCGGCATCCAGGTCAGGGACAGGTAGTAGACCAGCAGGATGCTGAAGAACAGCGACCAGGCCGCCGTCGTGATCTTCCAGCTGAACTTCCACAGCAGGCGCAGCTGGGTCCATGCGCTGCCCGCGGAAAGCCGCGGGGTGTCCTGGGCCTCGGGCAGGCTGTAGGCGCGGGGCTCGGCGCCGGTGGCGTCGACCAGGTGGTCGATCACCTTGGCGGCCTCCTCGCGGCGGCCCTTGCGGATCAGGAACAGGGGGGACTCGGGGACGCTGCGCCGGATCCAGAACACGAGCAGTGCGGGAAGCACCATGACGAGCATGGTCAGCCGCCAGTCGGCGAAGGCCGCGATGAGGCCGGCGGAGACGAAGCCGCAGAGTGCTGCGCCGATCGGCCACCAGCCGTCCATCGCCGTGAGGACCCGGCCGCGCTGCTTGCGGGGCGTGAATTCGCCCACCAGCGCGTAGTCCACCGGGATGCAGCCGCCCAGGCCGAACCCGGCCATGAAGCGGAACACGCAGAACCAGAGGAAGTCGGGGGAGAAGGCGCCGAGCACGGTGAAGAGCGAGAAGATCAGCAAGGTGGCGGTGAAGGCCTTCTTGCGTCCGATGGTGTCCGCGATGGTGCCCCAGATGAAGGCGCCGAGTGCCATGCCGATCAGGTTCGAGGCGCCGATCCAGGCGGCCTCGCCCGGGCTGAGGGACCAGTGCTTCGAAAGCAGCGGAATCAGGATGCCGTTGAGCGTGACGTCCCAGGCGTCGAACATGAAACCCAGTCCGCCGATCAGGAAAATCCGTCCCTGCACTTTCCAGCGCCACGGCAGTTCCTGGACCACCTGTTCGCCGCTCGGCACAGTGGTGTAAGTATTCATCTCAGCCTCCTATGAAAACTCTACGTCGCGGCGCGCGTCCGGGCGTGTGCTTCACACTCCGGCGCGCGCTTCACACTCCGGTGCGCGCGAAGCGCCCACGCCGTGACGCGATAAACTGGGCCCATCCCCACCACCCGCGGCCGCGCCGCGATATAAGACGGAGACTTTTGTGAGCTTTACGCCGCTTGACCGTGTATCCATCGACCGTGTTCCCATTCGCCGGGCCCTGATCTCGGTCTACGACAAGACCGGCCTGGAGGAGCTCGCCAAGGGCCTGCACGCCGCCGGCGTCAAGATCGTCTCCACCGGCTCCACGGCCAAGAAGATCGCCGCCGCGGGGATCCCGGTGCAGGAAGTCGAGGAGGTCACCGGCTCACCGGAAATGCTCGACGGCCGCGTCAAGACCCTGCACCCGCGCGTCCACGGCGGCATCCTCGCGGACCGCCGCGTCCCGGCGCACATGGAGACCCTCCGGTCCATGGACATCGAGCCGTTCGACCTCGTCGTCGTGAACCTCTACCCCTTCGTCGAGACCGTGAAATCCGGCGCCGCGCAGGACGACGTCGTCGAGCAGATCGACATCGGCGGCCCCGCGATGGTCCGTTCGGCAGCGAAGAACCACGCCGCCGTCGCGATCGTGGTGGACCCGTCCTCCTACGGTTCCGTGGTGGAGGCCGCCGCCGCCGGCGGTTTTGACCTGAAGACCCGGCGCCGGCTTGCCGCCAAGGCCTTCGCGCACACCGCCACCTACGACAACGCCGTGGCCACCTGGACCGCGAGCCAGTTCCTCGATGAGGACGGCGACGGCGTCATCGACTGGCCCGCCTACGCCGGCCTCGCGCTGGAGCGCTCCGAGGTGCTCCGCTACGGCGAAAACCCGCACCAGCAGGCCGCCCTGTACGTGGACAAGGCCGCGCCGGCCGGCATCGCCCAGGCCGACCAGCTGCACGGCAAGGCGATGAGCTACAACAACTTCGTCGACGCCGACGCCGCTCTCCGCGCCGCCTTCGACTTTGCCGAGCCCGCCGTGGCGATCATCAAGCACGCCAACCCCTGCGGCGTGGCCGTGGGTTCCGCCTCGGCCGCGGATCCGATCGCCGACGCCCACGCCAAGGCCCACGCCTGCGATCCGGTTTCCGCGTTCGGCGGCGTGATCGCGGCCAACCGCACCGTCACCGCCGGCATGGCGCGCACCGTGGCGGAGATCTTCACCGAGGTTGTCATCGCGCCGGGCTTCGAGGACGCGGCCGTGGAGATCCTGTCCAAGAAGAAGAACATCCGCCTCCTGGCCCTGCCCGAGGGCTACGGCCGCTACCCGTCCGAGATCCGCCAGGTCTCCGGCGGCGTGCTGGTGCAGGTGGCGGACAAGGTCGACGCCGACGGCGACAACCCCGCCAGCTGGACCCTGGCCGCCGGCGAGGCAGCGGACGCCGCCACCTTGGCCGACCTCGCGTTCGCCTGGACCGCCTGCCGCGCCGCCAAGTCCAACGCCATCCTGCTCGCTGCCGATGGTGCGGCCGTGGGGATCGGAATGGGCCAGGTCAACCGGCTGGATTCCTGCAAGCTCGCTGTCGAGCGGGCCAACTCGCTGGGCGTCACCGTGACGTCCGACGTCGATGCCGCCGGCGGCGCTTCTGGTGCCTCAAATGCAGATGCGGGCGGGGCGCCGGCGGGCGGTGCGCCGGAGCGCGCCCGCGGTGCCGTGGCGGCGTCGGACGCGTTCTTCCCGTTCGCCGATGGGCTGCAGATCCTGATCGACGCCGGCGTCCGCGCCGTGGTCCAGCCCGGCGGATCCGTCCGGGACGAGGAAGTCATCGCCGCGGCCAACGCCGCCGGCATCACGATGTACTTCACCGGAGCCCGCCACTTCTTCCACTAGGACCATCGCGGTTCCGTGGTTTCCCCCGGTTCCCAAGCTTTGTGGTTCCCCGGTTCCCCGGTTCCCCGCGCCGCCAAGAATGGACATGCCCTCCCTCCCCGGAGGACATGTCCATTTTTCGTGACCAGGGCTGCGCATATTGGGATTGTGCCCCCACCTGGTCCCGACAGGGGGACATGTCCGGTGGCGGCGCAGGTGCGGACGGGAACCCGGGCGGGGGACATGCTCATTGTTTGCGCCACCGGCTGGGCACATCAGATTTATCTCCACGCGGCGTCCCCGGCGGGGGACATGTCCGGTGGTGGTGCGGGTGCGGACGGGAGCCGGGCGGTGGTGGCGCGGGTGTGGACGGGAACCCGGGCGGGGGACATGCTCATTGTTTGCGCCAGCGGCTGGGCGCATCAGGTTTATGACCACGCGCCGTCCCGGCGGGGGGACATGTCCGGTGGCGGTGCGGGTGCGGAGGGGAACCCGGGCGGGGGACATGCTCATTGTTCGCGCCAGCGGCTGGGCGCATCAGGTCTGTGTCCATGCCCCGTCCCGAGAGGGGACATGTCCGGTGGTGGCGCGGGTGCGGACGGGAGCCCGGGCGGGGGGACTGGAGCAACTGGTCAATTCTTGTCACAGCTTGTTGCGAGGTCATGGAGAGACAGCCGGACGACGCCGGTAGGCGGCAATCCGGCGACCTCGGGTAGGTTAGAGGTGTCGAAATAAGACAAGATTCCGGAAATACCCAGACCTTCAGGGAGACGCCCGAGCAATGGCCAAGATTATCTATACCCACACCGACGAAGCGCCGATGCTGGCCACCTATTCGTTCTTGCCGATTGTCGGGGCGTTCGCTTCGACGGCCGGTGTGGAAGTGGAGACCCGCGACATTTCGCTAGCCGGCCGCATCATCGCCGCGTTCGGCGACTACCTCACCGAAGAGCAGCACGTCAGCGATGCCTTGGCAGAACTGGGCGGGCTCGTCAAGAAGCCCGAAGCCAACATCATCAAGCTGCCGAACATCAGCGCTTCGACACCGCAGCTGAAGGCCGCCGTCGCGGAACTCCGGGGCCAAGGCTACGCCCTCCCGGATTACCCGGACAACCCCGCCTCGGACGACGAGACGGACATCCGGTCCCGCTACGACAAGATCAAGGGTTCCGCCGTCAACCCGGTGCTGCGCGAAGGCAACTCCGACCGCCGCGCGCCGCTCTCGGTCAAGGCGTACGCCCGCCAGAACCCGCACAGCATGGGCGCCTGGACCTCCGGGTCGAAGACCAACGTCGCCACGATGGACGCCGGTGACTTCCGCTCCAACGAGAAGTCCGTGGTCATCAAGGCCGACGGCAACGTCAAGATCCAGCTGGTCAAGGACGACGGCACGGTCAAGGTCCTCAAGCGCGCCTTCCCGGTGCTGGCCGGCGAGATCATCGACGGCACCGTCATGCGCGCCGCAGCCCTGGATGAGTTCCTCGCCGCCCAGGTGGAACGGGCCAAAGAAGAGGGCGTGCTCTTCTCCGCACACCTCAAGGCCACCATGATGAAGGTCTCCGACCCGATCATCTTCGGGCACGTCGTCAAGGCGTACTTCGCCGAGCTCTTCGACACCTACGGCGCCCAGATCGCCGCCGCCGGGCTGAGCCCGAACAACGGCCTGGCCTCCATCCTCAACGGACTCGAGGATCTTCCCGAGGAGATCCGCGGCGAGGTCGAAGCTGCCATCAAGAAGGGCCTGAACGAAGGCCCCGAGTTGGCCATGGTGGATTCGGACAAGGGAATCACCAACCTGCACGTGCCGTCCGACGTGATCGTGGACGCCTCCATGCCGGCCATGATCCGCAGCTCCGGCCACATGTGGGGCCGCGACGGACAGGAAGCCGACACCCTCGCCGTCCTGCCGGACAGCAGCTACGCCGGCATCTACCAGGTGGTCATCGATGACTGCCGCGCCCACGGCGCCTTCGATCCGACCACCATGGGCACCGTCCCGAACGTCGGCCTGATGGCCCAGGCCGCCGAGGAATACGGCAGCCACGACAAGACCTTCGAGATCCAGTCCGCCGGGACCGTCCAGATCATCGACGACGCCGGCACTGTGCTGATTGAACACCAGGTGGCCCCCGGCGACGTCTGGCGCGCGTGCCAGACCAAGGATGTGCCGATCCGTGACTGGGTCAAGCTGGCCGTCACCCGCGCCCGTGCCTCCGCCATGCCGGCCGTCTTCTGGCTGGACAAGGGCCGTGCCCACGACGCCCAGATGATCGCCAAGGTCGAGGAATACCTCAAGGACCACGACACCGAGGGCCTGCAGCTCGAGATCATGTCCCCGGACGAAGCCACGGCCTTCACCCTGGAGCGCGTCCGCAAGGGCGAGGACACCATCTCGGTGACCGGCAATGTGCTGCGCGACTACCTCACGGACCTGTTCCCGATCCTGGAACTGGGCACCAGCGCCAAGATGCTCTCGGTCGTTCCGCTGATCAACGGCGGCGGGCTCTTCGAGACCGGCGCCGGCGGTTCCGCCCCGAAGCACGTCCAGCAGCTGCTCAAGGAAAACCACCTCCGGTGGGACAGCCTGGGTGAGTTCCTGGCCCTGGCCGTGAGCTTCGAACACCTCGCCACCAGCACCGGAAACGCCCGCGCCCAGATCCTGGCCGATACCCTGGACCGTGCCACCGGCACCTTCCTGCTCGAGGACAAGTCCCCCAAGCGCAAGGCCGGCGAGCTGGACAACCGCGGCAGCCACTTCTACCTGGCCAAGTTCTGGGCCCAGGAGCTCTCCCGCCAGGACGACGACGCCGAGCTGGCCGCCGCTTTCGCTGCGGTCTCCGGCGCGCTGGACTCCAACGAGGACACCATCGTCGGCGAGCTTCTCGCCGTCCAGGGCTCCCCGGTCGACATCGGGGGCTACTACCGCCCCGATGAGGCCAAGGTCTCCGCAGTGATGCGCCCCTCGGCAAAGTTCGGCGAAGTGTTGTCCATGCTGGGCTAAGCACCACGCCCGCGCGCGGGCGCCTGATGAGCGCACCGCCTGAACGGCGCACCGGAGTTCCCGGTGCGCCGTTCAGGCGTTTAAGGGTTCGCTGCCACCGGGGCCTGATCCTCCGAACACCGCGTAGCCGGAAAACCTGCAGGGAGGAACCTCAGGGGTTCCTCCCTGGCGCCCGCCCCGGGGGAGGGCGTCAGCCGTTTCCCTTGCCCTTGTTCTTCGGCTTGTCGCCCTTGTCCGAGTTCCCCTGGGCCGGCGTCGGCGCCACCACGGGAGCCTGGGCCGCGGCTGCCTGCGCTGCCGCCTCCCGTTCAGCCGCGACTCTGGCCGCTTCGGCGGCGGCCAGCTGGGCCGTGAGGTCCGTCCGGACAGCGTCGATGGACGTCCTGACGCTCTGGCGGCGTTTGAAGGACACCGCACCGCGGTCGGCGGCCTCATCCAGCTGTGTCACCAGGTCATCCAGCAGCTTAAGGGAGGTTGCCGGATCATTGGCGGCGGCGGCCTGCGTCACGGCGAGGACCCTGGACTGAAGCTGGGAGGCCGCATCCCGGTCGAGCTCAGGCGCGGGAGCGCCGCAGCCGGCCAGCGCACCGGTCAGCAAGGCCGTGCTGAGCAGGCATCCCGCGAGCACCATGCCCGGCGTGCGTCGGCCCGGGCCCGTCCGGGCTGTGCGCGGCTTCATGGCTGCACGCCCTTCTGCAGCTGTTCCAGATGTTCGCCCAGGCTGCCCGTGACGGCCGGATAAGGCACGACGGCGGGCGCTTCCGGCGTCGTGATGGCAACGGCCGCGGCTGCGGTCACCGCCAGCACGGCCAGCACGGCGAGGAGTACGACGATCCGGGTGCGGCGGTGCGCCTGCCGGAAGCTGGAGACGGTGCGGGACGCGAAGGAATCCGCTCCCGTCCGCCGCGGTGCCGCAGCGTCCGGGTCCAGCACGCGCAGGGCGCGCGTTCCGGCGTCGTTCTGCGGCAACAGCGGAGGCCGGGCCGGCGGCGCCGGCAGCACCCGGGTGCGCTCCTCGGCCAGCGGCCCGGGCAGCGACTGCGGCGAGATCAGGGCCTGCCGCAGTGCCACTTCCAGATCCGCGGCGGCCGGACGGTCCATCGGGTCTAAAGCGGTCATGACCCGGATCAGTTGCGCCCATTCGGCCGGAACGGTGTGCGGGATGGCGGGGGCCCGGTGCAACCGGGCGACGGCCGATTCCACGGCGCTGCCGGGGTACTCGACCTCGCCCTTCAGGCATTCGAGCATCACCAGGCCCAGCGAGTAAATATCGCTCGCCCGGCCCAGATCGGCGCCCCGGGCCTGTTCCGGACTCAGATAGGCGGCGGTACCCACCATGGTGCCGGCCGCCGTGAGCCTGGTCCCATCCATGATCCGGGCGATTCCGAAGTCCGTGAGTTTTGGCCGGAGCGGCTCGCCCGGGCGGACCGGAACCAGCAGGATGTTGGCCGGCTTGATGTCGCGGTGGATGATGCCGAGCGCGTGCACATAGGCCAGAGCGTCAGCCACACCGGCACCGACGACGGCCAGTTCGGTGAGGGACAGCGTGCTGTGCCGGATCCTGGCCCGGAGGTCCTGGCCGTCCACCAGCTCCATGGTCAGGAACGGCCGCGGCTCGTCGGGGATACGGCTGTCTGTCCCGGCGTCGAAGAGCGTGACGAGGCTTGGGTGGTTCAGCGTCGCAAGGAGTTCAATCTCGGCCTCCTGGCGCCTGAATTCGTCAGGATCGGCCGACTGTGGAGCGAAGAGCTTGAGTGCCACATCGCGGCCCAGGTTCTCGTCCTTGGCGGTATAGACGGATGCCATGCCGCCCCGGCCGATCACTTCCCCCAGCCGGTAGCGGCCGCCCACGAGGTCAACCGCGACGCTGTCGGGTGAAGTGTCCACAGTATCCCCGTCCTTGCCCCGGGCGCCACGGCGGCGCTCCTCAAGAATAATACGGGGCCGGGTAGGCGCCGCCCCACCGTGGCCGCGTCAAGCGGCCGCGGTGTGGGGCGGGAACTCCGCCGGAACGAGTGAATGCCGTTGAGTCCCCCAGCGGACCCAACGACTTCGCTCCGGCAGTCACGTAACCTCCACAGGAGCGGTTAGTTGCGCTAGGGCGGATGTTCGTCCTGCTGCGGAGATGGTTTTCGGCGCGTCAGCAGAGGGGCCGTCCAGGCCCGGAGGGGCTTCCGGAGGCTGGCCGAGCGGCGCGGGTACGGGGCCGACGCCGGGTACGCGGCGGACGACGGGTGCGCGGCGGACGCCGGGTGCGGCGAAACCGTGAGCCGGACCCGAATGGGGGTGCCGGAAACGGGAGGGGCGGAAAGAGGGGTGCCGGAAATCCGGGCGGGGACGAGGGCGTCCATTGGAAATCTCCTGAATGACTGTTGGCGGGCGCCTCAAGGCAACCCGATTGGCCGTGCTCTGTGGAGGGCAGAGACGGCTAGCTAGTCAGGAGATGAACCGGGGTCAGCAGCGAACGCTGAGTGTTCGTTCTGAAGCGGGCCCCGGATTGGATCTGCGTCGGCAATGGGGATGAACAAGTACAGGCTTGGAAGCCAGGCTGCCGCACCGGCGGGTCCGTTGGACGGGTGGGCGTTGCCCGAGCCCGAACCGGGGGCCGCCGGAAGGGCGTCAGGTGCGGGTAGTCCGGGCGCGCCGTGCCACGGGCCGGGCCCATCATCGCCGGCAGGAGGGCCCGGGTCGACGGGGGCGGCCGGTGGATCAGCCGCTCCGGTGGCGGGCGCCGCCGGCGCGCCGGAAGGAGGCGGAGGGGCTGCGACAGGGACTTCACCCGAGGTTCGCGGCGGGACGTAAACGGTACGGATGACGCGGGCGGGTTCAGCCCGGGCTGTCATCACTTCCCGCGGAGATGAGCCGGTTTGTGGCTTGACGCCGCACGGTGGCCGGGACCCGTAGGCGGCCGGCGACGCGGAAACCGGCTGCGACACAACCACAGAGTCCGTCGCGGGTCCGGTCGCGGGTACGGGGACGCCGGACGGTGCCGGGGTCACGGAACCCGGAAGCTTGGGGTCCTTAACGGGGCCGCCGGGGAGGGGACCTGCCGGGTCAGGAAGCGGCTTCGTGGGGTCCGCAACCGGCGTTTTACCGCCGGGGGGTGTGGCGTGGTCTGTGGCAGGCTTCGTGCGGTCCGGCGCAGGCTTCGTGGGGTCCGGAGCGGGCTTCGTTGGGTCTGAGACCGGGACGCCGGGGACCGCGGGGCCCGTGGCAGGAGTAGTGGGGACAGTCGCCGGAAGCGTGGGCTTCGGGGCCGGGACAGTAGGCGTAGGAGCCGTAGCGGTCGGGGACGGCGTCGGCGATGGTTCGGCGGCTCGTTCGGACGCCCTCGGCGACGCCGTCGCCGAGGGCGCGGGCTTTGCCGGTGTCGTGGCGGGGTGGGTCGGTGCCGTGCCTGCCGGCCCTGTGCCCGGAACAGGGGCGCTGGGGCCCGGAACGGCGACATCCGCGGGAGCCGTGGGTATGGCAGGCGCCGGTCCGGGCTGCAGGTCCGCCGGATCAGGAGCGGTTGGCTGCGTCGCGGAGCCGGATGGAGTCTCGGGCGTTCCGGCTATGTCGGACGGGACGGCAACCGCCGTCGTGACAGTCACACCGGTGAGGCCCGACATGGCAACAGAAGTGGCGGCGTCGTCGGCGTTTGCAGCCGTCGCGGAAAGCGCCAGCCAGGCGAAACCGGCGACGCCAGCCAGAATCACCCGCCGGATTGGGTGGCGCGCGCGCAGGACTGATGTTAGGTCCATGCGCACACCCCATTCCCGAAGCTCGACGATTGCCTACAGGGTAAGTCCGCGCGCCCCGGTGAGTCCAGAGTGCGCCGAACAAACGGCGGATTCACAGGGAATAAAAGGCGGATTTACGCCCCTCGGGGCACCGTCAGCGAGCGTCGTTCGCGTAGCTCACCCCTAGCTGGGCGCGGACCCCGTCGAAGAGCCGCATGGTGTTCAGCGAGTCCTCCAGCGGCATGACCGGGCTCTCGGTGAGCCCCTGCTGGATGCAGCGTGTCACTTCGCGCAGTTCGTAGCAGTAGCCCCTTCCGACGACGTCGAACCGTTCGCTGCGCACGTCGTCGAATCCGACCCGGACCTGGAGTTCCTTGGGGTTGTTGATCGAGCCGATGGCCTGCAGGAAGCCTGCGCTGCCGGCCACGGTGGCGGTGCGGGGTCCGTGCGCCAGCAGCGACGAGGTCAGCTGGGCCTGGCCGCCGTGGTGGTAGCCCAGGGTGAGGGCATTCTGGGCGTCCACGCCGTCGTCGTTGACCCAGCCGGTGGCACTCACGGTCTGCGGGAATCCCAGCGTGCCGAGCGCCCACAGCAGCGGATAGACGGTGATGTCCAGGAGGGCGCCGCCGCCGTCCTTGCGCGCCCACAGCCGGGACGTGGGCGAATACGGCGCGGGGAAGCCGAGATCGGCCCCCACCCACTTGACCTCGCCGATTTCGCCGGAGGCGGCGATCTCGAAGGCCCGCTGCATGCTCGGCAGGAAGCGGCTCCACATGGCCTCCATCAGGAACAGCCCCCGGGCGCGGGCCAGTTCCACCAGTTCACCGGCTTCCCGGGCGTTCACGGTGAGCGCCTTCTCGCACAGCACATGCTTGCCGGCGTTCAGGGCCGCCAGAGCAACCTCATGGTGATACGCGTGCGGAGTCGCCACATACACGACGTCGACAGCCTCGTTGGCGAGCAGCCGCTGGTAACCGGTCTGCCTGCCGTCGTCCCCGTACGCCCGCGCAAAGCCGTAGTCGGCGGCGAACGCGTCGGCTGCCGCCTGGGTCCGGGAGCTCACGGCGTAGAGCTCGGCATCGGGCAGGAGCTCCAGGTCCCGTGTGACCGAGGCTGCGATGCCGCCGGTGGCGATGACGCCCCAGCGCAACCTGGCGCCGGTGGCTGTTCGGGGGTCCTGGTCCGGCTGGCCGGAGAGCCAGGGCGTCGCGATGAGGGCAGTCATGGTGCCATCCTCTCACCCGAGTGAGGGATGGTTCCGGATTCGACGGCGGGAAGTGAGGGAGGGCCGGGGGGAGCGGCGGAAGGAGCGGGGTCGGGGGAGGGCCGGGGGGAGCGGCGGAAGGAGCGGGCCGGATTCGACGGCGGGAAGCCGGGGAGGGCCGGCCCCCGCGCTTGTCCGCCTACCCGGCTACACCCGCCGCGGCCCGGCTGCGGGCGGCTTCCTCGGTGAGCCGGCCCTGCTGCAGCCGGAACCGCCGCTCGGTCTTGTTGGCCAGCGACCGGTCATGGGTGACCACGAGGATGGTGGTGTTGTGGTCCCGGCTCAGCGAGCTGAGCAGCTCGATGATGTGGCCGCCCGTCTGTTCGTCCAGGTTGCCGGTGGGCTCGTCGGCCAGGATCAGCTGGGGTTTGTTGGCCAGGGCCCG
This sequence comes from Arthrobacter sp. UYEF20, assembly GCF_040546335.1. Classification (NCBI taxonomy): domain Bacteria; kingdom Bacillati; phylum Actinomycetota; class Actinomycetes; order Micrococcales; family Micrococcaceae; genus Arthrobacter; species Arthrobacter sp. UYEF20. The sequence goes on along the minus strand of NZ_JBEPNP010000008.1, from coordinate 172,860 downwards.
GGCGATCGCCACCCGCTGCTGCTCGCCGCCGGAGAGACGGTTGATCCGCCGCACGTGCTTCTCCGGATCAAGCTGCACTTGCTCGAGCAGCTCCCGGGCGCGCTGCAGGCGGGCGGCCCTGCGGATCCCGGCGAACTCCATCGGCAGCATGACGTTGTCCACGGCGGAGAGGTTGGGGATCAGGTTGAACTGCTGGAACACGAAGCCGATGTCCCGCCGGCGGTACTCGGTCAGTCTGCCGTCCGGCATGCCGGCCAGGCTCACGCCGTTGACCAGCACGTCACCGCTGGTGGGCTTGTCGAGCGCGCCCAGCAGGGACAGCAGCGTGCTTTTGCCGCTGCCGCTCTTGCCCACGATCGAGGCGAGCGTTCCCTGCTCGAGCTGGAAGCTGACATCGTTGACCGGCTTGATGGTCCGGTCGCCGGACTTGAACGTGCGGACGAGGTTCTTGACTTCGATCATGGCTACTCTCCTCGGAGGACTTCGATGGGACGGATGCGGGCGGTCAGCAGGGCGGGAACCAGGGCGCCGATGATGGCGACGCCAAACACCGCGGCGATGCCGGCGCCAATCACGCCGGGGGAGGCGCTCGCCGTCACGGACGTCAGCAGTTGGGACGCCCCGCCGAAGGGCCCCCCGCCGAAGGCCCCGCCGCCGCCGGGAAGACCCGCGCCGCCGCCGGGGAATCCGCCGGCCCCGCCGCCTGGGATGCCGCGCTGGCCCGCGCCTGCCGCGCCCGCCGCAGTGGTGGTGGTGTTGGAACTGATCAGGGCGGAAGCGATGCCGCCGCTGGCGAAGGACGCGACGGCGGCGCCCACCACGCTGCCCAGCGCCACGAGGACCAGCGCCTCCAGCACGAATTGCAGCCCGATGGTGCGGTTGCGGGCGCCGATTGCCTTCAGCACGCCGATTTCCCGGCGGCGCTCGCGGACCAGCATGACCATGATCAGCAGGATGATCAGCCCGGCGGTGGCCAGGGCGGCGACGAAGGCGGTGAACGAGATGTTCTTGACGCTGCCGAGCGAGCTGACGGCGGTCTCAAGGTTGCGCTGGCCCTGGCTGACGTCCGCTTTGTCGATGCCCAGCGCCTCCTGCAGGGCGGTCTTGGCGGCGTCGACGTTTTCCATGCTGTTCACGGTGACGATCATCGTGGACAGTTCCCCGGGCAGTTCCGCCAGGGTCTGGGCCGTCGGCAGCGTCAGGTACAGGGCGTTGTTGCCGAAGGCGGTGCCCGCGTCGAACAGGCCGGCCACGGTGAAGGCCTGGTCCTTGATGGTGAAGGTGGAGCCCAGAGCCAGACCGTTTTTCTCGGCCAGCGTGGTGCCCAGCAGGGCGCCGGTGGAGGCGGCGGTGTAGTCACCCAGGCCCGCGCCGGCGGTCAGCTGCAGGGCCTTGCCGGTCGCGTCGACTTCGGCCCCGATGCCGGTGGCAGTCACGGGCAGCGAGAACGCCGGCGCTGCCGGCGTCGTTGAGGTGCCGGAACTCCCGGACGTTCCCGTTCCGGTGGCTGCCTGATTGCGGGAGCCGAGCGTGCCGGCGTCGACGGCGGCCGTGAGGCTTGTGGTCACAGTGGTGGCCGCTTGCCCGCCGGGACCGCCACCAAAACCGCCGCCCCCGGGACCGCCCTGGCCCGTCTGGGCAGCGGCGGCGTTCCGCAGTCGCAGCGCCTTGGTGCCAATGACGGCGTTGACGTTCGGTACCGCGGCCGCCGTCGCGGCCTGTACTGCGGTGAGCGGCTCGCCGCCGCCCTCGAAGCCTTGGCCGCCCGCCGGGTTGACGGTGAGCACGGTGCCGACCGAGGCATTCAGCTCCGCGACCTTGGCGGCGACGGCCTGGTTGGCGACGAGCATGGCAAGGGCGAGGCCGATGGCTACGGCCAGCACGGCCACCACGGCCGCGGTCCTGACCTTGTTTCTAAAGGCGTTGCCTACACTCCGGGCGAGGACGCTCACGGGACTCCTAGGATCAGGCCGGCTCGAATGGCCGGCGGCTGCTCCCACACTGGTACGGGCTGCTGTGCGGAGATCACAGCCAAGCTATGGATGGGCTGTGAAGGCGTCTGGAAGGGTCTGAGGACAGCAAAAAGCCCCGGCCCTCCCTTGCCGGGGGAGCCGGGGCTCATTGAGCTGCTGTCTAAACGGGTACTACCTGTTCAGGTACTACTTCGTCAGTGGTCCGAGTACCGGATCGTCGGCGTAGGCCGTCTTGACGTTTTCCTTGGTCACGATGACCGGCTCCAGCAGGTACGCCGGAACGGTCTTGACCTTGTTGTTGTAGGACTTGTCATCGTTGATCTCGGGCTTCTTGCCTGCCTGGAGGTCCTTGACCATGGTGATCGCGTGCTCAACGAGCTTGCGGGTGTCCTTGTTGATGGTGGAGTACTGCTCGCCGGCGAGGATGGACTTGACGGACTCAACCTCGGAGTCCTGGCCGGTGATGATCGGAAGCGGCTTCCCGGCGGCCTTGACCGAGGTCAGTACCGCGCGGGCCAGGGTGTCATTCGGGGAGAGCACGCCGTCAAGCGAGGCGCTGCCGTAGGTGCCGCTCAGCAGGGTGTCGGCACGACGCTGGGCGTTCTCAGCCTTCCAGCCCTGCGTGACAGCCTGCTCGAAGGACATCTGGCCGGAGAGGACCTTGAGCGTGCCGTCGTCGATCTTCGGCTTCAGGACGCTCATGGCGCCGTCGAAGAAGACCTTCGCGTTGGCATCATCCGGGGAGCCGGCGAACAGCTCGATGTTGTACGGACCGGTCGCCTTCTTGGCCTTCATCCCGTCCAGCAGCGCCTGTCCCTGGAGGACACCGACCTTGAAGTTGTCGTAGGCCACGTAGTAGTCGACGTTCTCGGTATTCAGGAGCAGACGGTCATACGCGATGATCGTGGCGCCGGAGTCCTTGGCCTGCTTGAGCTGGGTGCCCAGCTGCGCACCGTCGATAGCGCCGACGATGATGACCTTGGCGCCCTTGGTGACCATGGCGCTGATCTGGTTCTGCTGCTCCGAAACGCCGCCGTTGGCGAACTGCACATCTGCCTTGAAGCCGGCACCGTTGAGGCCGTCGTTGAAAAGCTTCTCCGCGAGGACCCAGTTTTCCGAGGTCTTCTGCGGGAGTGCGACGCCGATCGAGGAGTTCTTGGGGAATGCCTCGCCGCCGGCGGTGGAACCGCCGGAAGTTCCGGTGTCGGAACGGCCGCAGGCTGTCAGCGCCAGTGCCGCAATAGCAGCGATTGCTGCTGCCTTTCCTGCTTTACCAATCAGTTGCATTGCTTGGTTCACTTTCTTTAGGTGGTGTGCGGAGAATCTGGGGGAAATGGGACCAGGGGAGCCGCTCAGGCTTCCTTTGAGATGACCTCTTTGGTGGAGGTGGTCTCGTCGGGCTGGAGCTCGCTGCCGCGGCCAAAGTTCTTCATCATCATGCCGATGATCGACCTCTTGCCCTGGCTCTTGTTGTAGACGTCGAACGCGACGGCGATCAGGAGCACCAGACCCTTGATGATCTGGGTCAGGTCGGCGCCGACGCCCAGGAGCTGCAGGCCGTTGTTCAGCACGGCCATCACGAGGCCACCGACGATCGAGCCGATCACGGTGCCCACGCCGCCGGTCACCGCGGCGCCGCCGATGAACACGGCCGCGATGGCGTCCAGTTCCCAGCCGACGCCGTCGAACGGGCCCGAAGCCGTGGAGCGGCCGACGAAGATCATGCCGGCGAGGCCGGCCAGGATCGACATGTTCATCATGACCAGGAAGTTGACCTTCTTGGACTGGACGCCGGAGAGCTCGGCGGCGTGCCGGTTGCCACCGACCGCGTAGATGTGACGGCCGATGATGGTCTTGGAGGAGATGAAGCCGTAAATGATGACCAGGACCGCGAGGATGAGTCCGGGGATGGGGAAGGAGGTGCCCGGACGGCCGGTGGCGAACAGGTACGTCGCGTACAGGATGGCGCCGCAGACCAGGACCAGCTTGGTGATGGTGACCCAGGCCTCGGGCACCTCGGCGCCGAGGGCCTTGGCGTTGCGGCGGGAGCGGATCTCGCTGAAGACCACGAAGGCGACGGCGAGCAGGCCCAGCAGCACGGTGAGGTTGTTGAAGCCGGTGTTCGGCCCCACCTCCGGCAGGTAGCCGGAGCCGATGTACTGGAAGTCGGCCGGGACCGGGATGGTGTTGGACTTCCCGACGAACTGGTTGAAGCCGCGGAAGAGGAGCATGCCGGCCAGCGTCACGATGAACGCCGGGATGCCGACGTAGGCGACCCAGAATCCTTGCCAGGCGCCGATCAGGGTCCCGAGCAGCAGCCCCAGCAGAATGCCCAGGTACCAGGGGATGCCCCAGTCGCGGATGAAGAGCGCCACGCTGACGCCCACGAAGGCTGCGACCGAGCCGACGGAGAGGTCGATGTGGCCGGCGATGATCACCAGGACCATGCCGATGGCGAGGATCAGGATGTAGGAGTTGCCGTTGAAGAGGTTGATGACGTTGCCCGGCGTGAGCGTGCGGCCCTCTGTGAAAATCTGGAAGAAGACGATCAGTGCAACCAGGGCGAAGATCATGCCGAATTGGCGGGTGTTGCCGCCAAAGAGCTTCTTGAGCGCGTTCATTGTTTCAGTCCTTGTTTTCCGTCAGTGATCGGAGTTTTCTGGATGGTCCCAGAGGGTCAGGCGGTCCTGCGGGCGGAAGTCATGAGTTTCATGAGGCTTTCCTGGCTGGCTTCGTCCTTGTTGAGCACGCCGGTGATGGCGCCCTCGAAGATGGTGTAGATGCGGTCCGAGAGGCCCAGTAGCTCGGGAAGTTCCGAGGAAATGACAATGACGCCCTTCCCCTGGTTGGCCAGTTGCTGGATGATGCCGTAGATCTCGTACTTGGCGCCGACGTCGATCCCCCGGGTGGGTTCGTCCAGGATCAGCAGGTCCGGATCGGTGAACATCCACTTCGCCAGCACCACCTTCTGCTGGTTGCCGCCGGAGAGCTTGGCGACACCCTCCTCCACTGACGGTGCCTTGGTCCGCAGCGATTTGCGGTACTGCTCGGCGACGGTGAATTCCTGGTTGGCGTCCACGATGTTGTGCTTGCTGATCTTCCTCAGGTTGGCCGAGACCGTGGTGGCTTTGATGTCGTCCAGCAGGTTCAGCCCCAGGGACTTGCGGTCCTCGGTGACGTAGCCCAGGCCGGCGTCGATGGCCTGGCGGACCGTGCGGAGGTTGACCTCCTTGCCGTCCTTGTAGATGTGGCCGGAGATGAACCGGCCGTACGAGCGGCCGAAGACGGACCGTGCGAGTTCGGTGCGTCCGGCGCCCATGAGGCCGGCGACGCCGACGATTTCGCCGCGGCGGACGAATAAGCTCGAGTTCTTGCAGACCATGCGGTCCTGGATCTGCGGGTGGCCCACGTTCCAGTTCTTCACTTCGAAGAACACGTCACCGATCTTGGGCTCGTGGTCCGGGAACCGGGATTCCAGGGTGCGGCCCACCATGCCCTTGATGATGCGGTCTTCGTCGACGCCGTCGGCCTTGACGTCGAGCGTTTCGATCGACTTGCCGTCGCGGATGATGGTGATGGAATCCGCAATCTGCTCGATCTCGTTGAGCTTGTGGGAAATGATGATGGACGTGATGCCGCGTCCCTTCAGGCCGAGCATCAGGTCCAGCAGGTGCTGCGAATCGGATTCGTTCAGCGCGGCCGTGGGCTCGTCCAGGATGAGCAGCTTCACGGACTTGTTCAAGGCCTTGGCGATTTCGACGAGCTGCTGCTTGCCGACGCCGATTTCCTTCACGGGGGTTGCAGGGTCGTCCCCGAGTCCCACCCTGGCCAGCAGCTCGGTGGAGCGGATCCGGGCCTCGGCCCAGTCGATCACCCCGCGCTTGGTGGGTTCGTTGCCGAGGAAGATGTTCTCCATGATGGACAGCTCCGGAATGAGCGCGAGTTCCTGGTGGATGATCACGATTCCGGCGTGCTCGCTGGCACGGATGTCCTTGAATTGCTGGACTTCGCTCTGGTAGACGATGTCCCCGGTGTAGCTGCCGAAGGGGTAAACGCCCGAGAGCACCTTCATCAGGGTGGATTTCCCTGCGCCGTTCTCCCCGCAGATGGCGTGGATTTCACCGGCCTTCACCCGCAGGTTCACCTCGGCCAATGCTTTAACGCCGGGGAACTCTTTGGTGATGGAGCGCATCTCGAGGATTATCGGATCGCTGTGCGTGTTGAGGGACGTCATCTGCCCTTACGCCTCCAATGCATGACTTCGTTGTCCGCCCCTGCAAACCGCAGGGCCGTCTGATGAAAAAGTAAACTGGATCACAGGCCTTGTCGTCAAGTCTTTAACGCAACGGGCCGGTAACGAAACACTAGTTCCGCCGGATTCCGGCGTGCTGGAAGACCAGGGCCGTGGCCCCGAGGGCTTCGGCCCGGTCGCCCAGTGAGGACATGGTGAGGGTGGTGGTCTCGCCGATCACGGGCACCGCGTGGCGGACCAGCCCCCGCCGAATCGGGTCCAGCAGCAGCTCTCCCAGCCCGGCCAGCGGACCACCCACCACGATCACTTCGGGGTTGATCAGGTTCGCCACATTGCCCAGCGCACGGCCGGCGGCAAGGCCGGCGTCGTCCACCACCCGCAGGGTCGCGGAGTCCCGGGCGAGGGCCTTCCGGACGATGTCCTCCGGGGTCAGCGGCTTGTCCGCGCCGCGGCCCAGGAGCTCGATCATGGTGGTGGTGGACGCGATGGTTTCCAGGCAGCCCCGGTTTCCGCAGCGGCAGACGAGGCCGTGCTCGTGGATGGTGGCATGTCCGATTTCACCGGTGATGCCGACGTTGCCGTAGTAGGGCAGCCCGTTGAGGATCAGCCCTGCGCCGATGCCCGAACCGATCTTGAGGAACATCAGGTTGCTGATGCCGCTGTGTGGTCCCCAGGTGACCTCGGACAGGGCGCCCAGGTTGGCGTCATTGTCCACGAAAACCGGGAGATCCAGCGCTTCCTCGAGCCGCTGCAGGATGTTGATGCCCACCCATTCGGGCAGGATGGCGCCTTGCGCCACGGTCCCCGTGCGGCGGTCGATCGGTCCCGGGATGCCGACGCCGGCCCCCACCACGGCGCTGCGTTCCACGCCGCTGTCCGCCAGCAGCCGGTCCAGCAATCCGACGGCGGCGGCGATGCCCTCCTCGGCGTGGTGGCCCAGCGGCAGCAGCACCGTTTCCTCCGCGATCACGTGGTAGCTGAGGGATGCGAGGACCACCCGCAGGTGCCGGCGCCCGAAGTCGATGCCGACGGCGACTGCGCCCTTGCTGTTGAGCCGGACGTTCAGGGCGCGCCGCCCGGAGCTGGTGATCGGCTCGGTGGACGCCAGGCCCGCGTCCTGCATGATCCTGACGATGTTGGACACCGTGGCGGTGGAGAGGCCGGTCTGCCGTGCCAGTTCGGCCTGCGTGGAAGGCCCCGCCAGGAGGCATTCGATGATCCGCTGCTGGTTCAGATGCCGCAGCGCGGATTGCGATCCGGGGTTTTTGGTTCGGCTCCTCGTTGAGCGCGTTGGGGAGGGCATGGAAAGAAGCGTGCACCATTCGAGGCTTGCAGTCAAGAAGTTAACGCAATACCGCGCGGTGTGTCTTCGGGAACGGCAGGGCATTCCGCCCCGCGGACGCCCGGGATGGGCGGAAATGCACCGGAGCCACGGTGGCGTCGCGTGGCTAGGCTGGAGGAGACGCGCGTCCGCCGCCCCGGTGCGGACCTCCCGAGATGCTGAGGTGGTAATGGTGCTGCTGGCCCTGATGCAGGCGAATGCCGCCGTGCTGGACGTAGAGGCAAACTGTGCCGCGGTGGATGAGGCCGCCCGGAAGGCCGCCGCGGCCGGCGCGCAGCTGCTTCTCACCCCGGAACTGTTCCCGGTGGGTTACGCGCCGTTGAGGATCCGCGCGGAGCTGGACCCGGCGGCGCTCCCGGCCATCCGCCGGACCCTGGCCGGTATCGCCACCCGCCATGGCATCGCCCTGGTCTACAGCCTGCCGGCCGTCACCGGGGAGGGGGACTGGCAGATCACGGCCACACTCGTGGACGCGCAGGGCACCGAACTCCTGAGCTATGCGAAAGTCCAGTTGTTCGGAGCGGAGGAACAGCAGGCCTTCACCCCGGCCGGCGACGCCCCGGGGGTGGTGGACTTCCAGGGGGTCAGGACCTCCCTGGTGATCTGTTACGACGTCGAATTCCCCGAAACCGTCCGTGCCGCCGCCGTCCGGGGTGCCCGGCTGGTGCTGGTGCCGACAGCCCTTTCCGAGGGGTTTGAGGCCGTACCCCAGCTGCTGGTCCGGGCGAGGGCGCTGGAGAACCGTGTCACGGTGGCCTATGCCAACCACTCCGGCACGGAGGACGGCTGTGATTTCCTGGGCGGCAGCGTGATCGCAGCTCCGGATGGCTCGCTGCTGGCCGAGGCCGGGACGGGTCCGGAGCTGCTGTTCGCCGAACTGCCGGAGCCGGCCGGCGGCGAAGTGCCCGTGGCGTACCTGGATGACCTCCGGCCGGAGACCTACCGCTCCTGGGGCAGCTGAACGTACTGCAGGGCAATCCAGAGCTCCGCCCGGGCCTGCGCCTGGTTGAGGTCCAGCTCGAGCAGCTCCGCGAGCGTCCGGATGTGGCGGCGCACGCTATTGCGGTGAAGTCCCGTGACCTTCGCCGTGGAATCCCAACTGCCGTTCGCGCCCAGCCAGGCGCGGAGAATCCCCAGCAGGGTGTCCCGGCGCTCGGGTTCCAGCGCGAGGACGGGAGCGAGCAGCCGCGCGGCGAGCATGGCACCTGCCTCGCTGCCCAGCAGCCCCGTCAGGGACCAGGTGACCTCGTCAACGCGGACGCTGTGCCCGCTCGTCCGCACCCGGCCGCGTAGGGACGACGTCCGCTGGTAGGCCTCCGCCAGGCCGGCGAATTCAGTGGCGCTCCCGACCACCAGGCCCCAGCCCAGCCGCTCGACGTCGGCCAGCAGGGCGTCGTCGACCTTCAGCCTGGTGATGGCTGCGAAGCCGAAGTCGGTGATCTCCACCAGCTTGGTGTCGAACATCCTGCGCCACTCCAGCAGTTCCCGGACCGGGCTGTCGCCGGTGCCGCGCACCGCAGCGGCCAGGTTGATTCCCTGGACAACGCGCAGCTGCCCGGAGCGGGTGGAAGAAACGCTCTGTGCCAGCAGGTCCTTCAGGCCGTCGACGTGCCGGGTCCCGCCGGTGCTGGGACTTTCCGGGTGCAGGAGCAGGGCCGTAGCGAGCTGGCTGGGGGCCAGTGAGCCGCTGGTGCGCTGGCGTACCAGCAGCTCCAGGAGGCCGACGGCGGCCGAGACCACGCTGTTCTGCGCCGGCGTCAGCGGCGCCTCCGTGCCGAGGACCAGGGCGCCCAGGTTGGCATCGCGGGAGCTGCGCAGCGGATGGCCGAAGACGAGTGCCGAACCGGCGTCGTCGAAGGAATCCAGCTCCACCCGGGGACCGCTGCCGCTCAGCAGCTTGGCCAGCAGTGGCTGCAGCGCGGCTGCTTCCATGCCCGGTACCGGGCCGGTACCGTGCGCACCGCCGGAGCCGCGGGCGCGGACCCGTCCGTCCGCACCGACGAGGACGGCCCAGACCGGGACGCGCCGCACGAGTGCCGCCAGGAGCTCGTGTTCGGGCCTGGCCGACAGTACCGCGCGCATGAGCTGCCGGTTGGTGTCGGCCAGCTGCCGGAAGGTCTTGGCGTTGTCCGATTCCAGCAGCTGCGAGAATTCGAGTCCGATGGCGGCGAAGGGGACAGTCTGGGGGATGGCGACCAGCGTGAGGTTGCGCCGGCTGCAGGCCTGGATGACGGCGGCCGGTACGGCGTCGAAGTAGGGTTCGAGGCCGAACCCGAGCGCGCCGACGCGCGCCCGGACCAGCCGCTCCACGTAGGCGTCAACGCGTTCAGGGTCGCCGCCTTGGGCCAGGAACGGCAGCCCAGCGGTCAGCAGGAATTCGCCGTCGAGCAGGTAGGGGGTGGGGTCCTCGAGTTCGCTGGGCTCCACCCAGCGCAGCCGCTCCGCTCCGTTGCCGCCGTCGTGAAGGACAGTGAGTTTCGGCGGCAGTTGCCGGAGGAACTGCTCCAGGGTGACGAATCCGAGCCGGACCTCGGCGTCAGCAGGCATGGCTGTCCCCGTCCGGCAGGCCGCGGCCGGCATAGTGGGACCGAACCGCCCGGTGTGGTGCAATACGTCTCATGCCTGAAGACTATAGGTCATTTTGCACAACCTTGAGAGCTGGCTCACAGCCTTAGGCTGAAACGGGGAACCAAACCACTACTCACGAACGGACGTCAACGATGACTGTGCCTACTCTCAACCGGGAACGGCCCGCGGCCGCCGCCAGCCGTCCCGGCCTGACGACGCAGCTGCTTCGCCGGAAGCCGATCGGACAGCTCGTCAGCGAAGCCGAATCCGGTCACGGCGGCACGCGGCTGGTCCGCAGCTTCGGTGTGCTGCAGCTGACCATGATCAGCGTCGGCGCCACCCTCGGCACCGGCATCCTGGTCATCCTGGGCGAATCCGTCCCGCTGGCCGGCCCGGCCATCTGGATCTCCTTCGCGATCGCCGGACTCGCTGCGCTGCTCTCCGCCGTCTCGTATGCCGAGATGGCCGGACTGGTGCCCGCAGCGGGTTCGAGCTACTCCTACACCTACGCGACCATGGGCGAAGGCATGGCCTGGATCTGCGGCTGGTGCCTGGTGCTGGAATACGCCGTCTCCGTGGCGGCCGTCGCCGTCGGCGCGGGCCAGTACGTCAACGAAGCCCTGGCCGTCTTTGGCCTGACGCTGCCGGACGCCATCTCGCAGCCGCCCGGCGACGGCGGGGTGCTGAATGCACCGGCGATCGTGATTGTGGTCCTCGCAATGGTGCTGCTGGTCCGCGGCGCCAAGGAAAGCGCCTGGATCAACACGGCCATCGTGCTGATCAAGGTCGGCATCCTGCTGTTCTTCTGCGCGGTGGCGTTCACCGCCTTCAACGGCGCACACTTCGAGCCCCTGCTGCCGATGGGCGCCGCCGGCGTCTCCGCCGCAGCCTCCCGGGTGTTCTTCTCCTACATCGGGTTCGACGCGGCGTCCACGGCCGGCGAGGAAGCCCGGAACCCGAAGCGCGACCTGCCGAGGGCCATCCTGCTCTCGATGCTGATCGTCACCACCATCTACGTGCTCGTCGCCGTTGCAGCCATCGGCGCGCGGCCGTGGGGCTGGTTCGACGGCAACGAGGCCGCCCTCGTGAAAATCCTCGAGGAAACCACCGGGCAGCCGTGGATCGCGCTGGTGTTCGCGGTCGGAGCCGTGCTGGCCATCGCCAGCATCGTGCTGACGGTTCTCTACGGACAGACCCGGATCCTGCTGTCGATGGCACGGGACGGCCTGATTCCCAAGATCTTCGGCCGCGTTTCGGCCCGCACCGGCACCCCGGTTGCCGGGACCCTGATCGTGGGGGCCGCCGTCGCCCTCACCGCGGGCCTGGTGCCGCTTGGCGCGCTGGCGGACGCCACCAGCATCGGCACGCTCTTCGCCTTCGCCCTGGTCAACGTCGCCGTCATCTACCTGCGGCGCACCCGGCCGGAGCTCAAACGCAGCTTCCGCGTCCCGCTGTTCCCGCTGACGCCGATCCTGGGCGCCCTGATGTGCGCCTACCTGATGGCCAACCTGGGCGCCGAGACCTGGGCGGTCTTCGGCATCTGGATGCTGGTGGGCCTGGCAGCCTACTTCGGCTACGGCCGCAGGAATTCGAGGGTAGCGGCCCTGAGCCACGAGGAATACCGTGAACTATCCGGCGCCGCCCCCTCCGAGCCCACCCCGTCCGCTCCCGAACCGATGAAAGCAAGCCACTCATGACCACCGCCACCGAACTTCCGGCCCCCGGACCGACTACGTCGGGCAGCGGCGCCGAAGCACCCATCACCATGCTGAATCCGGACTTCCCCTTCAGCTACGACCACTACCTGGCCCATCCCGCGGGCCTGGGCAGCATCCCCGCCGGGCTGTACGGGACCGAAGTTGCCGTGGTCGGTGCAGGACTCTCCGGGCTCGTCACGGCTTATGAGCTGATGAAACTTGGCCTCCGCCCGGTGGTCTACGAAGCGGACCGGATCGGCGGCCGGCTGCGGACCGCGAGCTTCCCCTCCGCCGCCGGGGTTGTCGCCGACCTCGGCGGGATGCGGTTCCCGGTCTCCGGCAAGGCCTTCTACCACTATGTGGAGCTGCTCGGGCTGGAAACCGACGAGTTCCCCAACCCGCTGGCGGCGGCGACCTCCAGCACCGTGATCGAGCTCGCCGGGCAGAAGTACTACGCCGAAACCGCCGCGGACCTCCCGCCGTTCTTCCGGGAGGTGGCGGACGCCTGGAAAGCTGCCGTCAACGACGGCGCCAGGTTCACCGAGATGCAGGAAGCCATCCGGGCCCGGGACACCGCCAGGATCAAGGAGCTTTGGAACGAGCTACTTCCGCTCCTGGACGAACAGACGTTCTACGGCTTCATCGCCGGCAGCGACTCGTTCAAGCAGGCCGGATTCGCCCACCGCGAGGCGTTCGGCCAGGTGGGATTTGGAACCGGAGGCTGGGACACGGACTTCCCCAACTCCATCCTGGAAATCCTGCGCGTCGTCTACACCGATGCCGACGACCGGCACCGGCTCATTGCCGGCGGCGCGCAACGGCTCCCCGAGGCGCTCTGGCGGCACGCGCCGTCGGGCATGGCCCACTGGCCGGAAGGGACCTCCCTGGCGAGCCTGCACGCCGGGGCCCCGCGCGGCGCCGTGGACCGGATCGCCCGGGACGGCAGCGGCGACTTCCGGATCCGGGAGCGGTGGGGCCGCGAGTCCGCCTATCCCACCGTCGTGACCACCTGCCAGTCATGGCTGCTGTCCACCCGGATCCACACCGAAGAAACGCTGTTCCCCGCCGAACTCTGGACGGCGATCGAGCGCTCGCACTACATGCAGTCGTCCAAGACCTTTGTGATGGTGGACCGGCCCTTCTGGAAGGACATCGATCCCAGGACTGGCCGCGAGGTCATGTCCATGACGCTGACGGACCGGCTGAACCGTGCCACGTATCTCCTGGACAACGGCCCGGACCAGCCGGCGGTGATCCTGCTGTCCTACACCTGGAACGACGACGCACTGAAATGGCTGGCCCTGGACGCCGACGAGCGCGTGGAGCTGATGCTGCACTCGCTCGCCCAGATCTACCCCGACGTCGACATCGCCAGCCACATCGTCGGCCAGCCGATCACGGTCTCGTGGGAAGCGGACCCCAACTTCATGGGGGCGTTCAAGGCGAACCTGCCGGGCCACTACCGCTACCAGCAGCGGCTCTTCACCCATTTCAAGCAGGACAAGCTGCCGGCGGAGCAACGCGGGATCTTCCTGGCCGGCGACGACGTCTCCTTCACGGCAGGGTGGGCGGAAGGCGCCGTCACCACCGGGTTGAACGCGGTCTGGGGCGTCGTCAACCACCTGGGCGGCCGGACGTCCCCCGGGAATCCGGGGCCCGGGGAGTTGCTGGACGAGCTGGGTCCGATCCCGCTGGATTAGCCCGTCCCGCCGGCCTGGGCCGGCCTGGCTCTTCAGGCGCCGTGCAGCTCCCGGTGGGCCCGGGCCAGCTCCTGGTAGTGCGCCGCGTTGTGCTGGACGCCCGCGAATTCCTCGTCGCTCAGCGCGCGCCGGACTTTGGCCGGCACCCCGGCGACGAGCGAGCGGGGCGGCACGACGGTGCCTTCGAGCACCACCGCGCCGGCGGCCACCAGGGAGCCCGCGCCGATCACGGCGCCGTTGAGGATGGTGGCGCTCATGCCGATCAGGCAGTCGTCCTCGACCGTGCAGCCGTGCACGACGGCGCTGTGGCCGACGCTGACCCGCTCGCCGACGGTGCAGGGGAAGCCGGGATCGGCGTGCAGCACCACGTTGTCCTGCAGGTTGGTCCCGGCGCCCACGGTGATGGCGGCGGTGTCGGCGCGGACGGAGACGCCGTAGAAGGCGCTGGAGTTCTCGGCCAGCGTGGCCTTGCCGATCACGGAGGCCGTGGGCGCGATGAAGACGGAGTCATGGACGGCCGGGCTGTCGCCGGCGAATGCGTAGAGGGGAGCCATGCCTCCAGACTAGGACACGCACCGGGAAACCCGGACAGCCCTCCCAACTGGCTCGCAGTAGTTGTCGTTTGGAGCGCTCTAAACGACAACTACTGCGAGCTACTTGGGTGAGGGGTCAGGCGGGTGAGGGTCAGTCGGGGGAGCGGAGGACCGTGAAGCCCTCGCTGTGTTCCGGGAGGCCGGGATCGGGGAGGACGACGGCGATCGGGGCGCCGGGTTCCGCCACGCGGCCGAGTTCGCGGACGACGTCGGCCCACTTCTCCGGCGGCAGGCCCGCCAGGGCGTCCACCGCCCACACGGAACGGAATGCCGAGTCGGCGAACGGAAGGGCGGCGGCTGCGGCCACCGAGGCCTCCAGGCCGCGGGCACGCGCCGAATGGATGTGTTCCTCCGAGGGGTCCACGCCGGTGAAGTGGATTCCGGACTGGACGAAGAGGAGCCCATCCGCGCCGGGGCCGCAGTCGAGGCCCAGCACCGAGTGCCTGCCCTCGGACTTGAGCAGGGACACGAACTCGGCCAGCCGGTCCTCCCGCAAACGTGCCATACCTCTCATTAAATACCCGGGTCAGTTAAACACTACGGTCAGCTAAAGACGGTCAGCTAAAGACCACGGTCCGGTTGCCGTCCAGCAGCACGCGGTGTTCGGCGTGCCACTGCACGGCCTGGGCGAGGGTGCGGCCCTCGACGTCCCGGCCCATCTGGACGAACTGCTCGGCGCTGCGCCGGTGGTCCACCCGGATGACTTCCTGTTCGATGATCGGCCCCTCATCCAGGGCGGCCGTGACGTAGTGCGCCGTGGCGCCGACGAGCTTCACGCCGCGGGCGTGGGCCTGGTGGTACGGCCTGGCGCCCTTGAAGGACGGCAGGAAGGAATGGTGGATGTTGATCGCCTTGCCGGTCAGCTCATGGCACAGCTCGTCGGAGAGGATCTGCATGTACCGGGCCAGGACGGTGAGCTCGACGTCGTGCTCCGCCATCAGCGCGCGCAGCTCGTCCTCGGCCCGGACCTTGGAGTCCCGGGTGACCGGGATGTGGTGGAACGGGATGCCGTAGAACTTCGCCAGACCCTCCAGGTCCTGGTGGTTGGAGACAATGGCCGGGATCTCGATCGGCAGCGTTCCGGAGCGCTGCAGGAACAGCAGATCGTTGAGGCAGTGCGCCGAGGTGCTGGCCATCAGCAGGGTGCGGACCTTCCGGCCTGCCGGGTTCAGGCTCCACTGCATGCCGAAGGCCAGCGCCACGGGCTCCAAGGCGGCGTGCAGTCCGGCCTGGGCGGACGCCGTCGTCGCCTCGACCCGCATGAAGAAGGTGCCGGTGTCCTGGCTGCCGTACTGCTGCGAGTCCGTAATATTGCAGCCCGCCACCAGGAGGGCGCCGGCGACGGCATGCACGATTCCCGGCCGGTCCGGGCAGGAGAGGGTCAGGATGTAGGAAGCAGTCAGCTGGTCGTCAGTCACGATGAACAGCCTACCCGCGGGTGCGACGGTCCTGGGGTAGGCTTAAACGGTCGCAACTGGCGTTGGGTGGCTAAACCACCAGGGAGCGGCACTCACGAAGACCACGGATCGTACGCCTGGGCCGAGGGTCAAGTTTTGCCGGTCGGCAGCGCCTGCTGCCGCCCCGCCGTCGGCACCCCTGAACGGGTGCAGCCCTTGGCGCGTGCCCCGGATTTCCGGGACCGTAATCTAGGGGCGCGGCAGCGGGCCAGCCGGTAACCTGACCTTAAGCAGTGCCCGTTGCCTAGCCAGGAGTTCTTCGTGACTACTTCCGTAAACCTTTCCTCGACCGCCGTGAGCAACCAGCCGCTGGCCGAACTCGATCCCGAGATTGCCGCCGTCCTGGCCCAGGAGCTTGGCCGCCAGCGCGGCACCCTGGAAATGATCGCCTCCGAGAACTTCGCCCCCCGCGCGGTGATGGAAGCCCAGGGCTCGGTCCTGACCAACAAGTACGCCGAGGGCTACCCGGGACGCCGCTACTACGGCGGCTGCGAATACGTCGACATCGCCGAGCAGCTCGCGATCGACCGGGTCAAGGACCTCTTCGACGCCGAATACGCCAACGTCCAGCCGCACTCCGGTGCCCAGGCCAACGCCGCCGCCCTCTCCGCCATGATCACCCCGGGCGACAAGATCCTGGGCCTCTCGCTGGCGCACGGCGGCCACCTGACCCACGGCATGAAGCTCAACTTCTCCGGCAAGCTCTACAACGTGGCCGCCTACCAGGTCGAGGAAGACACCTTCCGGATCGACATGGACAAGCTGCGCGAGCAGGCCCTTGCCGAGAAGCCGCAGGTGATCATCGCCGGCTGGTCCGCCTACCCCCGCCAGCTCGACTTCGCCGCCTTCCGCTCGATCGCGGACGAGGTCGGCGCCCTGCTCTGGACCGACATGGCACACTTCGCCGGCCTCGTCGCCGCTGGCCTGCACCCGAGCCCGGTGCCGCACTCCGACGTCGTCACCTCCACCGTGCACAAGACCCTCGCCGGCCCCCGGTCCGGCGTCATCCTGGCCAAGAAGGAGTGGGCCAAGAAGATCAACTCCAACGTCTTCCCGGGCCAGCAGGGCGGCCCGCTCATGCACGTGATCGCGGCGAAGGCGGTCGCCTTCAAGATCGCCGGCACCGAGGAATTCAAGGAACGCCAGGAGCGCGTCCTGGAAGGCGCCCGGATCATCGCCGAGCGCCTCAGCCAGGCGGACGTGTCCGACGCCGGCGTGTCCGTCCTCACCGGCGGCACCGATGTGCACCTGGTTTTGGTGGACCTGCGCAATTCCCAGCTGGACGGCCAGCAGGCCGAAGACCTGCTTCACTCCGTGGGCATCACCGTCAACCGCAACGCCGTGCCGTTCGATCCCCGCCCGCCGATGGTCACCTCCGGCCTGCGGATCGGAACCCCGGCCCTGGCCACCCGCGGCTTCGGCGCCGAGGAGTTCACCGAGGTGGCGGACATCATCGCCACCGCGCTGAAATCCGGTTCGGCCACGGATGTGGAGGCCCTGCAGGCCCGCGTGGACAAACTCGCCGCCGACTTCCCGCTGTACCCGCAGCACGAGCAGTGGTGACCGTATGACCACTGCCAACGCCGCGAACACGGCTGCTAAAACCGCGCAGGTCCTGGACGGCAGGGCCACCGCCGCCGCGATCAAGGCCGAACTGACCGAACGCGTGGCCGTCCTCAGGGCCAAGGGCATCGTCCCCGGCCTCGGCACCATCCTGGTGGGCTCGGACCCGGGGAGCACCTGGTATGTGGCCGGCAAGCACAAGGACTGCGCCGAGGTGGGCATCACCTCCATCCGCCGCGACCTGCCGGAGGAGACCAGCCAGGACGAACTGCTGGCCGCGGTCCGGGAGCTCAACGAGAACCCGGAATGCACCGGCTACATCGTCCAGCTGCCGCTGCCCAAGCACATCGACCAGGACGTCATCCTGGAGGCCATGGACCCGGAGAAGGACGCCGACGGCCTGCACCCGATGAACCTGGGCCGGCTCGTGGCCAACGTCGGCGGACCCATGAAGTCGCCGCTGCCCTGCACGCCCAAGGGCTGCGTTGAACTGCTGACCCGGCACGGGATCAGCCTCCGCGGCAAGCGCGTGCTCGTGGTGGGCCGCGGAGTGACCATCGGACGCCCGGTGGGGCTCCTGCTGACCCGCAAGGACGTCAATGCCACGGTCATCCTGGCCCACACCGGAACGGTGGACCTGCCCGCCGAGCTCCGCCAGGCCGACGTCGTGATCGCCGCGGCCGGCCAGCCGCACATGATCAAGGCGGAGGACCTCAAACCCGGGGCCATAGTGCTCGACGTCGGCGTCAGCCGGGTCGATGACGGTTCCGGCAAAGCCGTGGTCACCGGAGACGTGGACCCCGCCGCTGCCGGCGTCGCCGCCTGGCTGTCCCCGAACCCCGGCGGAGTGGGGCCGATGACCCGCGCCATGCTGCTCGCCAACGTGGTGGAGACCGCGGAACGCCACTTGGCAGAGAAAAGCAGCTCGGGCATCGCCTGACGGGTATCCCGGCGGTCGAGCGTGGCCCCGGAACCGACGGCAGGGCGCCTACTCCCGCGGGAGTAGGCGCCCTACCCCGTTCAGCAGACGACGCCGGCCCGCCCCGCCGCTAGGCTCGGAGTATGCCGCGCCGATTCCAGGGTCCGCCCACCAGCATCGTGGTGATTGCGGTGGCCGTGGTCCAGGTGGTGGGCACGGTTTTCGCCGCGGCCCGGCAGCCTGATCACCGGCCGCTGGACGTGCTGGCCTTCGCGCTGCTGCTGGCCGGGCCGGCCGCGTTGTCGCTCCGGCGAAGAGCACCGGCAGCCACGCTTCCGGTGGCCGCCGCGGCAACCATCCTCTACCTGGCCTCCGGCTATCCCTGGGGGCCGGTGCTGCTCTCACTGGCGCTGGCCACCGTGTTCTCGGCAGCCGCGGGCAGGCGGTGGCAGACCTGGACGGTGGCGGGTGCCTGCGCCGCCGCCCTGGTTGCCTTCTTCCTGGCCAAGGGCGATGAAGGTGCCCTGATCCGCGCCGTGGCCGGAACGTCCTGGCTGGCCATCCTGGTGCTGCTGGGAGAAGGAGCCCGGCTGCGCGGCGAACGCGTGGCGGAAAGGCGCCGCCAGCATGAAACCCGGGAGCAGGCCGCCCGGGACGAATACCGGCTGGCGCTGGCCCGTGACATCCATGATGTGGTGGCCCATTCGCTGTCCATGATCAACGTCCGCGCCTCGGTGGCGCTGCATCTGGGGGACCGGGACCCGGACCAGTTCCGCCCTGCCCTGGAGGCCATCAAGACGGCCAGCAAGGAATCCCTGGACGAGGTCCGCCAGCTGCTGGGCGTGCTGCGTGACGACGCCCCGCTCCGCCCCGCCGCGGATCCGGGGCTCCAGAGACTGCCCGAACTCGCCGACAACGCCCGCCGGGCCGGGCTGGAGGTGCGGCTGGACCAGCGGATCGACAGGCCGCTCAGCGCAGCCGTGCAGGAGGCGGCCTACCGGATCGTGCAGGAGGCGCTGACCAACGTGGTGAGGCACTCCGGAGCCAGCCGGGCCGCCGTCGTCCTTGAGGCTCCCGCCGATGCCGGACGCCTCACCGGCCCTGATGCCGGACGGCTGACCTTAACGGTCGACGACGACGGCCGTGGCGCTGCCGGCGCCCCCGAGGGAACCGGTGTGACCGGCATGCGGGAACGGGCCGCCGCGCTGGGCGGAACCGTGGAGTTCCTGCCCCTGGAGCCGGGCTGGCGCGTGCGGGCGGTCCTTCCGCTGGCCGGGACCCCGGGGGAGGAACAGCGATGATCCGCATCCTGATCGCCGACGATCAGACGCTCATCCGCGCCGGATTCCGGGCACTCCTGGGCGCCGAGCCGGACATGGAAGTCGTGGCCGAATGCGGCACCGGTGACCAGGCCGTGCGGCTGGCGGCACGCGACAAACCCGACGTCGTGCTGATGGACATCCGCATGCCGCATGGGGACGGGCTGGAGGCGACCCGCCGGATCCTGGCTGATCCAGGGCTCGCGGGAACCCGGGTCATCATCCTCACCACTTTTGAACTGGACGACTACATCGCGGAGGCCGTGCGCGCCGGCGCGGCGGGGTTCCTCGTCAAGGACACCGAGCCGGAGGAGCTGCTCCGCGCCGTGCGCGTGGTGCACGACGGCGACGCCCTCCTGTCGCCGTCGGTGACCCGCCGCATCATGGCGCAGCTGGCGGTGCAGTCCCGCGTCGCCAGCCCGCCCAGGGTCACGGACCAGATCACGGACCAGATCACGGACCGTGAACGCGAAGTCCTGCAGCTGGTGGGCGAGGGACTCAACAACGCGGAAATCGCGGAGCGGCTCTTCATCACCCCGCTCACGGCGAAGACCCACGTCTCGCGGATCATGGCCAAGCTGCAGGTCCGCGACAGGGTGCAGCTGGTGGTCCTCGCGTACGAATCGGGCCTCGTCCGCCCTGGCTGGACCGGCTGACGGTCCGCTTGGCGTGCAGCCGGCTTGCGTGCAGCCGGCCGGCGCATCCGGCGGTCTCCCGGTGGAGTACGCCGCGCGGCGAAAGTGACTCCCCGCGGCGGATGCGGAGGGTGCGGCTGCGGAGAAGACTCGATGCAGAGCCGGGAAACGGCTCGAACCGAGAGTTTGGACGACTGACATGCTTACCTCAATGACTGCCGCGATTACCGGCCCTGCCGCCGCCATCGCCACCCGCGGGCCCTGGTCCGACGGCGGGTTCTCACCATGGTTCCTGCTGTTCCCGCTGTTCTGGATCCTGGTCATCGGCCTGCTGATCTTCATCGGCAGGCGCACCTGGCGTTCCAACCGCCGCTGGGCCGCTGCGCAGGGCGGCGAAGGCGTGCTGCGGGAACGTTATGCCCGCGGGGAAATCGACGAAGACGAATACCGGAAGCGCCTGCACGTACTGCGCGGCGGAGAGAAAAGCGCAGGGAAATAGGCGCAGGGAAATGGGCGGCGCAGGGAAATAGGCGGAGCGAAATGGGCGGAGCGAAATAGGCCGGAGCGAAATAGGCGCAGCGAAACAGGCCGGCCTGCCGGTTGGGCCAGCGGATTTCCTTCGGGGAGTTCGCTGGCCCCGCTCCGCCACCGTGAGCCTCCAACCTGGCGATCGGAAAACGTCTGGATTTTTAGCGATCGGGCTCTTTCCTTGTTCGAACCCACCTACTAACGTGGGGCGGGTGCCTGAACTTGTGTCGAAAGAATCCTCTCCCAAGGAAGCCTCTCCCAAGGAAGCGCCGTTGAGCAGCCCCTCCGAAACCGGCTCGCCGCAGTATGTCATCACCGCCGAGAACCTGACCAAGCGCTACGGCGAGGTCACCGCCGTCGACGGTATCTCCTTCCGCGTGCCCGCCGGGGAGTCCTTCGGGCTGCTTGGACCCAATGGCGCCGGCAAGTCCACCACCATGAAGATGATCGGCGGGGTGTCCCAGCGGACCTCCGGGACCCTCAGCATCATGGGCCTGGACCCCGACCTGAACGGACCGGAAGTCCGCGCGCACCTGGGCGTGGTGCCGCAGCAGGACAACCTCGACGAGGAACTCAAGGTCCGGGACAACCTGCTGGTCTACGGCCGCTACTTCGGCCTGCCGATGAGCTACCTCAGGCCCAAGGCGGACGAGCTGCTGGAGTTCGCCCAGCTCACGGACAAGGCCAGGTCCAGGGTGGACGCGCTTTCCGGTGGCATGAAGCGCCGGCTCACGATCGCCCGTTCGCTCATCAATGAGCCTCGGATCCTGCTGCTGGACGAACCGACCACGGGCCTTGACCCGCAGGCCCGCCACATCCTGTGGGACCGGCTGTTCCGGCTCAAGGAGCAGGGTGTCACCCTGATCCTGACCACCCACTACATGGACGAGGCCGAGCAGCTCTGCGACCGCCTGATCGTGGTGGACAAAGGCAAGATCATGGCCGAGGGCTCGCCCGCGAGCCTGATCCGCGAATACTCCACCCGTGAGGTCCTCGAGCTGCGCTTCGGTTCGGAGCGCAACGCCACCGTCGGCGCCGAGCTCGACGGCGATGACGCCGTCGAGCGGGTCGAAACCCTCCCGGACCGCGTCCTGATTTATGCCCACGACGGCGAGGCCGCCCTTGAGCAGGTCTCCGCCCGGGGACTCCGGCCGGTCACCTCGCTGGTGCGCCGGTCCTCGCTGGAGGACGTCTTCCTGCGCCTGACCGGCCGGAGCCTCATTGACTAGGAAGCAGAGTTGACTAAGAAAGCAGAGTTGACTAAGAAGGCAGAGTTGACTGAGCGGGCCGTCACTGGAAAGGACGGAACCGCACCGGCGCCGCTGCGCGCCCACTCGCCGGCCGTTGCGGCGGCCCGCGCCAGGAAGTGGGGCGCGTTCTACTACGCCGAGCAGGTCCTCCGGGTGATGAAGGGCTACGGCTGGACCATCATCATGTACGGCGTCGGGCAGCCGGTGGCGTACCTGTTTGCGATGGGCGTGGGCCTCGCCACCCTCGTGGAAGGCAACAGCACCTCGGCGTTCGGCGGCGTCAGCTACCTCACCTTCATCGCCCCGGCCCTGCTGATCTCGGCCACGGTCATGACTGCCGCCAACGAGTTCACGTTCCCGGTGATGGACGGCTTCAAATGGCGCCGCGTCTTCTACGGCCCGCACGCCTCGCCGCTGACGCCGGAGCAGATCGCGGGTGGGCAGGTCATTGCCGTCACCGTGCGTTTCCTGCTGCAGTCTGCCCTTTACTTCGCGGTCGTCGCGCTGTTCGGAGCGTCCCCGAGCGGCTGGGGCTGGGTCTCAATCCTGGTCGCCGCCCTCGCCGGGCTGTCCTTCGGGCTGCCCCTGATGGCTTACGCGGCAGCCATCAAGGACGACAAGGGCCAGTTCGCCATGGTCATGCGGTTCATCGTGATGCCGCTGTTCCTGTTCTCCGGCACCTTCTTCCCGCTGGACACCCTGCCGCTGGGCGTCCGCTGGATCGGCTGGATCTCACCGATTTGGCACGGCACCGAGCTGGGCCGGGTGGTCAGCTACGGCTACCAGGAGGCCCCGCTGCTGACCGCCGCGCACCTTGTGTTCCTGCTGGTCCTCGCCGTCGTCGGCTGGATCCTGACCAGGCGGCAGTTCGCCAACAGGATGGGCTCATGAGCGCCGTCGTCGAAAGCCCCGATTCCGGGAACTCCAGCGTCACGGAGGCCGCCCGCAACCGGCACTTCGGCCCGCTCTACTCGCGCAACGTGCGCGCCGTCGTCGCCCGCGGGCTGATGGCCACCAAGAGCAGCAACTGGATGGTGATGCTCTCGGGCTTCTTCGAACCGGTGCTGTACCTGATCGCCATGGGTGTGGGCCTGGGCGCGATCGTCGGTGCCGTGCAGGGGCCCGGCGGCCAGGAGATCTCCTACGCCGCCTACATCGCCCCGGCGCTTTTGGCCGTGTCCGCCATGAACGGAGCGGTCTACGACTCCACCTGGAACGTCTTCTTCAAGATGAACTTCGCCAAGCTGTACCAGGGCATGCTCTACACCTCGCTGGGGCCGCTGGACGTCGCCATGGGGGAGATCTTCCTGGCGCTGCTGCGCGGGCTCATGTACGCCACCGGCTTCACCGCCGTGATGGGCGTGATGGGGCTCATCACCACGCCCTGGGCCGTCCTGATGATCCCGGCCGCGGTGCTGATTGCCTTCGGCTTCGCGAGCTTCGGCATGGGCATCACCAGCTTCATGAAGACCTTCCAGCAGATGGACTGGATCAACTTCGTGATGCTGCCGATGTTCCTCTTCAGCGCCACCTTCTACCCGCTCAGCGTGTACCCGCAGTACATCCAGTGGTTCATCCAGGCCATGCCGCTGTGGCACGGCGTGGAGCTGCTCCGGCAGATCAGCGTGGGGGTGTTCACCCCGGCGACGGCTCTGCACATCGGCTACTACCTCGTGATGATCGCCCTCGGGCTGCTGCTCACCACCGGACGGCTGCGCAGGCTGTTCCTCAAGTAGGGCGGTCCCGGACCCCAACTGGCTAGCAGTAGTTGTCGTTTTGGGCGCCCAGAACGACAACTACTGCCACCCAGTTGGGATGGACGCCGGCGGAAACGTTCGCCCGGGGTGGAAGCGGGGCGGCGGGCGGCGCGGGTTTGCGATAATGGGGGAATGCAATCTCTGGGCAAATCCGCGTCTTCCAAGCCGTCCGCGTACAACGCCGCCACGGGCAAGTTCTCGTTGTTCCGGATCGGCGGGCTGGGCATGACCGTCTTCATCATCGCGTTCCTGGTCGCGGTCATCTTCGCGGCCAACCAGAACGACGTCGTGGGCTGGGTCGTGGCGATTATCGCCGCCTTCTGGCTGGCCCTGGCTTCCTTCGTCGTCTTCAGCATCCAGAAGGCCGCCAGGAAGGCCGGCGCCAAGCTCACCGAAGCGCAGAACGCGTTCAACGCGGCAGCCGGCCGGGCGCCGTCGTCGGGCAGCGTTGACCACGGCAACACCCGGCTCGTGGGCCAGCGCCGCGAGGCGGACGAGGTCCGGGACCTCAAACTGGACCACTCCTTCAAGATCGTCCAGGTGCAGGTCCGCGTCGTGGAGCAGGAGCGCGTCAAGGGCGCCGCCTCGGACCAGGACACCATCCGGCGGGCGCTGGAGACCATCGAGATAACCGCCACCAACGCGCGGGACATGATCAAGTCCTCCGGCGGAAGCGACGAGCCCGTCTCCGGAACCATCATCGACTAGAGTGGATCGGGTGAGCTCGGCATTGGAGAAGGACCACCTTCGCATCGCATCTGTCAACGTCAACGGCCTTCGCGCCGCCTACAAGAAGGGCATGGCGGAATGGCTGGAGCCCCGCGGAGTGGACATCCTGTGCCTGCAGGAAGTCCGCGCCCCTGACGCGATCGTCCACGAACTGCTCGGCGAAGGCTGGTACATCCTGCACGCCGAAGCCGAGGCCAAGGGCCGCGCGGGCGTCGCCATCGCCTCCCGCGAAGAGCCCGTCGCCACCCGGGTGGGCATCGGCGAGGACTACTTCGCCACCGCCGGCCGCTGGGTCGAGGCCGACTACACCGTCCGGGACGCCCAGGGACAGGCCTCCCGGCTGACCGTGGCCAGCGCCTACGTCCACTCCGGTGAGGCCGGCACGCCCAAGCAGGACGACAAGTTCCGCTTCCTGGACGTCATGCTCAACCGGCTGCCCGAGCTCTCCAAGCACAGCGACCATGCCCTCGTGGTGGGCGACCTGAACGTGGGCCACACCGAGCTGGATATCAGGAACTGGAAGGGCAACGTCAAACGTGCCGGCTTCCTGCCGGAGGAGCGTGCCTACTTCGACCGCTTCTTCGGCGAGGAAATCGGCTGGAAGGATGTTCACAGGGGCCTGGCGGGTAACGTCGACGGCCCCTACACTTGGTGGTCGCAACGGGGACAGGCCTTCGACACCGACACCGGCTGGCGCATTGACTACCAGATTGCCACGCCCGCTCTCGCTGCTGCGGCAGTGTCAGCCGTTGTTGACCGGGCACCGTCCTGGGATACCCGCTTCTCTGACCACGCTCCGCTGGTAGTGGACTACCGGCTCTAGTCTTAAGGCTTTCACGAATGACCTCTCCTTCAACTGCGACCACCGGCACTGACACCGTGCCCGACGCCGGTACCGCGCCCGCCGCCACGGCGGCGGTGCCCGCCGCCACGGCGGCGGTGCCCGCCGCCACCTCACCCGGCACGTCCGCTTCTGCCCCGACCACCACCGGAGCCCGGCACCGGATCCTTTCCGGAATGCAGCCCTCGGCCGACTCCCTGCACCTGGGCAACTACCTCGGCGCCCTGGTGAACTGGGTCCGGATGCAGGACGAGTACGACGCGATCTTCTTCATCCCGGACCTGCACGCGATCACGGTCCCGCAGGATCCGGCGGAGCTGGCCCACCGCACCCGGGTCACGGCCGCGCAGTACATTGCCGGCGGCGTGGACGTGGACAAGTGCACCCTCTTCGTCCAGTCCCAGGTGCCCGAGCACGCCCAGCTGGCATGGGTCCTGAACTGCATCACGGGGTTCGGCGAGGCCTCCCGGATGATCCAGTTCAAGGACAAGGCCGGCAGGCAGGGCTCCGACCACGCCAGCGTCGGCCTGTTCACCTACCCGGTCCTGCAGGCCGCGGACATCCTCCTGTACCAGCCGCACGGCGTCCCGGTGGGTGAGGACCAGCGTCAGCATGTGGAACTCAGCCGCGACCTCGCCCAGCGCTTCAACACGCGCTTCGGCGAGACGTTTACAGTTCCCCAGCCCTTCATCCAGAAGGAATCGGCGAAGATCTATGACCTGCAGCACCCCACCGCCAAGATGTCGAAGTCGGCGGATTCACCGGCCGGCCTGATCAACCTCCTGGACGATCCCAAGGTCACGGCCAAGCGGATCAAGGCCGCCGTGACGGATGCCGAGACCGAGATCCGCTTCGACCGCGAGGCCAAGCCCGGCGTCTCCAACCTGCTCGCCATCTATTCGGCCATCACCGGGCAGAGCGTCGAGGCACTCGTCGCCGCGTACCAGGGCAAAATGTACGGCCGCCTCAAGGCGGACCTGGCCGAGGTCGTCGCCGAGCGCCTCACCCCGATCCGGAACCGGGCCAATGAGCTGCTGGACGACCCCGCGGAGCTGGACCGCCTGCTGGCCCTCGGCGCAGACAAGGCCCGCGAGATCGCCTCCGTCACCCTCCGTGACGTCTACGCCAAGGTGGGTTTCCTGCCCTACGCCGGAGCCCACGGAGTCCGCTAGGCCGATGTCCCCCGTCAGCAAAGTCACCGCGAAAGACACCCCGCGAGCCGGCACCGCCCCCTCCGGCGCTGCCCCCACCGGCAACGGGCAGTCCCGCAGCGAAGGCGTCAGCGTCGGAGTGATCCTGCGGTTCCCGTCGCAGGTCGCCGAGGAACTCCAGCGCTGGCGTGCCTCCTTCGGTGACCCGATGGCCGGCGTCATCCCTGCCCACATCACGCTGGTGACCACCACCATGACCAAGGACTGGGAAGCGACGCGGCACCATGTGCGTGAGATCGCGAGCAGGCAGGAGCCCTTCGACGTGACGATCGCCGGCACCGGATCCTTCCGGCCGGTGTCTCCCGTGGTCTTCCTCAACGTTGAAGACGGCTTCGGCCAGTGCGTCAGCCTGCACCGGCAGCTCCAGGCCGGCCCGCTGGAGCGGGAACTGGCGTTTGCGTACCACCCGCACGTCACGGTCGCCCACGACGTCGCGCCGGAAAGCCTCGATGAGGCCGAAACGGCGCTCAGGGATTACAGCGCCACCTTCCCGGTGGCTAGCATGGGACTTTACGAGCACGACGACAACGGCATTTGGCAGCTACGGGAAGAGCTTGACTTTGGGACCGAACCTGACCACTGAGCCGCGCCCGACGCAGGCGCGGCCGGGGCAGCAGCCGCCCGCCGAGCCGCCCCTTCCCACCGAGCTGGCCCGGCTGAAACTGGAAGTCATCCGGAAAAAGATTGACTGGGGCAAGGCCCGCCGCTCCGGCGGCGGGGGACTGGCGTCGCTGGTGCCGATGGTGCAATGGCTGCTGGCCCGGCTCAACGCGTTCCGCCCCGTGCGCGCCTTCCAGCAGTACGGGCGCCGGCACGGCCCGCTGCTGAGTGCCGGCATCGGCTTCAGGATGTTCTTCTCCATCACGGGCCTGCTGGCCACCGGATTCTCCCTGGCCGGACTGGTTCTCAGCGGACAGCCGGCCCTGCTGGAACGAGTGGTCAGCAGTGTGGCCACGGGCGCGCCCGGCCTGCTGAAGGTCGATGGCGGCCAGGGGCTGGTTGATCCCCAGGAGCTGCTGAACCCGGCCGGCCTCGGCTGGACCGCGGTGATCGCGGCCGTGGTGACCGTGGTGACCGCGCTGGGCTGGATCGACGGCCTGCGCGACGGCGTGCGCGCCGTGATGCAGCGCGGCCCGTGGAAGATGAACCCGATCCTGCTGAAACTGCACGACGCCGGCACCCTGCTGTTGCTGGGCGTCGCCCTGGTGATCAGCGCCGGAGCCTCGCTGGTGTTCGGTACGGCCGCGGGCTGGGTAACCGAGCAGCTGAGCCTCGATCCGCTGCTGGCCGGGCCCCTGACCACCTCCGTCAAGATCGCCGTGCCGCTGCTGCTGGGCTGGGCCACCGCCCTGATCATGTTCCGGCTGGCCGCGGGGCTGAAGCTGGCCCGGCGTTCCCTGCTGGAAGGGACCATCCTTGCCGCGGTGGGCACTGGCGTGCTGCAGATCTTTAGCGCCGAGCTGCTCGCCGGCGCGGGACGGAACCCCATCCTGGCACCGTTCGCCATCATCATCGGCCTGCTGATCTGGTTCAACCTGGTCAGCCAGGTCTACCTCATCGCCGCCGCGTGGGCCGCGATCCGGGATGAGGACCTCAAGGCCGAGCCCGCCAACAAGACGACCGGTTGGGGCGCCCGCCAGGTGCAGCCGGGCAAGACCCCGGCGGAGTCCGGCGCCCGGAAACGGCCTGCAGCTGCCGCGCCTACAAGCCGGCGTCGAGGTACTGATCGGCCCACGCCGAAATAATCTTCGCGGCCCGCGCTGCCTGGCCCTTGCCGGTCAGCAGGTGATCGCTTCCCTCCAGCGAGACGAAGCTGCGCGGGTGGCGCGCCGTCTGGAAGATGGTGCTGGCGTTCTCAATGCCGACCGTGTTGTCCGTGGGGGAGTGCAGCACCATCAGCGGCTTGTGCAACTGCCGGATGCAGTCCGTCAGGTCCGCATTTTCCAGGTCCTCCACGAAATGCCGGCGGATCTCCACCCGTTTGCCGCCCAGGTCCACCTCGGCGCTGCCTTCGCTGAGGATCCGGTCCAGGGCCGTGTCAAAGACGTGCGCCACATGCTTGGGCGAGAACGGAGCGCCCACCGTCGCGACGGCGTCGAGCTCCGGAATCGCCCGGGCCGCTGCCAGGACGGCTGCGCCGCCGAAGGAATGGCCCACCAGCAGGGAGGCCGGCCTGCCCGACTCCCGCATGAACTCGGCGGCCCTGACGGTGTCGGCCACCTTGTGGCTGAAGGAGCCCTCCGACCACAGCCCCCCGGATTCGCCCAGCCCCAGGTTGTCGAAGCGGAGCATGCCCACGCCGTTGTCCGCCAGCGCCTTGCACATCCGGGACGCCGCGGGGCTGTCCTTGCCCAGCGTGAAACCGTGCGAGAACACGCCCCAGCCCTTCACCTTCCCCTCCGGGACGTCGATGATGCCGGAGAGCAGTTCGCCGGTGGAACCCTGGAAGGAGACTTTTTCGGAGCGGGACAAGGGGAGCCTTTTCGTTGAATGGGAAGACGACGACGGCGCCCCCACCCGGAAAGGTGGGAGGCGCCGTCGTCGTCAAGTCCTTTGGAGAGCCGCCGGTACAGCGGTTGCTAGATCTTGCGGGACAGGATGGCCTGCTTGACCTCGGCGATCGCCTGCGTGATCTGGATGCCGCGGGGGCATGCCTCGGTGCAGTTGAAGGTGGTGCGGCAGCGCCACACGCCTTCCTTGTCGTTGAGGATCTCGAGGCGCATATCGCCGGCATCATCACGGGAATCGAAGATGAAGCGGTGGGCGTTCACGATTGCCGCGGGGCCGAAGTACTGGCCGTCGGTCCAGAACACCGGGCAGGACGAGGTGCACGCGGCGCAGAGGATGCACTTGGTGGTGTCGTCGAACCGCTCGCGTTCCTCGGCGGACTGCAGGCGCTCCTTGGTGGGTTCGTGGCCCCGGTTGATCAGGAAGGGCATGACTTCGCGGAAGGACTGGAAGAACGGTTCCATGTCCACGATCAGGTCCTTCTCCACCGGCAGGCCCTTGATCGGCTCGACCGTGATGGGCTTGGACGTGTCCAGGTCCTTCAGCAGGGTCTTGCAGGCGAGGCGGTTGCGGCCGTTGATGCGCATGGCATCGGAACCGCAGACGCCGTGGGCACAGGAACGGCGGAAGGAGACGCTGCCGTCGATTTCCCACTTGATCTTGTGCAGGGCGTCGAGGACACGGTCGGTGCCGTACATGGTGACCTTGAAGTCATCCCAGGTGGATTCGTCGGAGACCTCGGGGTTGTAGCGGCGCACGCGCAGCGTCACGTCGAAGGACGGGATTTCCCCGCCGCCTCCGATGTGGGCGGGCAGTTCGATCTTGGAGGCCGGCTCAGCAAGTTCAGCGGTCATCTTAGTACTTCCTCACCATCGGCTCGTAACGCGTAAAGACCACCGGTTTGGTGGCAAGCCGGATTCCAGCTGTTGTTTCTGCGGTTTCCGCAGCCCCATCCGCCGGGGCATGCTCATCCTTGTACGCCATCGAGTGCTTCATGAATTTTTCGTCGTCAC
The DNA here is from genome assembly GCF_040546335.1 of Arthrobacter sp. UYEF20. NCBI lineage: Bacteria > Bacillati > Actinomycetota > Actinomycetes > Micrococcales > Micrococcaceae > Arthrobacter > Arthrobacter sp. UYEF20. Next base: position 143,005 of record NZ_JBEPNP010000008.1, on the reverse strand, counting down.
GCTCGGGGAAGTCCTCGCGGAAGTGCCCGCCGCGGGATTCCTCGCGGTGCAGGGCCGCCACGGTCATGACCTTGGCGAGCTCCAGCAGGAAGCCCAGTTCCACGGCCTCCAGGAGGTCCAGGTTGAAGCGCTTGCCCTTGTCCTGGACGCTGATGCGCTGGTACCGCTCCTCGAAGGACGCGATGTCCTTCAGGACCTGGTTCAGCGTCCCGGCGGTGCGGAACACCTGCATGTTGGCATCCATCGTGTCCTGCAGTTCCTTGCGGATCGCAGCGACCTTTTCGGTGCCGTCCGAGGTGCGGACGTGGTCCAGCAGGTTCAGCGTGTAGGCCTCCGGGTCAGCGGGGAGCTCCACGAAGTCGGCGGTCTTGGCGTACTCCGCGGCGGCGATGCCGGCGCGCTTGCCGAAGACGTTGATGTCCAGCAGCGAGTTGGTGCCCAGGCGGTTGGAACCGTGCACGGAGACACAGGCCACCTCGCCGGCGGCATAGAGGCCCGGGACAACCGTGTCGTTGTCCTGGAGGACCTCGGCGGTGATGTTGGTGGGGATGCCGCCCATGGCGTAGTGCGCCGTCGGGAAGACCGGAACCGGCTCCGTGTACGGCTCGACGCCCAGGTAGGTGCGGGCGAACTCGGTGATGTCCGGCAGTTTGGCGTCGATGTGCGCCGGCTCAAGGTGGGTCAGGTCCAGGAGGACGTAGTCCTTGTTGGGGCCGCAGCCGCGTCCCTCACGGACTTCGTTGGCCATGGAACGGGCCACGATGTCGCGGGGGGCGAGGTCCTTGATGGTGGGGGCGTAGCGCTCCATGAAGCGCTCACCCTCCGAGTTGCGCAGGATCGCTCCTTCGCCGCGGGCGGCCTCGGAGAGGAGGATGCCCAGGCCGGCCAGGCCTGTCGGGTGGAACTGGAAAAACTCCATGTCCTCCAGCGGGATGCCGCGGCGGAAGGCGATTCCCATGCCGTCACCGGTGAGGGTGTGGGCGTTGGAGGTGGTCTTGAAGACCTTGCCGGCGCCGCCGGTGGCGAAGATCACGGACTTGGCCTGGAAGACGTGGAGCTCACCGGAGGCGAGGTCGTAGGAGACGACGCCGGCGACGCGCTTCTGCTTGTACGCCGTGCCGTCCTCGCGGACCGCGTCTTCCTCGACGGTCAGCAGGTCCAGCACGTAGTACTCGTTGTAGAACTCGACGTTGTGCTTGACGCAGTTCTGGTAAAGGGTCTGCAGGATCATGTGGCCGGTGCGGTCTGCGGCGTAGCAGGCGCGGCGGACCGGAGCCTTGCCGTGGTCGCGGGTGTGGCCACCGAAACGGCGCTGGTCAATCCGGCCCTCGGGCGTGCGGTTGAACGGCAGGCCCATCTTTTCCAGGTCCAGGACGGCGTCGATCGCTTCCTTCGCCATGACCTCGGCGGCGTCCTGGTCAACCAGGTAGTCGCCGCCCTTGATGGTGTCGAAGGTGTGCCACTCCCAGTTGTCTTCCTCGACGTTGGCCAGGGCTGCGCACATGCCGCCCTGCGCCGCGCCGGTGTGGGAACGGGTGGGGTACAGCTTGGTCAGTACTGCTGTTTTCGCGCGCTGACCTGATTCGATCGCCGCGCGCATCCCGGCGCCACCGGCACCGACGATGACGACGTCGTACTTATGGACCTGCATACCAGACGCTCTTTCTCTCAAAATTCGCTATCAAACACCGGCCGGCGGAGCCTGCCCGGTGAAGTCTCGTGGAATCCCTGACCTGCACCGGGCAGTCAAGGATCGGTGGCCGCTAGGGCCGCGCCGCTGGGGCCGTGCCGCTACGGCGCGGGGCAGAAGCCGCCCGGCAGCTGGACACCGTTGACCACGGGGCACGGGTCGAAGGTGAAGATGACCATGGTGCCCAGGACGATGATGACGGTGGTGGCCGCGTAGAGAACGATCTTCAGCCAGAGACGCGTGGCGTCCTTCTCCGCGTAGTCGTTGATGATGGTGCGGACGCCGTTGGTGCCGTGCAGCATGGCCAGCCACAGCATGGCCAGGTCCCAGACCTGCCAGAACGGGTCGGCCCACTTGCCGGCCACGAAGCCGAAGTCGATGGCGTGGATGCCCTCGCCCACCAGCAGGTTGACGGTCAGGTGGCCGAAGATCAGGACCACCAGGACCACGCCGGAAAGCCGCATGAAGAGCCAGGCGAGCATTTCGAAATTGCCCCTGGACGAGCCGCTGCGGCGGTACTGCGGGGCAATGCGGCCGCTGCCGACCTTTGCGCTTCTCGGGGGCTGAATCTCAGTTGCACTCATGGCTTAGTGACCTCCAAAGGCGAGGGAAAGGTGGCGGATGGAGAAGCCCACCATGACGACGACCCAGAGGGCCAGCACCGTCCACAGCATCTGGCGCTGGTACTTTGCGCCCTTCTTCCAGAAGTCGACGGCGATGATCCGCAGGCCGTTGAAGGCGTGGAACACAATCGCTGCGACAAGGCCCGTTTCACCCAGGGCCATCAGGGGGTTCTTGTAGGTTCCGATCACGGCGGTGTAGGCCTCGGGGGACACACGCACCAGTGAGGTGTCCAGCACATGGACCAACAAGAAGAAAAAGATCACTACACCGGTAATGCGGTGTCCAACCCAGGACCACATGCCTTCACGGCCGCGGTACAAGGTGCCAGCTGGTTTTGTCGGCACTGAATAAACCTCCCTGCAACACAGCGGCGCTGGCATGGGATCCACGCGGGGGGAACGCCTGCTGCGAGAGCACTCATAAACTCAAGCCTAAATCTAGGCTTCGCCCACAGCTTATTCAATTCAGCCACCCGTTGGTGACGGGCCCCGGCGGGGTTTTCCTCCAGTTTTGAGACTAACGCCACATTCCCGCGCTGGGCGTAGCGGTCGCGGGAGTGCCCCGCAGGAGCGGCAGGTGCCGTGTCCTGACCCCTGATCAGGGGCGGCCGGGCCGGATTCAGCTAAAGTAGCCGTGATGACTACAGACAAAGTGACAAGCCAGGACTCACCACAGGGTTCGGCCCTGAGCCGATTTATTGCGGTGATTCCGGCAGGCGGTGTGGGGACCCGCCTCTGGCCTCTGTCGCGGGCAGCAGCCCCCAAGTTCCTGCACGACCTCACGGGCTCGGGCAGCACACTGCTGAGATCCACCTACGACCGGCTGGAGCCGCTCGCCGGCAAGCACATGCTCGTGGTGACCGGAATGGCCCATCGTGACGCTGTCTGTCGCCAGCTCCCCGAGATTGACGACGCGGACCTTGTGCTGGAGAGCGAACCCAAAGACTCCGGCGCCGCCATCGGTTTGGCCGCGGCGATCCTGCACGAGCGCGATCCGGACACCATCATGGGCTCTTTTGCGGCGGACCAGGTGATCAGCCCCGACGAGCTGTTTCATGAGGCCGTCAGGGAGGCCATCCACACCGCCGCGGCCGGCAAGATCGTCACGATCGGCATCAAGCCCACGCACCCCTCCACCGGCTTCGGGTACATCCGGGCCGGGAAGAAACTCGGCGTGGACGGCGCCCCCAGTGCCCAAGCCGTTGTCGAGTTCGTGGAGAAGCCCAGCGAAGAGGTGGCCCAGGAGTACCTCGACAGCGGCGAGTATGTCTGGAACGCCGGTATGTTCGTGGCTCCCGTCTCGCTGATGCTCAAGCACCTCGAAGCCAACCAGCCCGAGCTTTTCGCCGGGGTGCAGGAAATCGCCAAGGCCTGGGACACCCCGCAGCGCGACGAGGTCACGGCCCGCGTCTGGCCCACCCTGCCCAAAATCGCAATTGACTACGCCGTGGCCGAACCGGCCGCAGCCGCCGGGGACGTCGCCGTCGTGCCCGGAACCTTCCGCTGGGACGACGTCGGGGACTTTGCCTCGGTGGGCCGGCTCAACAGCGCCAAGGAAGTCAAGGACGTCACCGTGATCGGTGAGGGTGCCCGCGTCTTCACGGAGGACGCGAGCGGCGTGGTGGTCTCCGATACCAAGCGCGTGATCGCGCTGATCGGCATCAAGGACGTCGTGGTGGTGGATACCCCTGATGCCTTGCTCGTGATGCACAAGGAACACTCCCAGCGTGTCAAGCAGGCCGTTGACGCCCTCAAGGCCAGCGGCGACACCGACGTCCTGTAGCCGCCAGCGGGCCTTGCCGGCCGGCGGCGAACGTTCATTCATCCGTAACGCGCCGTACCCGATGCCGCTATTCTTTGTGCGCTCGCTAGAGTTATTCCGTGCGCAATTACACTACTGAAGCTGAGCCCACCACACTGGTGGGGCCGTGGCTGGAGCCCCTCCTGCCGGAGCTGATCGCGTTCCGCCGTGACCTGCATGCGCACCCGGAGCTGTCCTTCAAGGAGTTCCGCACCACAGACAAACTCGTCGAACGCCTCCAGGACGCAGGCCTCACGCCCCGCCGCCTCGAGGGCACCGGCCTGACGGTGGACATCGGCGAGGGTCCCATCGCCACCGCCCTCCGCGGCGACATCGACGCCCTGCCGATCATCGAGGAAACCGGGCTCGAGTTCGCCTCGAAGAACCACGGCGTCACCCACGCGTGCGGACATGACGTCCACACCACCACCATGCTCGGCGCGGCCCTGGTCCTGCAGCGGATGCACGAGGAGTCGCCGCTGCGCGGTTCCGTGCGGATCATCTTCCAGCCGGCCGAGGAAACGATGCCCGGCGGCGCCCAGAGCTGCATCGAACAGGGCGTCCTGGCGGGTGTTCCCCGGATCCTGGCCCTGCACTGTGACCCCCGGATCGAAGTGGGCAAGATCGGCACCCGGATCGGTGCCATCACCTCCGCCTCGGACACCATCAAGATCGAGCTGACCGGCCGCGGGGGACACACCTCACGCCCGCACCTGACCGAAGAGCTCATCTTTGCCCTGGCTCAGATCGCGATCAACGTTCCAGCAGTGCTGTCCCGCCGCGTTGACGTCCGCAGCGGCGTCTCCGTGGTCTGGGGCCACATCTCCGCCGGCTCCGCCCCCAACGCGATCCCTGCCAGCGGCTATATGGCGGGCACCATGCGCTGCCTGGACCGCGATGCCTGGCACAGTGCCGGTGTAATCCTCGACGAGGTGGTGCAGCAGATCGCGGCGCCGTACGGCGTCGACGTCCACCTCGAACACACCCGCGGCGTGCCTCCCGTGGTGAACTCCGAACACGAGACCGCCCTGATCGAGGCCGCAGCCCGCGCCGAAATCGGCGAGGGTGCCGTGGTCCTGACGCCGCAGTCGATGGGCGGCGAGGACTTCGCCTGGTTCCTTGCGGAAACCCCCGGCGCCATGATGCGCCTGGGCACCAAGACCCCCGGCGGCGAAGAATACGACCTCCACCGCGGCGACTACATCCTGGACGAACGCGCGCTCGGCCTGGGCATCCAGGTCCTCACCGCCGCGGCGCTGCGCACGCTCCGCGACCTCTAGCCCTCCGCGACCTCCACACCCCGGCGCGCCACACCCCAAACCCCGGCGATGTGCTTATTAGGTTGTGCACAATTCAATTGTGGACTACGGTAGTGCTATGACCAACGAGCCGAGTCTCAACGCCCCCCGCCTCCACAGGCAGGTGTGCTTCGCGATGTACTCGGCGTCGCGTGCCGCCACCGCGGCTTACCGGCCGATGCTGGAGGAGCTGGGCCTGACCTACCCCCAGTACCTCGTGATGCTGGTGCTCTGGGAAGAGCAGCCCCGCAGCGTCCGGGAGCTGGGGGAGGAGCTCGGGCTCGATTCGGGCACGCTCTCCCCGCTGCTGAAGCGGCTTGAAGCCCTGGGCCTCGTGGAACGGCGCCGATCCTCGGAGGACGAGCGCCGGGTGGAAATCTTCCTGACCGACGCCGGTGCGGCCCTGAGCTCCGACGCCACCGGCATACCGCAGCGGCTCGCCGATGCCGCCGGGCTGTCGCCCGCAGAACTTGACCGGCTCCGGGACACCCTCGGCCGGCTCACCGCCGCGCTGCATTCCTCTCGCTGAGCACCCCGGCCGACCCGGCCGACGGCGAAATCGCGGGAGGCGCGCCGACTCGCCGGGAGTTCACGGCTCCTCCGCAGGCTTCCGGCGAATTCCCCGCTGAGCACATACCTCCAACAGAACGGAACCACATGAAGACTCTCTACACTGCAGAAGCACTGGCCTCGGGCGAAGGCCGGGACGGCAACGCCCGGAGCCAGGACGGCAAACTCGATGTCACTCTGGCCAGCCCGGTGGAACTCGGCGGCACCGGCGAAGGTACTAACCCCGAGCAGCTGTTCGCCGCCGGCTACGCGGCGTGCTTCCACTCGGCGCTGCGCCTCGTGGGGCGCAAGGAACGGGCGGACCTGACGGACTCCGCCGTCGCCGCCAAGATCCACTTCGGCGCCCTCGCCGACGACGCCGGCTACGGGCTCGCCGCCGAACTGGAGATCGCTTTGCCCGCAGTGGACCGGCGCACCGCTGAGGCCCTCGTGGCAAAGGCGCACCAGATCTGCCCGTACTCCAACGCCACCCGCGGCAATATGAACGTCGACATCAAGATTCTGGAGGTCGCCGCATGAACGCCAACACGGCAGACACCGCCGCCGTCCCCACCGGCCCACTCCCCACCACCACACGGGAAGTCCAGCTGGCGTCCCGGCCGCACGGCCGCCCGGTGCCGGATAACTTCCGCCTGGCGGAAGCGCCGCTGCCGGAACTGCAGGACGGCCAGGTGCTGGTCCGCAATCTCTACATCTCGGTGGACCCGTACATGCGCGGCCGGATGAACGACGTCAAGTCCTATTCCGCCCCGTTCGCCCTGGACGCGGCGCTCGACGGCGGTGCCGTCGGTGAGGTGATCGCGTCCCGGGCCGAGGGGCGAACGGTGGGGGACGCCGTCGTGCACCAGCTCGGCTGGCGGGAGTACGCCGTCGTGGACGCCCAGGCCACCACCCTGGCGAGCACGGACCTTGCCCCGGCCTCCGCCTTCCTCGGAGCGCTCGGCATGACGGGACTCACCGCCTATGCAGGCCTGCTCAAGGTTGCCGAGTTCAAGCCCGGCGACGCCGTCTTCGTCTCCGGAGCGGCCGGCGCCGTGGGCTCGCTGGTGGGCCAGATCGCCAAAGCCCAGGGCGCCTCCCGGGTGATCGGCAGTGCCGGCAGCCCCGGGAAGGTGGCGCGGCTGCTGGAGCTCGGCTTCGACGCCGCCTTCAACTACCACGACGGCCCGGTCCGGGACCTGCTGCAGGAGGCCGCCGGAGAAAATGGTATCGACGTCTACTTCGACAACGTCGGCGGAGAGCACCTCGAGGCGGCGCTCTCGGTCCTCAACGTGGGCGGAAGGGTGGCCCTGTGCGGCGCCATCTCGCAGTACAACGCCACCGAGGCACCGGCCGCCCCGCGCAACCTGGCGGTCGCCATCGGCAAGCAGCTGACCCTGCGCGGCTTCCTCGTCGGCGGGCAGCGGCAGCACTCGGCGGAATTCGCCCAGCAGATGGCGGCCTGGCTCGCGGACGGCACGGTCCGCTACGACGAGACGGTGGTGGACGGGCTGGAGAACGCGCCGCGGGCCTTCATGGACCTGCTCGACGGCGCCAACACCGGCAAGATGCTCGTCCGGATGTAGCGCTGCGCACGCGCGCCGCGCACGCGCGCGGACACCTGGGGCCCCGGAATCCGCGATTTCGGGGCCTCAGGTGCCCGCTCGCGGATCCCGCGAAAGCATCCGCGCCTACCGCTTGGTAACAAGTTCTCAACAATCTAGGGAAATGCCGTGAACTGTGTTATCCGGACCTGTTGCCGGACACTAAAGTAGCTTGCATCAGTGCGCCCCGGCGCAGTGCTGCGAACTCGTCAGTGAAAACAGCGTTGCAGCGGCAATACCGCCAACAGACACTCATTGAACTCCTGTCGTAGCGCCTACTCTTTCTTCCTGGAGGAACATTGAAGAACTCACTGCGTGCCACCCTCAAGCGCGGTTCAACGGCGGGAGTCGCCACCGCGGGTGCGGCTGCACTCCTGCTGACCGGTTGCGGGGCTGCCCCGGACGCCGGCAGCAGCGCCACCAACACGGCGAGCAACTACACGGGTTGCATCGTGTCCGACTCGGGTGGATTCGACGACCAGTCGTTCAACCAGTCCTCCTGGGAAGGCTTGAAGAAGACCGAGAAGGACCTCGGCATCAAGGTCAACCAGGTGGAGTCCAAGACCAACAACGACTTCGAGCCGAACCTGCGCGCCATGGTCACGGCCGGCTGCAACCTGACCATCACCGTCGGCTTCCTGCTGGGCGACGCCACGAAGGCCCAGGCCACGGCGAACCCGGACAAGCACTTCGCGATCATCGACTTCGGCTACGACACCCCGATCGCCAACGTCAAGCCGATCATCTACGACACGGCCCAGGCCGCCTTCCTGGCCGGCTACCTCGCGGCAGGCACCACCAAGACCGGAACGGTCGCCACCTTCGGCGGCATCAAGATCCCCACCGTCACCATCTTCATGGACGGCTACGCCGACGGCGTGAAGTACTACAACGAGCAGAAGGGCAAGGACGTCAAGGTTCTTGGCTGGGACAAGGCCAAGCAGGACGGCTCCTTCACCGGCGACTTCGAAAAGCAGGACAAGGGCAAGCAGTTCACCCAGAACTTCCTGGACCAGGGCGCGGACATCGTCATGCCCGTCGCCGGACCGGTCGGCAAGGGTGCGGGCGCGGCCCTGAAGGAAGCCAAGGCGGCAGGCAAGGACGTCAAGCTCATCTGGGTTGACTCCGACGGCTTCCTCACGGCACCGGATTACAAGGACATCATGCTCTCCTCCGTCATGAAGCAGATGGGCGAGGCTGTCGAGACCGTTGTGAAGGAAGACAAAGAGGGCAAGTTCACCGGCACACCGTACGTTGGCACCCTCGCGAACGACGGCGTCCGGCTGGCTCCGTTCCACGACCTGGACTCCGCGGTTCCGGCCGAGCTGAAGACCGAGCTGGACCAGATCCAGAAGGACATCGCCGACGGCAAGCTGAAGGTTGAATCCGCAGCGAGCCCGAAGGGCTAGCCTCCTCCTCTCGGCGCCACGGCCCGTCCGGTCATTCACCGCACGGGCCGTGGCGCTTTTCGTTGAGCGGACTCCGCTCCGCCTCCGGCCGCAAGCACTAGGCTGGTGCTGCAGCCCCATTACGCGTCCGGGCCACGTCTTCCGGACACCTCGAGATTGGTCAGGGTTTTGAAACTTGAACTCAAGGGGATCACCAAACGCTTCGGCTCCCTGGTAGCCAACGATCACATCGATGTGGTTGTTGAACCCGGGCAGATTCACTGTCTGCTCGGCGAGAACGGCGCTGGCAAGTCCACGCTGATGAACGTCCTGTACGGGCTCTACGAGCCCACCGAGGGTCAGATCCTCGTTGACGGCAAACCCGTCACTTTCCGCGGCCCGGGGGACGCCATGGCTGCGGGCATCGGCATGGTGCACCAGCACTTCATGCTGGTCCCGGTCTTCACAGTGGCCGAGAACGTCGCCCTCGGTGCGGAAACCACCAAGGCCGGCGGTTTCCTGAACCTCGATGACACCCGCCGCAAGATCCAGGAGATTTCCGACCGGTACGGGTTCGACGTCGACCCGGACGCCCTGATCGAAGACCTCCCCGTCGGCGTGCAGCAGCGGGTGGAAATCATCAAGGCGCTGGTCCGCGACGCCAAGGTCCTCATCCTGGACGAGCCCACCGCCGTGCTGACGCCGCAAGACACCGATGAGCTGCTGGACATCATGCGGCAGCTCAAGAGCCATGGGACGTCCATCGTCTTCATCTCGCACAAGCTCCGCGAGGTCAAGGAAGTCTCGGACACCATCACGGTGATCCGGCGGGGCAAGGTGGTCGGCACGGCCAATCCCGACGCCTCGACGACGGAACTCGCCTCCATGATGGTGGGCCGGGCCGTCAACCTGACCCTCGACAAGGCTCCGGCCCAGCCACAGGAAAAGACCTTCCAGGTCACGGACCTCACCGTCATAGCGCCCAGCGGCCAGCACGTGGTGGACGGCATCAGCTTCGACATCGCCCGGGGCGAGATCCTCGCCGTCGCCGGCGTCCAGGGGAACGGCCAGACGGAACTGACAGAGGCCATCCTGGGCCTGCAGGACCGCGTGCACGGCTCCATCCTGCTCGACGGCGAAGAGCTCGTGGGCCGCAGCGTCAAGGAAGTCCTCGGGGCCGGCGTCGGCTTCGTGCCGGAAGACCGCTCGGTGGACGGCCTGATCGGGACCTTCTCCATCGCCGAGAACCTGATCCTTGACCGCTACGACCAGGAGCCGTTCGCCAGGGGCATCAGCATGAGCCCGGCCAAGGTCCTGGAGAACGCCAGGACCCGGATCGAAGAATTCGATGTGCGCACCCCGTCCGGCTCTCTCGCCGCGGGCACCCTGTCCGGCGGCAACCAGCAGAAGGTGGTCATGGCGCGGGAGCTTTCCCGGCCGCTGCGCCTCTTCATCGCCTCCCAGCCCACCCGCGGCGTGGACGTGGGATCCATCGAGTTCCTGCACAAGCGCATCGTCGCCGAGCGGGACCACGGCACCCCCGTGATGATCGTCTCCACCGAACTGGACGAGGTGATTGAGCTCGCCGACAGGATCGCAGTGCTCTACAAGGGCAAGCTGGTGGGCATTGTCCCGGCCGGCACCGGACGCGACGTCCTGGGACTGATGATGGCCGGGCTGTCCCCGGCCGACGCCCGCGCAGACACCGTCGGCAAACAGCACGCAGCAACCCCGGCATCGATCCCGGCGCCCGCCGCATACCCCGCGCAGGAGTCCACCTCCGGCGCCGTAGGAGAGCACCATGACTGAACAGAACCCGCCGCGACACTCGGCTGAGCAGGGTCCGGACGAGGGTCCGGACGCAGCTCCGGAAACCCTGGCTCCGGAGGCGCCCGCCACGGCGCGTGAAACGCCAGCGCGCGAAACGCCGGCGGCGGCGGCCGCGGCGGCCGCCTCGCTCGACACCGCGGGCGGCGCGCTGGCGCCGTCGGCCGTGCCGGCCTCCGCGCAGAGCGGCACGATCCCCGGCGGTCCCGACTCCGTGCTGCGAAAAATCTTCACCGGCAGCGGCATGGTGTCTGTCCTGGCGGTGCTGCTGGCACTGATCCTCGGCGGACTGCTGATCGCCAGCACCGACAAGGCTGTCACCACGACGGCCGGCTACCTGTTTGCCCGGCCCGCTGATTTCCTGTCCGCCGTCTGGAACGCCGCCACGCGCTCCTACATCGCCCTCTTCCAGGGCTCGGTGTTCAACCCCCGGGGCACGGGCGTGACCGGCCAGTTCGCTCCGCTGATGGAAACCCTCACCATTTCCACCCCCCTGATCACCGCCGGTCTGGGCGTGGCTCTGGCCTTCCGTGCAGGCCTGTTCAACATCGGTGCGCAGGGCCAAATCATCATGGCCGGCATCCTCGCGTCCTGGGTGGGCTTCGCCCTGCACCTCCCGCTGGGACTGCACCTGCTGCTGGTCCTGCTGGCCGGCATCGTCGGCGGCGCCGTCTGGGGCGGCCTCGTCGGTCTCCTCAAAGCACGCACCGGCGCCCATGAAGTGATCCTGACCATCATGTTCAACTACATCGCGCTGTACTTCCTGCGGTACCTGCTCAACACTCCGGCCTTCCAGCGCCCGGGGGAGAGCAACCCGATCTCGCCCATCCTGGATCCCAGCGCGGTGTACCCGCAGATCCTCGGCAGCCAGTACCGGCTGCACCTGGGTTTCGTCCTCGCCATCGCTGCCACGTTCCTGGTCTGGTGGATCCTGAACCGCTCCACGATCGGCTTTGAGTTCCGGGCGGTGGGCGCCAACCCGAAGGCGGCCCTGACGGCAGGCATCAACGTGCCGCGGGCCACCATCCTCGTGATGGCGATCGCCGGCGCCCTCGCCGGCATGTCCGGCGTCGCGCAGGTCGCGGGTACCGAAAAAGTGCTCACCGACGGCGTCGCCGCCACCTACGGCTTTGACGCCATCACGGTGGCGCTGCTGGGACGCTCGACGCCGTGGGGCACGTTCGCCGCCGGCCTGCTCTTCGGCGCCTTCCGCGCCGGTGCGGTCCAGATGCAGATCCAGACCGGCACCCCGATCGACATTGTCCTGGTGGTCCAGTCGCTGATCGTGCTGTTCATCGCCGCCCCGCCGCTGGTGCGTGCGGTCTTCGGGCTGAACCCGCGCCAGAAGAAGGCCGCGTCCGCCGGCAAATCCCAGCAGGCAGCAACCACCGGAGGTGCAGCATGAGCACAACAGCAACGTCGCCCGTTCCGGGAAAGCCCCAAGCGGGGAAGCCCCAATCGGGAAAGACACAGCCGGGGACCCCGCCGGGCACCCAGCCGGTCAAGGAACACACACAGGCGGTCACCGCCAAGCCCGTGACCTGGAAGCTGCCGGTGACCCTGGCAGTCGTGGCAGTCGTGGCGTCCGTCTTCTTCGGCCTGCTCGGTCCCCACCAGATCGCGAAGTTCGGGATCTCCACCGGCAGCGACTTCTTTCAGCTGCCGGCGATCGAAGTCCCGGCCGTCTCCGGCGGGATTGTCCTCTCCGTGTTGATGCTGGCCCTCGCCGGCTATGCCGTGTTCCTCAAGACCAGGAACCGGATCACGCCCGGCTGGCTGACGGTTGTGTTCATCGTGCTGTTTGTCGCGGCCTTCCTGATCTGGGTTGTCGGCGGCGCGCGTTCGACCAGCATTTCCCTCGCCGGGCTCATCGCGGGATCGGTGACGCTGGCCGTGCCCCTCGTGTTCGGGTCCCTTTCGGGTGTGCTCTGCGAGCGGGTCGGCGTCGTGAACATCGCGATCGAAGGCCAGCTCCTGGGCGGCGCGTTCACCGCGGCGATCGTGGCCACCCTGACGCACAATGCGTTTATCGGGCTGCTGGCGGCCGCGATGGCCGGAGCCCTGGTTTCCATGGTCCTGGCCCTGTTCAGCATCAAGTACCTCGTCAACCAGATCATCGTCGGCGTCGTGCTCAACGTCCTGGTCTCCGGCCTGACCGGCTTCCTGTTCAGCACCGTCATGCAGGCGGACAAGACGAAGTTCAACTCGCCGGCCCACCTGGACCCCATCCCGATTCCGCTGCTTGCGGACATCCCGCTGATCGGTCCGATCCTGTTCAAGCAGTCCCTGATCGGCTACCTGATGTACATCGCGGTCATCGTGGTGTGGGTCGGGCTGTTCAAGACCAGGTGGGGCCTGCGGGTCCGTGCCGTCGGCGAGCACCCGCAGGCGGCGGACACTATGGGGATCAAGGTCAATGCGACCCGGTTCTGGAACGTCACGCTCGGCGGCGCCATCGCAGGCATCGGCGGGTCCTTCTTCACGCTGGTGGCAATCGACAGCTTCACCAAGGAGATCTCCGGGGGCCGCGGGTTCATTGCGCTGGCCGCACTGATCTTCGGGCGCTGGAACCCGATCGGCGCCTTCTTCGCCGCGCTGCTGTTCGGCTTCGCCGACAACCTGCAGAGCATCGTGACGATCATCGGGACGCCCGTGCCGAGCCAGTTCATGGCGATGCTGCCGTACCTGGTGACGGTGCTGGCCGTGGCCGGACTCGTGGGCCGCTCCCGCCCGCCGGCCGCCAGCGGCATACCGTACGTCAAGGGCTGACGGGCGTGGGGAGCAACGACGTCGACTGGGCAGCCCTCGAGGCCGCGGCGGCGGCCGCCATGAAGAACGCCTACGCGCCGTATTCGAAGTTTGCGGTGGGGGCGGCAGCCCTTACCGCGGACGGCCGGATCGTCAGCGGCTGCAACGTCGAGAACGCGAGCTACGGACTCACCCTGTGCGCCGAGTGCGTCCTCGTGGGCAATCTGCACATGACCGGCGGCGGGCTGCTGCGCGCCTTCTACTGCGTCGACGCCGGCGGCAACGTCCTGATGCCGTGCGGACGCTGCCGGCAGCTGCTCTACGAATTCCGGGCTCCCGGCATGGAGCTCATGACCACGCAGGGAATCAAGACCATGGACCAGGTCCTTCCCGATGCCTTTGGCCCCCAAAACCTGGAGGAACCCCGGTGAAACAAGCCCCGACGCAAGTGACCCAGACCAACAGCAGCACCGAAGCGTTCGACGCCGTCGACATCATCCGCATCAAGCGGGACAAGGGCGTGCTCAGCCCGGCCCAGATCGACTGGACCATCGACGCCTACACCCGCGGCGCGATCGCCGACGAGCAGATGGCCGCCCTGAACATGGCCATCCTGCTCAACGGCATGGACCGGGCCGAGATCTTCCGCTGGACCGCGGCGATGATCGCCTCCGGTGAGCGGATGGACTTCTCCAGCCTGCGCCGGGCCGACGGCGGCGTGAAGCCCACGAGCGACAAACACTCCACCGGCGGCGTGGGGGACAAGATCACCCTCCCGCTGGCCCCCCTCGTGGCGGTCTTCGGCGTGGCCGTGCCGCAGCTCTCCGGCCGCGGCCTGGGCCACACCGGCGGCACGCTGGACAAGCTCGAATCCATCCCGGGCTGGCGCGCGGCGCTGAGCAACGAGAAAATGCTGGCCCAGCTCCAGGACGTGGGCGCCGTCATCTGTGCCGCGGGCGCCGGGCTGGCCCCGGCCGACAAGAAGCTCTATGCGCTGCGGGACGTCACCGGAACGGTCGAGGCCATTCCGCTGATCGCCTCCTCGATCATGAGCAAAAAGATCGCCGAAGGCACCGGCTCGCTGGTGCTCGACGTCAAAGTGGGCAGCGGCGCCTTCATGAAGGACGAGGCCCGGGCCCGCGAACTGGCCGAGACCATGGTGGCCCTGGGCAAGGACGCCGGCGTGAACACCGTGGCACTGCTGACCAACATGGACACCCCGCTGGGCCTCACCGCGGGCAACGCGATCGAGGTCGGGGAGTCCGTCGAGGTGCTCGCCGGCGGGGGCCCGGAAGACGTCGTCGAGCTCACCGTCCGGCTCGCCGAGGAGATGCTGGCCTGCGCCGGGGTCCACGACGCCGACCCCCGGACGGCACTGACGGACGGCCGGGCCATGGACGTCTGGAACCGGATGATCGAGGCACAGGGCGGGGACCCCCGGGCCAAGCTGCCGGTCGCGAAGGAATCAGAGGTCATCTACGCCCCGGCCGACGGCGTGCTGGTGGAACTCGACGCCATGGCCGTCGGCGTCGCGGCCTGGCGCCTCGGGGCCGGCCGCGCCCGCAAGGAAGACCAGGTCCAGGCCGGTGCCGGGGTGCGGATGCACGCCAAGCCTGGCGCCACGGTCAGGGCCGGCCAGCCGCTCATGACCCTGCTGACCGACACGCCGGAGAAGTTCGAGCGGGCCAGGGAGGCACTCGAGCACGCAGTCATGATTGCCCCGGAGGGTTCCCGCCCGGCCCAGCAGCTGATCATCGACCGCATCGCCTGAGGACCCGCCGCTTGGGGCCGGGGCCGGCAGCTACACTGGCTCCACAGCAGTACTCCCAGACCCGGCCGTGATAGGAAACCGTGCAGGCAATCAACGACTTCATCCTGGCAGCCGCAGGCCAACCCTGGGTCCTCTTCCTCGTGTTCGCCTGCTGCGTGATTGACGGCTTTTTCCCGCCCATCCCGAGCGAATCCGTGGTGGTTGGGCTCGCCGCCGTCGCGGCCACGGCAGACGTACCCAATCCGATCTTCCTGATAGCCACCGCAGCGGCGGGCGCCTTCCTCGGCGACAATACCGCCTACCTGATCGGCCGGCGCACAGGCACCCGCCGCTGGGCCTGGATGCGGGGCCCGCGGATGCAGAAAGCCTTCTCCTGGGCGGGCACGGAACTGCACAAGCGCCCGGCGTCGCTGATCCTCGTGGCGCGGTTTGTCCCCATCGGACGGGTAGCCGTGAACCTGACTGCCGGCGTCTCGCACTATCCGCGGCCCCGGTTTGTGGGGCTGACAGTCCTCTCGGGGCTGCTCTGGGCCGGGTATTCCGTCGCGATCGGACTGTTCTTCGGGCAGTGGTTTGCAGACAACCACCTGCTCGGCGTCATCGTCGCCGTCATCTGCGCGATCGGCCTCGGAATCGTCGTGGACATTGGCATCAGCAGGCTGCGCGGAAGGGTCCCGGCAGACGCGGACCGGACGCCGCCGCCGGCGGAGGGTTAGTGGTCATTTTCGTTAGTTCGTCGGGGGTTTAGGGGGCCCAGACCTCTTCGGATCGGGAGGACATGCCCAGTTTTCGGGCCGGGGACCGGGCACAACCGGAATATGTACCTGCGCTGGCCCTGGAGGAGGGCACCGTCCGGATCCGGGCGCATGTGCGGGTGGCTCCGCTGCGGGGATCGGCTGCTCTCCGGGGGGACATGCCCAATCCTCGCGCCCTGGACCGGGCACAACCGGAATATGTCCTCGCGCCGGCCCTGGCATAGGGCATGCCCCGTCCGGTGGGCATTTTCGTTGACTTGGTCGGGCGCAGGCACCAGCGCGGGCGCTCCTTCCCGGTTGCCCGCCGCCCGGCCGCTTGCCGGCCCTGGCAAAGCCCGGAATCCCGCGCGCGTTTGGCGCCCGGCGCCGAAGCAACTGGGGAGGACCGTCACGGCATGGGCGCGTGGGGCTGGTCCCGTCAAGCGTGGGGCTGTCCGTCAAGGGTTGGGCGTGTCCGGCGGCAGGGCGTCGGGCTGCTCCCCGGGAGGACATGCCCAATCCTCGGGCCCGGGACCGGGCACAACCGGTATATGCCCGTCCGCCGACCCCGGCGCGGGGCATGTCCTTCAGCCCGGCCACGCCGCCGCCGGCGGAGGGCTAGGCGGAAATCTCTCGGCCGTGGGCGGATTTCTGCGTCCCGGGCGTAGCGGATACCTCCGCGAAACCGTAGCGGAGCGTGCCATCGCCGTGGGACACTTAGGAGCGATCTACCTCACTTTCCGCTGGCAGAATGTGTGCCACATTTTCATCTAGGAGCAATGCCCGCGTGGAGTTCATTAATGAGGCGGTGCTCCATGCAGCTGGCCAGTGGTGGATATACCCCCTCCTGCTGGTCTTCTTCTTTGTGGACGGCTTCGCGATGGTGCTCCCCAGTGAGACCCTGATTGTTGCCCTCGCGGCGTTCTCCGTGCGCGGTGGACAGCCCAATCTCTGGATCTTGGGCCTGACAGCCCTGGTCGGTGCCATCGCGGGGGACAACATGGCGTACATGCTGGGCCGGAAGATCGGCCTGGAGCGGTTCCGCTGGATGCGCAAGCCGAAGGTCGAGAAGGTCTTCGGCTGGGCGCGATACGAACTGGAGAAGCGCGGCGCCGTCCTGATCTTCACCGCCCGTTACATCCCGTGGGGACGCGTCGCCGTCAACTATGTGGCCGGGACCACGGGCTTCCCGCACCGGAGATTCTTCTTCCTGGACGCATTTGCCTGCGCCACATGGGTTGTCTATTCCATCGGAATCGGAGTCCTGGCCAGCTCCTTCCACTGGCTCCATGACAACCCGCTGCTGAGCGCGGGCATTGCGGTGGTGTTCGCGATCGTGCTGGGTGTGCTGATCGATCACCTCCTGCGCTGGTGGCACAAGCGCCTCGGGCGTCATGATGCCGAGGTCGTGGACGAGTGGCTCGACGGCGGGCCCATGAACCCACCAGCCGCCGCGCCCGTTCCTTCACCGATGATCGCAGCCCGCGACACTGAGGCTGGCAGAAAGTAGCGTCCGGCGCCGTCCGACCCTAAGGTTGGAACGTGACTGAGACTATTCCTGACGCCGCCCCTGACCTCGACTTCGACCTGAAGGGCCTTCCCAAGGTTTCCCTTCACGACCACCTGGATGGCGGGCTGCGTCCGGCCACCATCATTGAACTTGCCGCGGCGGTGGGCCACACGCTGCCCTCGACCGACCCCGTGGCGCTGGGGGAGTGGTTCCGCGAATCCGCCGACTCCGGCTCGCTGGTCCGCTACCTCGAAACCTTCGACCACACCATCGCCGTGATGCAGACCAAAGAGGGCCTCTTCCGTGTCGCCAAGGAGTTCGTCGAGGACCTGGCGGACGACGGCGTCGTCTACGGCGAAGTCCGCTGGGCACCGGAACAGCACCTGCAGCAGGGCCTGAGCCTGGACGAAGTGGTCGAGGCAGTGCAGGCCGGCCTCGAAGCCGGCGTGGACGCCGTCGCCGAGACCGGCCGCGACATCCAGGTGGGCCAGCTGATCACGGCCATGCGGCATGCGGACCGGGGCCAGGAGATCGCCGAACTGGCGGTCCGCCACCGCAACAACGGCGCCGTCGGCTTCGACATCGCCGGTGCCGAGGACGGCTTCCTGCCCTCCCGCTTCAAGGACGCCTTCACCTACCTGGCCGAGCACAACTTCCCGGCCACCGTCCACGCCGGCGAGGCTGCCGGCCTGGAAAGCATCCAGTCGGCCCTCGTCGACGGCCGTGCCCTGCGCCTGGGCCACGGCGTCCGGATCGCCGAGGATGTCACCGTTGAGTTCGAGGAGGACGAAGACGGTGCCGAATTCAACGACAGCAGTGATGAGGTCAACGACAACATCGGCCTCGTGACCCTCGGCGAACTCGCCAGCTGGGTCCGCGACCGCGGCATCGCCCTCGAGATCTGCCCCTCCTCCAACCTGCAGACCGGCGCCATTGCCGGCTTCGGTGAGGGAATCGAAAGCCACCCGCTGGACATGCTCTTCCAGCTCGGCTTCAACGTCACCATCAACACGGACAACCGGCTGATGAGCGGCGTGACCCTCACGGACGAGTTTGAACTGCTGGTGGAGACCTTCGACTACGACCTCGATGACCTGCTGGAGCTGACGCTCAACGCAGCCGAGGCAGCCTTCCTCCCGCTTGAGGAGAAGGAAGCCCTCGTCGAATACATCAACGAGGCCTACGCCGACCTTGGCTAACGAGGACACCGCCCCCGTCCATGGGCTTGTTGGCGTGATCGCCGCCCTGCGCGAGCACTGCCCCTGGATGGGGGCCCTCACCCACGAATCCCTCGTGGAATACCTCCTGGAGGAGGCGTACGAGGTGGCCGAGACCATCGAGACCGGCGGCGGGGACGCGGAGCTGCAGGCCGAACTGGGCGACGTCCTCCTGCAGGTGGTCCTGCACGCCCGCCTCGCCGAGGAACGGAAGGCCTTCACCCTCGACGACGTCGCACACGGCCTCAGCGCCAAGATGATCCGCCGGAATCCACACGTGTTCCGCCCGGACGGTTCCCTGCAGGACGGGTTCCCGGCGACGGTGGAGGAAATCGTCGTGACATGGGATGCCGTCAAGAAGGCGGAAAAACCGGAACGGGGACATGTCTTCGACGGCGTCCCCGCAGCGCTTCCGGCGTTGGCGCGGGCGCAGAAGCTGCTGGACCGCGCCGAACGGGCCGGCGTCCCGGCGGCCGGGAGCGAAACCGCCGTCGACGCCCCGGCCACGGAGGCGGAGCTCGGTGAGCTCCTGTTCGGGATCGTCGCGGCCGCCCGCCGCAACGGGCTCGACGCCGAACGTGCCCTCCGCGGGGCCGCGCGCCGCTTCCAGGACGGCCAGGGGTCCGCGGCATCGCCATGATGACGTCCGGGGCCGGATAGGTTTCCGTAACCTGTACCACTCTCGACTAGGCTTAGGGGGACGAGGACGTCGGTTTCAGCTTGATTCCCAGCCAGAGTCCCGGCAGTCAGATTCCCAGCAGACCGCTTCACCCAAAGGAGCCCATCCATGGCGCTTATCGATGCCATCCACGCCCGCGAGATCCTCGATTCCCGTGGCAACCCGACCGTAGAAGTTGAAGTTCTGCTCTCCGACGGCCAGATCGGCCGGGCAGCAGTTCCCTCCGGAGCCTCCACCGGCGAGCACGAGGCCGTGGAGCTCCGCGATGGCGACAAGGGCCGTTACCTCGGCAAGGGCGTCCAGAAGGCCGTCGACGCCGTCATCGACCAGATCGCCCCGGCCCTGATCGGCTTCGACGCCACCGACCAGCGCAGCATCGACCAGTCCATGATTGACCTGGACGGCACCGCCAACAAGAGCAAGCTCGGCGCGAACGCCATCCTGGGCGTGTCCCTGGCCGTCGCCAACGCGGCAGCCGCCTCCGCGGACCTGCCGCTCTACAAGTACCTGGGCGGCCCGAACGCCCACGTCCTGCCGGTCCCGCTGATGAACATCCTCAACGGCGGCTCGCACGCCGATTCCGACGTCGACATCCAGGAATTCATGGTTGTCCCGCTCGGCGCCGAGACCTTCTCCGAGGGCCTTCGCTGGGGCGTCGAGGTCTACCACGCCCTCAAGGCCGTGCTGCAGGAAAAGGGCCTCTCCACGGGCCTCGGCGACGAGGGCGGCTTCGCGCCGAACCTGCCGTCCAACCGCGCCGCCCTGGACCTGATCCAGGAAGCCATCAAGAACGCCGGCTACATCCCGGGCAAGGACATCGCCCTGGCCCTGGACGTGGCCTCCTCGGAGTTCTTCACCGACGGCGCCTACCAGTTCGAAGGCAAGGCCCTCAGCTCCGCCGAGATGAGCGCCTACTACGCCGAACTGGTTGCCGACTACCCGCTGGTCTCGATTGAGGACCCGCTGGACGAGAACGACTGGGACGGCTGGAAGGCCCTCACCGACGCCATCGGCGACAAGGTCCAGATCGTCGGCGACGACCTCTTCGTGACCAACCCCGAGCGCCTGCAGACCGGCATCGACTCACGCACCGCCAACTCGCTGCTGGTCAAGGTCAACCAGATCGGTTCCCTGACCGAAACCCTCGACGCCGTGTCCCTCGCCCAGCGTGCGGGTTACACGACCATCACCTCGCACCGCTCCGGCGAGACCGAGGACACCACCATTGCTGACATCGCAGTTGCCACCAACGCGGGCCAGATCAAGACCGGTGCCCCGGCCCGCTCCGAGCGCGTTGCCAAGTACAACCAGCTGCTGCGCATCGAAGAAGAGCTCGACGACGCCGCACGCTACGCCGGCCGCAGCGCCTTCCCGCGTTTCAAAGGCTAGTAGCGACGAAAACCAGTGACCGGTGGCTATGGTTGACAGACCATGGCCGCCGGTTCTGTTTTGGCATTTGAGTTGGCGCCGGGTTGGTGCCGGGTTGGTGCCGCCGGTCCGGGTCACGGTTGTCAGTATGAGTCCAGCAAGCCAGCCCAGCAAGGACCGGGCATTACAGGAGTGACATGGCTACCCGCCGCCCCAAGGTACCCCGGGCCACGGCGCCGGCCCCGAAGTCTACGGACACGGGCGACGGCGGCGACGTCATCCTCGCTGATTTCGGCGGCCGTGCGGCCCAGGGCGACGCTGCCGGCAGGGCTCCCGGTTCCCGGCATGACGCGCCCCAGCACGACGCGCCGCAGGACGACGCGCCTCGGTACAACGCGGGCAGGGCTACATCCGGCCGGGTTACATCCGGCACAGCCGCACCGCGCGCGCAGACGACCCCGGCCAAGATGAGCACCACCAAGTCCGGCGATGCGAAGTCCGGCGATGCGACGTCGGGCGATGCCAGGACGAGCACTGCCAGGACGAGCACTGCCAGGACAAGCACTGCCAGGACCCGCGGGAGCAAGCACGGCGGGACCAGGATTGGCGGCAGCAAGCAGCCCACAGCGGGGCCGGAGGAGACGCCCGTCCCGGCCAGGGCCTTCTCCGGACGCATGCTGGCCCTGTTCGTGGTCATGATTGCCATCACCATCATGCTGGCGCCCACCGTCAAGATCTTCTTCGAGAAACGCGCCGAAATCGCCGCACTTCAGGGCGATATCTCCGCGAAGCAGTCGCAGCAGAACGACCTCAAACGCCAGGTCTCCCGCTGGCAGGATCCGAACTACGTTAAGCAGCAGGCCCGCGACCGGATTAACATGGTTATGCCCGGAGAAACGGGCTACTGGGTATTCGGCAGTGATCTTCCTGCCGGAGAGCCCGGTGGCGCGGCCGGAGCAGCATCAACACCAGACCCGGCCAAGCTGCCGTGGGTGGACACCCTCTGGGAGTCCATCCGGCGTTCGGCAACAGACTAAAGCGGCGCCCGCCGCCGGCTTATCCGACGGACGAGCCAGACAGGGCAGGAAAGGTGCCGCGCCAGTGGACGAGAACCGAGTGGACGAGAGCCCCGTGGCAGGGGCCGCGGCGGCAGGAAACCCCGATGCTGCCAGGACGGCAGCCGCGCCGCAGGAATCCCGCCAGCCCTCACCGCACGACCTTGACGTCCTGAGCCGGCAGTTGGGACGCCCCGTCCGTGACGTCGTCGAAATCCCGGTCCGGTGCGTCTGCGGCAACCCGCTCGTCGCGGCCACCTCACCCCGGCTCAGCAACGGCACGCCGTTCCCCACCACTTTTTATCTGACGCACCCGGTCATCACTTCCGCAGTCTCCCGGCTTGAGGCGGCCGGGCTGATGAACGAGATGAACGAGCGGCTGGGCGGCGATGAGACGCTGGCCGCCGGCTACCGGGCAGCCCACGAAGCCTACCTGGCCTCCCGGGCGGAGATCGGCGCCCGGTCCGGCATCGGAGCGGTGCCTGAGATCGACGGTATCTCCGCCGGCGGTATGCCCACCCGCGTCAAATGCCTGCACGTGCTGGTGGGGCACTCCCTTGCCGCCGGGCCCGGCGTGAATCCGCTCGGCGACGAAGCCATCGCCGCCATCGGCGAATGGTGGACCCAGGACCGCTGCTACTGCGACGGCGCCTGGGACACCGGCGGCGAGGTCCCCTCGCAGGACCTCAGCCGGCACGGGCCCCAGGGCCTTCCCGGGATCATGGGCCGGCCGGCCCCCGTCCGCAGCGCCCGCGCGGAGAACGCCGGCAGCGCCGCGTCGCCGGAGGCCGGCCAGTGACCCGCGTCGCCGCCGTCGACTGCGGGACCAACTCGATCCGTTTGCTCATCGCCGATGTCCACATTGAGGCCGGCAGCGCCGTCCCGCGGCTCACCGACGTCGTGCGTGAAATGCGTGTGGTCCGGCTGGGCCAGGGAGTGGACGCCACCGGCGAATTCGCCCCGGAAGCCCTGGACCGCACCTTCGCCGCCACCCGGGAGTACGCCGAACTGATCCGCAGCCACGGTGCCGGGAGGATACGTTTCGTCGCGACCTCGGCCACCCGGGACGCACGGAACCGGCAGGTCTTCATCGACGGGATCCGCGAGCTCCTCGGCGTCGAACCCGAAGTGATCACCGGCGACGAGGAAGCCGCCCTGTCCTTCGCCGGCGCCAGCAGCGTGCTGCCGTCCCGGGGCCAGGATCCGGTGCTTGTGGTCGACCTCGGCGGCGGCAGCACGGAGTTCGTGCTGGGAAACGCCGACGGCGTCATCGCCGCCAAATCCGTGGACATCGGCTGCGTCCGGATGACGGAACGCCACCTCCGCAGCGACCCGCCGACGGCGGAGCAGATCGCCGCGGCGGAAGCCGACGTCGACGCCGCCATCAGCGACGCTGCCCGGACCGTGCCGCTGGACCGCGCCACCGTCGTCGTCGGGGTGGCGGGTTCGGTCACCACCATCACAGCCCATGCCCTGCACCTTCCCGAGTACTCCCCGGAGGCGATCCACGGGACCGAGCTCCCCCTGGATGCCGTCCGTCGGGCGTGTACCGAACTGCTTGAAATGACGCGGGCGGAGCGTGCCGCCCTGCCGTACATGCACCCGGGACGCGTGGACGTGATCGGCGCGGGCGGACTCATCTGGCGTCGCGTCCTGGACCGCCTGGCGGAAGTCACAGAGGGAAGGATCACCACGGCCGTCGCCAGTGAACACGATATCCTTGACGGCATTGCCCTCAGTATCAGCTAGCCGGCGCATCAGCCGGATCCGCCGTCACACGGATCTCCGTACCAGCCGGACCGACCCACCGCTCCAACTTGCCGCAGCGCCTCCCCGCCGCCTCCCGACCCGAGGCGCAACCGCAGTACCGCCGATAGGACCCGAATGACCAGAGCAACAGCCCGGCCCCGCCGGACCGCCTCCGCGTTGATGGCCTTGGCCCTTGCCGGCGGCACCCTCACGGCAGCGCTGGCCGGGGCCCCCGCGGCCCACGCCGATTCCTCGCGCGACAAGCAATACTGGCTCGCAGAGTCGGGAATCACCAAGGCCTGGGAAGTCTCCAAGGGGGCCAACGTCAAGGTCGCCGTGATTGACAGCGGCGTGGACGGCGAGCACCCGGACCTGGCGGGAGTGCTGGCCGGGGGAGTGGACATCTCCGATGCCGGCAGCCCGGACGGGCAGCAGAGCATCGGTGCCAAACCGGAGCACGGCACCCTGGTGGCCACCATGCTGGCCGGCCGTGGCCACCAGCCCGCAGGATCCACGCCGAGCGCCAGCGCCAGCCCCAGCGCCAGTGCACGGCCCCGCCCCACCGTCGGGCCGGACGGGATCGTCGGCGTTGCCCCGGAGGCCCAGCTGCTTTCCGTCTCCACCTGGCTCGGATCCGCCAACCCCGGCGGCAAGAGTGACCAGGACCAGATCCCCGAGGCGGTCCGCTGGGCCGTGGACAACGGCGCGCGCGTCATCAACATTTCGCTGGGCAGCACGTCCCCGGAGTGGCCGCAGAGCTGGGACGCGGCATTCCTCTACGCCGAGCAGAAGGACGTGGTGATCGTGGCCGCCGCGGGCAACCGGGTGGGCGGCAACGTGCAGGTCGGTGCGCCGGCCACCATCCCCGGCGTGCTGACCGTGGCCGGGCTGGACCGCAAGGGGACAGCCAGCATCGATTCCTCCTCGCAGGGCATCAGCATCGGCGTCGCAGCCCCGGCAGAGAACCTGATCGGGGGCGTGCCCGGCGGCGGCTACGCCGAATGGGCCGGCACCTCCGGCGCTACTCCCATCGTCGCCGGCGTCGCGGCCCTGATCCGGTCCGAGTGGCCGGACATGCCCGCCAGCCAGGTCATCAACAGAATCGTCAGCACCGCGAAGGACGCCGGTGCGCCCGGGAAGGACCCGCTCTACGGCTTCGGCGTGCTCAACGCCGAGGCGGCGCTCAAGGCCGATGTGCCGGAAACCAAGGTCAACCCGCTGGGTTCCATTTCGGAGTGGATCCGCGTCCACCGGCGCGGGAACCTGGCGACGACGCCGGCCGCGGCAGCCCCCACCCCGACGAGCGCCGCGCCCACCCTGCCCGAGGCCACGGTGCCGGTGGCGGAGCAGCCCTCGGGGCTGGACAATGCCGTTCCGGCTCTCGTGATCCTGGGCTTCGGCGGATTGTTCCTGTGCATCGTCGGGGCTGCGGTCTTCCAGCTCCGCCGGGCCGTGCGGAACCCTCCGGGGGCTCCGGCCGGCCCCGGCCGGCCCGAAACCGGGGTGCTGGATTCGGTGGATTCCGGCAAGCCCAACTAGGTCGCAGTAGTTGTCGTTCTGGGCCTCAAAACGGCAACTAATGCGAGTCACTTGGGGGGATCAGCAGTTAGTGAAGTTTTTCACAAACTACGGTATCCTTGACCAATGGCATCCTCACCTCAGCTCCAGGACCGTCCCAGGGTACTCGTCGTCGGCGGCGGGTACGTCGGCCTGTACGTAGCCCTCAAACTGCAGAAGAAGATCGCGAATGCCGGTGGCATCGTCACCGTCGTTGATCCCCTGCCCTACATGACCTACCAGCCCTTCCTCCCCGAAGTTGCCGGCGGCAACATCGAGGCGCGGCACGCGGTGGTCTCGCACCGCCAGCACCTCAAGCAGACCGAGCTCATCCAGGGCCGGGTTCTCTCCATCGACCACGCCAACCGCACCGCTGTGGTTGCCCCGGCCGACGGCGGCGACAACTTCGAGGTACCCTACTTCGACGTCGTCGTCGCTGCAGGCGCGATTACCCGCACGTTCCCGATCAAGGGCCTCGCGGACAAGGGCATCGGCCTCAAGACCATCGAGGAGGCCGTCGCCCTGCGCAACAGTGTCCTGGAGCGCATTGAAACCGGCTCCCTCATGACGGACCCGGCCGAGCGCGCCCGCGCGCTGACCTTCGTCGTCGTCGGCGGCGGCTTCGCCGGCATCGAGTGCATCACCGAAATGGAAGACCTCGCCCGCGCCGCCGTCAAGAACAACCCGCGCGTCAAGCAGGAGGAAGTCCGCTTCGTCCTGGTCGAGGCCATGGGCCGGATCATGCCCGAGGTCACCGCCTCGCAGGCTGAATGGGTGGTCGAGCACCTGCGCAGCCGAGGCATCGAGGTCCTGCTCAACACCTCCCTCGACAACGCCGAGGGCTCGCTGAAGCTCATCAACCTCCCGGACAAGACTCCCGCCCAGGAATTCGAATCCGACACCCTCGTGTGGACTGCCGGTGTGCAGGCCAACCCGATGGTCCGCTCCACCGACTTCCCGCTCGAGCCGCGCGGACGCGTACGTGTCCTCCCGGACCTGCGCATCGCCGGCGACGAAGGGATCATCGAGAACGCCTGGGCTGCCGGCGACGTTGCGGCCGTGCCGGATCTCACGGGCAGCGGCCTGCCGGACGGTACCTGCGTCCCGAACGCCCAGCACGCGCTGCGTCAGGCCAAGCGCCTGGCCAAGAACCTGTGGGCTTCCCGCTGGGACAAGCCGCTCACGGACTACAAGCACAAGAACCTGGGCGCCGTTGCCGGTTTCGGCGAGTGGAAGGGTGTGGCCAACATCAATCTCCTGGGCCGCATCGGGCTCAAGGGCCCGCTGGCCTGGCTGGCGCACCGTGGCTACCACGGCCTGGCCATCCCGACGTTCGAGCGCAAGTTCCGCGTCATCTCCGGCTGGTTCTGGGCCCTCTTCCTGGGGCGCGACACCACCCAGCTGATGGACCTGGACAACCCGCGCGGCGCCTTCGTGGCTGCAGCAACCCCGGCACCCAAGCCGGCCGCAGCCCCCGCTGCCCCGGTTGCCGGCAAGCCGGCAGCAGACGCTGTCACGGCCGAAAGCAAGAAAGCTGTCCCGACCGAAAGCAAGAAAGCTGTCCCGGCCAACTCCAAGTAGCCAGCGCCAGCCTTTCGACGGCGGCCGTTCCCCTCAAGGGGAGCGGCCGCCGTTTTCGTTGGGCCAGCCGCCGGCAGTTGCTCGAGGACGGCCCGGCCGGGCCACGCACCTAGACTGGCTGCATGAGCGCTGACAAGGACCTGCACACTCTTCTGGCCACAATGCGCCCCGAACTCCGCGCCGGCGAGTTCGTCTACGTCCTCTGGCCACATGGCAGACCCCTGGCCGGCGCGATCGCGGCAGCCGTCCGCGAGGCCGAAGGCCTCACCGTGGTGTTGCCGCGGGCCGACGCGGACGGCCAGGGACTGTCCTATGACTTTGTCGGGGCCTGGATTACGCTCCAGGTGCATTCTTCGCTCGAGGCGGTGGGCCTGACGGCAGCCGTCAGCGCAGCGTTGACCGAGGCAAAAATCAGTTGCAATGTCCTGGCGGGCTTCCACCACGACCATCTGCTGGTACCCGTGGCGGACGCCGACCGTGCGCTGGAGGTTCTGCACGAGCTGGTCGCTGCCAGTGGGGAGCAGAAGCCGGCGCCGGAACTCGTGCTGCGCAGCGAACAGCCCGCAGACCGCCCCACCATCCTCGCCCTCACGGCCGCGGCCTTCTCCGTCTCGCCCGTCACCGGGCTGCCGGTCGACGGCGAACCGGAGGAGGTGCAGCTGCTGGCCCGGCTCTTTGAGTGCGAGGAATACCTGCCGGACTTCAGCATCGTGGCGGAGCTCGACGGCGAGATCGTGGGCCATGTGATCAGCACCCGGGGCCGGGTGGGGGAGCTGGAACTGCTTGGCCTGGGTCCCATCGGCGTGGTGCCGCGGCTGCAGCGCCACGGCATCGGGTCCGCGCTCATGAACGAAACTATCGCCCGCGCGAACGCCGCGCGGGAGCGGGGGATCGCGCTGCTGGGAAGCTCCGAGTATTACTCGCGGTTCGGCTTCGTGCCGTCCACCTCCCTCGGCGTCGAGGCCCCGGACCGGGCCTGGGGCGTGCACTTCCAGCTGCTTCCGCTGGCCGTCTGGCCGGGCGGGGTCAGCGGGACCTTCCGCTCCGCCGGGCCGTTTGGCTGAACTCCGGCAGGAGCGGAGGGCTGCCCGAGGCGATAGCATGGACCGGGCGCCCCAGTAGCCCAACTGGCAGAGGCAGCGGACTTAAAATCCGCGTGTTGTGGGTTCGAATCCCACCTGGGGCACATTGGCGCTTCGGCACTCGGCCGCGCCCTCCCAACACCCCGGATCCCGGCGCTGATTTCCTCTATGCAACGAGTGTTATAAGGATGTGACCGTAGTCACTTATGTTCGCGCCAAATTTGCATTAGCTTGAAGTTAAATCAGGAACACCTGATCTTTCGCATCAAAGGCCGTTCACACCTTTAGATCGAGGAGATTTCTACATGACTTCACTCCCCCAGGTGGCGCCCCGCATCGCTAAGCTCACAGCGCTTAGCATCGGCGTCGCCCTTCTGGCTACGGCTTGTGGTGGCTCGTCCGCCCCGACGTCGACTGGATCCGCCACCGCCAAGGCCGCAGGCATCGCCTGCCCGGCCCCGAGTGCAACCGGCAGCGCCACCACTGCCGCCGGCGCCGGCGGTGCAATACCAGCTTCCCCCACCACGACTGAAACCGCGCTGAAGATCGGCTCGCTCCTGCCGACCACCGGGTCGCTGGCCTTCCTCGGCCCGCCCGAAATCGCCGGTGTCAACCTCGGCATCAAGGAAATCAACGATGCCGGCGGCGTGCTGGGCAAACCGGTCGAGGTCATCCACCGCGATTCCGGCGACACGAAGACGGACATCGCCACGCAGTCCACCAACGCGTTGCTGGGCTCAGGCGTCAGCGCAATCGTGGGTGCCGCATCCTCGGGCGTGTCCAAGACCGTGATCAACCAGATCACCGGCGCCGGCGTCGTCCAGTTCTCCCCGGCCAACACCTCGCCGGACTTCACCACCTGGGATGACAAGGGCCTCTACTGGCGCACCGCCCCCTCGGACGTGCTCCAGGGCAAGGTGCTCGGCAACTACATGGCTACCTGTGGAGCCCAGACCGTCGGCATGATCGTACTCAACGATGCGTACGGCACGGGCCTCGCGAAGAACGTGAAGGCAGCGTTCGAGGCGGCCGGTGGCAAGGTTGTCGCCGAGGAACTCTTCAACGAAGGCGATTCCCAGTTCAGCAGCCAGGTTGACAAGATCGTCGCGGCCAAGCCGGATGCCATTGCCCTGATCACCTTTGACCAGGCCAAGAGCATTGTCCCGCTGATGACGGGCAAGGGCGTCAAAGCCACCCAGCTCTTCCTGGTGGACGGCAACACGTCCGACTACAGCAAGGACTTCCAGCCGGGCACGATGAAGGGCGCCCAGGGCACCA
Source organism: Arthrobacter sp. UYEF20 (assembly GCF_040546335.1). Taxonomy (NCBI): domain Bacteria; kingdom Bacillati; phylum Actinomycetota; class Actinomycetes; order Micrococcales; family Micrococcaceae; genus Arthrobacter; species Arthrobacter sp. UYEF20. Next base: position 113,896 of record NZ_JBEPNP010000008.1, on the reverse strand, counting down.
TCCCCGGCACCTTCGCCAAGGATGACTTCAAGAAGAAGCTCCTCGCCATCGACCCGGCGCTGAAGGACTACAGCTACGCGGGCGAGTCTTATGATGCCGTCAACCTGATTGCCCTGGCTGCCGAAGAAGCCAAGAGCACCAAGGGCGTTGATATCGCGGCACACCTCAAGGATGTGTCTGAAGACGGCGAGAAGTGCAACGACTTCCCGTCCTGTGTCACGCTTATGCGGAACGGCAAGAACATCGATTACGACGGCCAGTCCGGCCCCGTAACGTTCTCCGACGCCGGTGACCCGACGGAAGCCTACATCGGCATCTACGACTACCAGGATGACAATACCTACAAGCCCGCCAAGGAAGAATTCGGCAAGCTGTAGGCCACTTCCTCCTGACACCCAAGAGACCCCCGTCCAGTCCGGACGGGGGTCTTTTGCGTACGGGGGAGGCACGTCCGGCTTCGGAGATGCCCGGAGATGCCCGGAGATGCCCGGAGCCGACCGCAGACGCCGTGTGGCCTCGGAATACCGCAGCGCTACTCCAGGCACGCAGAAGGGCCGCCACCGGCTGGTGACGGCCCTTCCATGGGGACACTGCCCTGGGACAGTGCCCGGGGAGACTGCCCGGGGAGCTAGTCGACTTCGTCGGCCAGGGTGCCCAGGTACAGCTGGATGACCTTGGGGTCCTTCATGAGCTCCCGTCCGGTACCCGTGTAGGCGTCCTTGCCCTGGTCCAGGACGTAGCCGCGGTCACAGATCTGCAGGCAGCGGCGTGCGTTCTGCTCCACCATGATCACGGAAACGCCGGCCCGGTTGATCTCGTGGACCCGCAGGAAGGTCTCGTCCTGCTTGACAGGGGAGAGGCCCGCGGAGGGCTCATCGAGCAGCAGCACGGCCGGATTCATCATGAGGGCCCGGCCCATGGCGACCATCTGGCGTTCGCCGCCGGAGAGCGAGCCGGCCCGCTGGGCGCGCCGCTTGCCGAGCTCCGGGAACAGGCCGGTGACGAAGTCGAACCGCTCGAGGAAGTCCTTGGGTCGCTGGAACATGCCCATCTGCAGGTTTTCCTCGATGGTCAGGGCGGCGAACACGTTGTTGTTCTGCGGAACGAACCCGATGCCCCTGCTGACCAGCTTGTTGGCCTTGAGCCCGGTGATGTCCTGGCCCCGGACCACAACCGAGCCCGAATGCACCTTGACCAGGCCGAACATCGCCTTGAGCAGCGTCGACTTACCGGCGCCGTTGGGCCCGATGATGCCGATCAGCTCGCCCTTGCGGGCCTCGATGCTGCAGCCGTTGAGGATGTTGACCCCGGGGAGATAGCCGGCCACCAGATTGGTGACTTTGACCACCGAATCCTCATCGTGCACGGGCTGTGCGGCGGGTGCCGCGCTGGTGGCGCTCATTCTGTGTCCTTCTCTGTGCGGTTCGGCTCATCGGCGCTGCGCCTGCCGCGGGCCGGACCGTTGCTGTCCGGGACCGGGGGCGAATCCGTTTCAGCGGCGACGACGTCGAGCGAGATGATGCCGGCGTTCTCGGTGCCGACAATCGACTCCTCGTCCGCTTCCAGTTCGGCGGCGAGTTCCTTGATACCCTCCGAGTCGCCGAGATCGACGTCGTGGTGGGCGCCCAGGTAGGCGTCAATCACGGCCGGGTTCTTCATGACGTCGGCGGGCGGGCCCTCGGCGACGATCTTGCCTTCGGCCATGACCACCACCCAGTCGGCGATGTGGCGGACCATGTTCATGTCGTGCTCGACGAACAGCACGGTCATGCCCTCGGCCTTGAGGTTCTTGATGTGGTCCAGGAGGGACTGGGTCAGCGCCGGGTTGACACCGGCCATCGGCTCGTCGAGCATCACCAGCTTGGGCCGCACCATGAGGGAACGGGCCATTTCAAGCAGCTTGCGCTGGCCGCCGGACAGCGACGCCGCGTAGTCGTCCTTCTTGGCGTCCAGCTTGAACTTCTCCAGCAGCACGTCGGCCTGGGCCGTGATGTCCTTCTCCCGGCCGCCCCACATGCCTTTGAACAGGGCCTTGGACAGCCGCTCGCCGGGCTGGTTGGACGCGCCCAGGCGCATGTTCTCCATCACGGTGAGCTTGCCCATGACCTTGGTGAGCTGGAAGGTGCGCACCATGCCCATCCTGGCGACCTTGTAGGAAGAGACGCCGGCGATGCTGTTGCCCTCGAACTGCCACGTGCCCGAGTTCGGCGTATCGAAGCCCGTGAGCAGGTTGAACAGGGTGGTCTTGCCGGCACCGTTCGGGCCGATGAGCGCCGTGATCTTGTGCCGCGGGATCTCAAGGTACTCGACGTCGACGGCGTTAAGGCCGCCGAACGCGCGGGTCACGTTTTCGGCCACCACGATCGGGTCCCGCTTCTTGCAGCCGGGAGCAGCCTCGCCGGCGGCAATCGGACGGGTGTCCGTCATGTAGTCAATGTTGAGGTTTTCATCTGTTGCTTTTTCGCTCATGCGAACGCCAACTCCTTCTTGTTGCCGAAGACACCCTGGGGCCTGAAGATCATCAGCAGCATCAGTGCGACGCCCACCAGGATGTAACGAAGCTGCCCTGCCTGGACGGTGTTCAGCCAGGTGACCGCGCCTGATTCGATCAGGCCGGACAGGATGCTTTGCGTGAGGGACAGCACGACCCAGAAGATCATGGCGCCGACGACCGGGCCGAGCACCGTGCCGAGGCCGCCGAGCAGCAGGACGGTGTAGAGGAAGAACGTCAGCTCGGTGCCGTAGTTCGCCGGCTGGACCGCGCCGCGGGGGAGGGTGAAGATCATGCCCGCCAGGGCGCCGAGGACGCCACCGATGATGAGGGCCTGCATCTTGTAGGCGTACACGTTCTTGCCGAGGGACCGGACCGCGTTTTCGTCCTCGCGGATGCCCTTGAGTACGCGGCCCCACGGGCTTCTCATCAGCAGCCACACCAGGGTGCAGCAGATGATGACGAGTCCCCAGCCGACGATGCGGATGAAGAAGTCCCGGTTGTTCATGCCCAGGTACGAGCCTTCCGGGAAGGGGTTCATGGCGTAGAACCCGCCTTCGAAGGCGGCCAGGCCGTTGGCCGAACCGGTCACGGAGGTCAGCTGGTTCGTCGTGACGATGTAGCGGACGATTTCCGCCGCCGCGATCGTGACGATGGCCAGGTAGTCGGCCCGGAGCCGGAGGGTTGGAATGCCCAGGAGCATGGCGAAGATGGCCGAGCAGATGACGGCGATGAGCAGGCCGAGGAAGAACGGGACCTTGAAGGTCAGCGTGGAGATGGCGAAGCCGTAGGCTCCCACCGCCATGAAACCGGCCTGGCCGAAGTTGAGCAGGCCCGAGTAGCCGAAGTGAACTGCAAGGCCCAAGGCGGCGAGGGCGTAGGCCGCCGTCGTCGGACTGAACAGTTCGCCGGCAGCGCTTGAAAAAATGAATCCGAAGTCCATGGCTGTCTCCTAACCCACACGCTCGCGGCGGCCCAGAATGCCCTGAGGACGGAACAAGAGGACAACAATCATGATGAACAGCGCTCCCACATATTTGAGGTCGGCGGCGAGGCCGAACACGGTGGTCAGCTCCACGAAGATGCCGACGATGACGGATCCGATCAGGGCACCGAAGACCGTGCCGAGGCCGCCCAGGGTGACGGCGGCGAAGATGAGCAGCAGGATCTGCGAGCCCATGTCAAAGGTGACGCCGGGACGGTAGTACGCCCAGAGGATGCCGCCGAGGGAGGCCAGCATGCCGCCGGTGACCCAGACGATCCGGATGACGGAGTCGACGTCGATGCCGGAGGCCGCAGCCAGGGCCGGGTTGTCGGCCACCGCGCGGGTCGCCTTGCCAAGCCGGGTCTTCAGCAGGACGATGCCGATCAGGGCGATGACGACCACGCTGATCACGAGTGACCAGAGGTTGTTGGGGGAGATGGAGACCGGGCCGATCTGGATTTCCGGGCTCTGGGCGAAAGGCAGCTGCTTTGTTGCGCCGCCGAAGAAGAACTGGATCACGTAGCGGGCGGCCAGTGCCAGGCCGATGCTGACGATCATCATGGGGACCAGACCCGTACCGCGGCGCCGCAGCGGCTTCCACAGGCCGGTGTCCTGGACGTAGCCGAACAGTCCGCCGCCGAGCAGGGCCAGGATGATGGCCAGCCAGAACGGGAGGTTCATCGCGTTGAACGCGAAGACCAGTACGGCGCCGAGGGTGACCATCTCGCCGTGCGCGAAGTTGGTCAGTCCGGTTGTTCCGAAGATCAGTGACAAGCCCACGGAGGCGAGGGCGAGCAGCAGCCCGAAGCTGAGGCCCGCCACGAGGCGGTTGATCAGGTTCTGGCCGAAGTCCTGCTGCTGGACGACTATGCCTTTGCCGAAGGCGAAGATCACCGAGAGGTTGGAGGTCTGGCTGAAGGTGACTTTGCGGGGATTCTCCTGGCCGTCGGCGAGCTTGATGCCCTGCGGCAGCGTGGATTCGTCCAGCTGGACCTCGTACGTTCCCTGGGTGGGGACGCCGATGGTCCATGAACCGTTGGCTCCCGACTTCGTGGTTCCCGTGAAGTCACCGCTCTTGGCGGTGATGGTCACGTCGGCGATCGGGGCGCGGTCGTCGCCGCGCAGGAAGCCGCTGATGCTGTTCTGGAACGTGGTGGCCGACGGGGATGGTGCCGGCGAGGGAGTCGTGGCCTGCGATGCCGGTGCGACGATGAGCAGTAGCGCGGCCACGGCGGCGAATACGGCCCCCACAGCTTTCAGCAGACTGCCGCGCCGTCTCTGCGACAGGCCTCTCGGTGTGCTTCTCAAATTGAAAACCTCCACATGGGGGTGGTCTGGGTTGCGCCTTTGCAACCGCTGCGAACAGTCAGGATGACGAAGGGATAACGAGGGGTGGTACGTGGTGCGATGCAGATGGATAGAAAACGGACTAGCTTGTGATGTTCGTCACCCTGTTTGGCCCATGTTACAGCCCGTTCAGGGCAATGAATGCCGCTGCGAGCAGGGATAACGTCGCGATCGGGTAACAACCGTGAAGCCCGCCCCATGCTGTCATTTACCTGCGCTAAAGAAAACTTTTGTTGATTCCGAGTATTCCTAAACATTCGGAGTCCGTGGCGGCCTCAGGGCGGAAAACCGCGCCGGGGAGATCACGGTTGGGTTGCGGCCGGGGTCCCGGGGGAACTATCCCTGCCCGCCAGTCGTGGAAATTGGTAGCGTGGGCTGCAACCATGGACTAACGGCTCACCACCGATAATCATTCACCCCCTTTATTTGGAGGACACCCGCAATGGCACTTGGCGGAAACCCGATCTTCAACGGAAAGAACTTCCGTGGAGCCACCCAGGCACCGCCTGCCCAGCAGGCCTACGGGCAAGGAGCCTACGGTCAGAACGGCTACGCCCCGGGACAGTTCGGCCAGGGTCAGTACGGCCAGGGCGGCTTTGGCGCGGCCCAGCAGGGCATGACCCAGGACCAGCTCCAGGACATGTACAACCGGCCCGCGGCCGGGCCCGCCGATACCGGCCGCATGACCTTTGACGATGTCATCGTCAAGACCGCCGCCTGCCTCGGTGTACTGATCGTCGGCGCAGCCGTGACCCTCGTCGTGGCTCAGGGCCTGGCTTCCATGCTGATGATCGTCGGCGCGCTGGGCGGATTCGTCCTCGCGCTGGTCAACAGCTTCAAGAAGCAGCCTTCACCGGCGCTGATCCTGGCCTATGCCGGCCTGGAAGGTCTCTTCCTCGGCGGTCTGACGCGGATCCTCGACGGAATGTTCCCGGGCGTGGGCCTGCAGGCCGTCATCGGCACACTCTCGGTCTTCGCCGTGACCCTGGTGCTCTTCAAGAGCGGCAAGGTCCGCGCCACCCCGAAGGCCATGCGCTTCTTCATGATCGCCATGATCGGCTACGCCGTTTTCGCGCTCATCAACATGGTCATGATGTGGACCGGCGCGGTCGATTCCCCGTTCGGTCTGCGGACCAGCGTGGAGATCTTCGGCATCCCGCTGGGCGTCTTTATTGGCCTGCTGGCGATCGGCCTGGCCGCTTTCTCCCTGATCATGGACTTCACCAGCATCGAAGCCGGCGTCCGCAGCGGTGCTCCGAGCCGCTTCTCCTGGACCGCTGCCTTCGGCCTCACGGTCACCCTCGTGTGGCTGTATGTCGAGATCATCCGCCTGCTGTCGATCCTCCGCGGTAACGACTAACCGACCGGTCCCGGAGAACTAAATCGAGGGGAGCCCCGCCGCACGGCGGGGCTCCCCTTTTGCATGCCGGTCCAGGCGCGTTGCGGCTCAGCCCAGCCGTTCGAGGACCACTGCCATGCCCTGCCCGCCGCCGACGCACAGCGTGGCCAGCCCCAGCTGCGCATCCCGCTCCCGGAGTCCGTTCAGCAGGGTCGTGGCCAGCCGGGCGCCGGTCATGCCGAACGGGTGCCCCAGTGCAATGGCGCCGCCGTGGACGTTGAGCTTGCTGTGGTCGATCCCGAGCTCCTTGGCACTCGCCACGACCTGGACCGCGAACGCCTCGTTGAGTTCCACGAGGTCGATGTCCCCGATGCCCAGCCCGGCGAGCGTCAGCGCCCGCCGGCTGGCCTCCACCGGTCCCATGCCCATCAGCTCGGGGGAGAGGGCGCTGACGCCGGTGGACACGATCCGGGCGAGCGGCGCCAGCCCGAGTTCGCGCGCCCGCACCTCGCTCATGACCACGACGGCGGCGGCGCCGTCGTTCAGCGGGCAGGCATTGCCGGCTGTGACGGTGCCTTCGCTGCGGAAGACGGGCTGCAGGGCGCTGACGGACTCGGAGGTGACACCCGCCCGGGGCGAATCGTCCCGGCCGACCACGACGCCGTCCTTCCGCGTGTACGGCGTGATCTCCCGGGTGTAGAAGCCCGAGGCGATGGCCGCTTCGGTGCGGTTCTGGCTGAGCACGGCCCAGGCGTCCTGGTCCGCCCGGCTGATGCCATAGCTGGTGGCGACGTTCTCGGCGGTCTGGCCCATGGAAATGTAGATGTCCGGCATCCGGCCGCCCAGCCGGGGGTCCGTCCACGGCGTGTTGGAGGCGGCGCGGGCCGCCGTGCGCTTCCGGGCGGCGTCGAACTGCGGGTTGTGGGTGCTCGCGTCGGTTTCTCCGGCCCCCGCCCAGTCGCGGTACCGGGACACCGCCTCCACTCCCGCCGAGACAAAGGCCTGGCCTTCGCCGGCCTTGATGGCGTGGAAGGCCATCCGGAGCGTCTGCAGGCTGGAGGCGCAGAAACGGTTGACGGTGGCGGCCGGGACGTTGTCGAGGCCGGCCAGGATGGCGACCACCCGGGCCATGTTGGAGCCCGCTTCACCGCTCGGTTCCGCGCAGCCCAGATACAGGTCGTCCAGGCCCTGGCCGTCCGCGTCCGCGGCGTCGAAGGCTGGTATTTTGGCCAGCGCGGCCTTCACTATGGCGGCAGCCAGGTCGTCGGGCCGCTCGTCCTTCAGCGAGCCCTTGAAGGCGCGTCCGATGGGGCCTCTGGCAGTGGAAACGATGACGGCTTCTGGCATGCGCCCAGCCTACGCTCCGGTCATGCCAGGCGCATGGCCCCGGCCGCGGGGCGGACGCTGAAGACGTCGGGAGCCGCGTAGCCGGCCTGCGCAAAGGACCGTTCGACGGCGGCCCGCACGTCCCGTACCGCGCCCACCGGCGTGAGCGCAATCGCGGAGCCGCCAAAGCCGCCTCCGGTCATGCGGGCGCCGAGGGCGCCCGCCGAGCGTGCAGTTTCCACCGCGAGGTCCAGTTCGGGACAGGAGATCTCGAAGTCGTCCCGCATCGAGGCATGGGAGGCATCGAGCAGGGGACCGATCGACTGGGGTCCAACGCTGCGGAGCAGCTCGACCGTCTGCAGCACGCGGTCATTCTCGGTGACGACGTGGCGGACCCGGCGGAATGTCTCCTCGTCCAGGAGCCCGCCCGCTTCACCAAGATCCTCGAGTCCCACATCGCGCAGGGACGCCACCCCGAGCACCTCCGCCCCGAGCTCGCAGGAGGCGCGCCGGACGGCGTAGCCACCGGCGGCATGGGAATGCGACACCTTCGTGTCGATCACCAGCATCTGGAGCCCGGCACCGGAGGCGTCGAACGGCACGAGGCGGACGCTTTGGTCCCGGCAGTCCAGGAAGACGGCATGGCCGGCTGAGCCGCGCAGCGAGGCCGACTGGTCCATGATGCCTGTGGGCGCGCCGACGAAGTCGTTCTCGGCGCGCCGGGTGGCCAGCACCATGTCCTCGACGCCCAGCCCGGCGGCCGTGAGCTCGTTCAGCGCGGTAATGACGGCGCACTCGATGGCATGGGAGGAGGCCAGTCCCGCGCCCCGGGGCACATCCGAGTCCAGGAGCAGGTCCAGGCCGGGAACGGGGAGCCCACGCTGCTGCAGCGCCCACAGCACCCCCAGCGGATACTTCGTCCAGCCGCGCGCCGTGGCGCGGTTCAGGTCACCGGCATCCGTCGTCGTCAGGCCCTGGTTGCCGAAAGTGGACAGCAGCCGGAGGGTCGAATCCGGCCGGACCCGGACCGCCACCCGGGCCGTCCTGTCGATCGCGAACGGCAGCACGAACCCCTCGTTGTAGTCCGTGTGCTCGCCGATCAGGTTGACCCGGCCGGGAGCCTGCCAGACGCCGTCGGGGGCCGCGCCGAAAGTGGCCCGGAACAGGGCGGCGAGTTCACCGGTGCCTAGACGATGTGAGGGCAGCGGGGCGGTCATGGCTGGTCGGTGTTCGTGGTGCGCTCCATGGGTCCAAGGTATACGGCTTGCCTGGCCGGTCTGTACGGTGGTGCCCATGGATCAGACAGCCCCCGTTCCCGGCAACCCACCCGACGCACCCGCAGCGCGGCGCCACGCCTCGGGCCGGCAGTACGAGCTGCGGCGCGGCGACGCCCTCGCCGTCGTGACCGAACTGGCCGCCGGGCTCCGGCTCTACAGCCGCGGCGGCACCCAGCTGACCGAAAGCTACGCCGACGGCGAGATCCCGCCCGGCGCCACCGGGATCACCCTGGCGCCGTGGGCCAACCGGGTGGAAGACGGGCTCTGGTACCTCAACGGGAAAAAACAGCAGCTCGACATCACCGAGGTGTCGCGGAACAACGCCAGCCACGGACTGCTGCGCAACACCTCCTACGGACTCGTGGACGAATCGGAATTCTCGGTCACGCTCGAAGCCGTGATCTTCCCCCAGCACGGCTACCCCTTCCTGCTGCGCCACCGGGTCCGCTACGAACTGGCCGGGGACCTGGGGCTGGTGGTCCGGCAGGCGCTGATCAACGACTCGCAGGAGCCCGCACCGTTTGTCCTTGGCGCCCACCCGTACCTGCGGCTGGGGGACGTGCCCAGCGGGGAGCTCACCCTGACGGTCGGCGCCGGCACCAGACTCGTGACGGACGCCCGGCTCATTCCGCGCAGCACCGAACCGGTCAGCGGCGACTGTGACCTGCGCGGCGGCCGGCCTGTCGCCGGGCTCGAGATCGACTCCGCCTACACGGACCTGGAGTTCGACGGCGGCGCGGCCCGCCACACGCTGCACGCGGCGGACGGGCGCAGCGTGAGCCTCTGGCAGGACGCGAACTGCGGCTACGTCCACGTCTTTATCACCACGGAGTTCCCGGGCCGGGCCAAGGCGGTGGCGATCGAACCCATGACCGGGCCGGCCAACGCCTTCAACAGCGGAGACGGACTGCGCTGGCTGGCGCCGGGGGAGGAGTTCGCGATCAGCTGGGGCATCAGCGCGTCCCTGGGCTAGGCAAGCTACTGCGGGGTTTCCCATCCGGGCGCCGCTGGTGAATCATGGGGCTATGACGCCAGCTGACGCCGCCGAACCGCGCAATGCATCCGAACCGCGCAATGCATCCGAACCGCGCAATGCATCCGACTCCGCCCGACAGGCCGCGCCCCTCCGGGTGCTGACGGACCGGGAGCTGGACCAGGACATTCCCTACGGCATCCGGATCGCGGCAGCGTGGTCCTGGCGGCTGGGGCTGATCCTGCTGTTCAGCGGCGCCCTCATCTGGTTGCTGGGCCGCATCAGCTTCCTCATCATTCCGGTCATGGTGGCAGCGCTGCTGGCCGGACTGCTCAGCCCCGTCACACGGTGGCTGACGCGGCACCGGGTGCCCACGGGCGGCTCGGTGGCGATCACGGTCCTGGGCTTCGTCGGGATCATCGCCGGCGCGCTTGCCCTGGTGGGACGGCAGCTCGTATCCGGTTTTGCCGAGTTGTGGAGCCAGGCGCTCACCGGAGTGCAGCAGATCCAGGGCTGGCTTTCCGAGGGGCCGCTGCACCTGTCCGCCGCCCAGATCGACCAGTACCTCAAAGATGCCACCGCCGCACTGCAGAACAACAGCAGCAGCATCCTCAGCGGCGCCCTCTCCTTCGGCAGCACCGCGGGCCACTTCGCCGCCGGACTGGTCCTGTCCCTCTTCATACTGATTTTCTTCCTGCTCGAAGGCAGCCGGATCTGGGGCTTCCTCGTCCGGCTGCTGCCCCGGAAGGCCCGAGCCGCCACGGACGGAGCCGGCCGGAAGGGCTGGACGTCGATGGTCAGCTACGCGCGGATCCAGATGTTCGTGGCCTTCGTGGACGCCGTCGGCATCGGAGCCGGCGCCGCCATCATCGGAGTGCCGCTCGCCCTGCCGCTGGGCGTCCTGGTGTTCCTCGGCTCCTTCATCCCCATCGTCGGTGCGCTCGTCACGGGGGCCGTCGCCGTCCTGCTGGCGCTGGTGGCCAACGGGCCCGTCAACGCGCTGATCATGCTGGGCATCGTGCTGCTGGTGCAGCAGCTGGAAAGCCACATCCTGCAGCCCCTCGTGATGGGCAAGGCCGTAGCCCTGCATCCGGTGGCCGTGATCCTGTCCGTGGCGGCCGGATCCTACCTCGCCGGGATCCCGGGGGCGCTGTTCTCCGTACCGATCCTCGCCGTCGCAAACTCGTCGGTTCGCTACATTGCCGGCAGAACGTGGGAACATGATGAGGTGCTTGCAGCCGCGGGTCATCAGGGCGTCCTTGCCCCTGCCGAGCCCGGCGCCGACAACACTTTCAGAGACGTCCACCTGCCGGGCCGAACGCGCGGCACCCGGGGGGACGCCGCACACCACCATGGTGACCCGGGCAGCGATGCCGGCCGGGGCGCCGGAGCCTGATCCGAAGAAGGAGACTCGTTCGTGATTACCCTTGAGCGCCTGCCCGTCACGCTGGACAATGTCCTGGAGGCGCAGAAGCTGCTCGACGGGATTATTACCCGGACGCCGGTCGAGTCATCCCGGGCCCTCGGCAGCATGGTGGGCGGCGAGGTGCTTCTCAAATGCGAGAACCTGCAGCGCGCCGGCTCCTTCAAGGTCCGCGGCGCCTACGTGCGGATGGCAAAACTCTCCCCGGAAGAGAAGAAGCGCGGAGTCGTGGCCGCCTCGGCCGGCAACCATGCCCAGGGCGTGGCCGTCGCGGCCAAGAGCCTCGGCATCAAGGCCCGCATCTACATGCCCCTCGGCGTCGCCCTGCCCAAGCTCGCCGCCACCCGCAGCCACGGCGCCGAAGTGGTGCTCCACGGCCACAACGTCGATGAGGCCCTGGCCGAAGCGAAGCGCTACGCCGACGAAACCGGCGCCGTCTTTGTCCACCCGTTCGACGACGTCGACGTCGTTGCCGGCCAGGGCACCGTCGGCCTCGAAATCCTCGAGCAGGTCCCCAACGTGGACACCATCCTGATGGGCGTCGGCGGCGGGGGACTGCTCGCCGGCGTCGCCGTGGCCGTCAAGGCCCGGGCAAGGGAACTCGGCCGGGAAATCCGCATCATCGGGGTGCAGGCCGAAAACGCCGCGGCGTACCCGCCGTCGCTCGCCGCGGACGCCCTGGTGCCGCTCAAGCGCGTCTCCACGATGGCCGACGGCATCGCCGTGGGACGGCCCGGGCAGTTGCCCTTCAGCATCATCCGCGAACTCGTGGACGACGTCGTCACCGTCAGCGAGGACGCCCTGGCCCGGGCACTGATCTTCCTGCTGGAACGCGCCAAGATGGTGGTCGAACCTGCCGGGGCCGTCGGCGTCGCCGCGCTGATGGAAGGCAAGATCGAGAACCCCGGAACCGTTGCGGTGGTCCTCTCCGGCGGCAACATCGATCCGATGCTGATGCTCAAAGTCATCCAGCGCGGCCTCTCCGCCGCGGGCCGCTACATGACGGTGCGCATGATGCTGGACGACCGTCCCGGCTCGCTTGCCACGATCGCCCGGATCATCGCCGAGAATGACGCCAACGTGACCGGCCTGGACCACACCCGGGTGGGCGGGTCGATCAGCATGGGCGACGTGTCCATCACGGTGAACCTGGAAACCAAGGGCCACGAACACTGCGAACAGGTCCTCGCGGCACTCCGGGCCGAGGGCTTCCAGCCGATCGTGGTGCACTAGGCCCCATGACCCTCGAATCTTCCCGGAACGAACGGCCAGGCGCCGGCAACACCACCGCGGTGCGGGCCCGCATGGGACTGCTGGTGGTGGGCTCCTTCGTGCTGCTGCTGTACCTGATCGAGATCATCAACACCGTGCTGTTCCATTCCCTGAACCGCACCTTCGGGCTGCGGCCGCGCAGCCTGGACGGGATCGTGGACATCCTGACGTTCCCGCTGCTGCACGCCAATTTGGCCCATCTGATCTCCAACACCCTCCCGCTGATCATCTTCGGATTCCTGGTGTTCCTGTCCGGACGGCGGGTCTTCATCACCGCCCTGGCTGCCAGCTGGCTGGGGTCCGGGGCCGTGGTGTGGCTGATCGGCGGGCTAAAAGTGACCGTGGGCGCGTCCGGCCTGGTCTTCGGCCTCTTCGCCTTCCTGCTGGTGCGTGGATTCTTCAACCGCAACTGGTGGCAGATCGTGCTGTCGGTGGTGCTGTTCATGAGCTACGGCGGCATCCTCTTCGGCATCCTGCCCACCGTGGCGAGCTTCGTCTCCTGGCAGGCGCACCTCGGCGGGGCGATCGGCGGTGTCGCGGCGGCGCTGCTGCTGAGCACCCGCGGCGGCGGGGCCCGGCGCGCCGGTGCGCTGCGCGCCGGACGGTAGGGCCTGCACGCACAGCAGAACGACGCCGGCCCTCCCGCGCAAGGGGGAGGACCGGCGTCGTTCTGCGTTAAGGTGTTCCGCCGCTGGGCGGCATGCACGGGTGCTTAGCCGACGTACGGCTTGGCGGAGATGATCTCCACCGCGATGACCTTGCCGTTCGGGGCGGTGTAGCTGAGCTTGTCGCCCTCCTTGTGGCCGACGATCGCGGCACCCAGCGGGGACTTCTCGCTGAAGACGTTGAGGTCGGAATCGCCGGCGATCTCGCGGGAGCCCAGCAGGAAGGTCTCCTCGTCGCCCGCGATCTTGGCAACGACAATCATTCCGGCCTCCACGATGCCGTCGTCAGCCGGCGATTCGCCGACGTGGGCGTCCCGCAGGAGGGCGGTGAGCTGGCGGATCCGGGCCTCGATCTTGCCCTGCTCCTCCTTGGCCGCGTGGTATCCGCCGTTCTCCTTGAGGTCGCCTTCCTGGCGGGCAGCTTCGATCTTCTGAACGATTTCCGCACGGCCGGGGCCGGAGAGGTGGTCCAGCTCTGCCTTCAGGCGGTCAAAAGCTTCCTGGGTGAGCCAAGCTGCCGTTGCGCTGTTGGGGGTAGACACGGACTTCTCCTTTTTGTGGTCAAACAAGCAAAGACCCCGCCACGGTGGCCACTTATGGAACTCAGTAACCAGCTCAGCGGGGAAAGGGTATTGATCCATTGTAGTCAATCCTGTGGATAAACCAAAGAACACTGCGGTGCGGATCACACCGTGTTACGGCCATCCGCCCCGCTGCCGGGCTATTTGGCGGCGTCGGGAATCCAGCAGCTGTCGACGACGCCGGAAACCGCCTGGGATTCGGTCCGGACGAGCGCCCGGAGCACGGTGGTGCGGCCGCCGTCGGTGCCGGCATCGGCGGCGTTGGGCCCGACGTCCACCACCTTCCAGCCGACCACGGCGAACTTGGCGTCCAGCGCCTTGACGGCGCACCTGGCGTCAGTGCCGGGGTCCTTGGTGACCTGGAAATCGATCTCGGCGAGGGTGGCGTCCGGAGTGCTGTAGCCGATGTCCTTGAAGGTAATGCTGTCCGTCGAGTTCGACGTCGAGACCCAGGCCATGAACCCGATCCCCACCGCAAGAGTGGCAACCAGGATGTAGCGTTTGGTCCTGCCGGTCAGCGCGCGCTTTTGGCTGCCGTATCGATTGGCTAGGCTGGTAGATGCCGGCGCGGGCGCGGCAGGCTGATCCTCGGAAGTCACCAGTCCAGTTTAGTGTGGATCGGGGCGGGGAAAATCCGCGCCGACGGTCCGGCCCGATCCCATTGCACGATGACCCGTGTAAGTAGTCCCGCATATGTAGTCCCGAATCCGAAGTCCTGTAGAAGAAGACCTGTAGAAAGAGGAGCCGTCCCACGATGACAGCGTCCCCCAGCCCGTCAGCGCCGCTCCGACTGCTGGCTGTCCATGCTCATCCCGACGACGAATCGAGCAAGGGCGCCGCCACCATGGCCATGTACGCGGCGGCCGGCATCGACGTCCTCGTGGCGACCTGCACCGACGGCTCCCGCGGTGACATCCAGAATCCCGCGATGGAGGGCGAGCCGCACCCCAAACGCGACATGGCCGGAGCCCGCAGGCTCGAAATGAACCGCGCGGCCGGGGTCCTCGGCGTCCGGCAGCGCTGGCTGGGCTTCGTGGACTCCGGACTTCCGGAGGGCGATCCGCTGCCGCCCCTGCCGGTGGGCTCCTTCGCCACGCAGCCCCTTGAGCGGGCCGCCGCCCCCTTGGTGCGCCTGGTCCGGGAGTTCAAGCCGCAGGTCATCCTCGGCTACGACGAGAACGGCGGCTATCCGCACCCGGACCACATCATGGCGCACCGCGTGGCGGCCGAGGCCTTCGAGGCGGCCGGCGACCCGGCCCGCTATCCGGGAACCGGCGAGGCGTGGGCGCCCAGCAAGCTCTACTACGACCGCGCCTTCAGCCCCGAACGATTCCGCGCCCTGCACCTCGCGCTGGAGGAATCCGGGCTCCAGTCGCCTTACGCGGAGCGGATCGCTGCCTGGCTCGAGGCCGATGCGGAAGGGCACACCCCACCCGCGCCGACCCACGCCACCACCACCCAGATCGAGTGCGGGGACTTCTTCGAGGCGCGGGATGACGCCTTGCGCGCACACCGCACCCAGGTGGACCCGGAGGGCTTCTTCTTCGCCGTGTCGCCGGCGATGCAGCGCCGCGTCTGGCCGTGGGAGGATTATTCGCTGATCCAGTCGAGGATCCCGGTGGACCTGCCTGAAAAGGACTTCTTCGCCGGGCTAAGATAGAGCCAGAAGGCCTTTTCTATGCCGTGTAGAACTGTGACGTTTACGTGTTCCAGAAGCGGTTCAGAAGCGGTCATTCAGAAGTAGTCCCGCAGGAGCGGCCCCGGCGTCGGGGCCGCCGTCAGCCCCCACAGCATCAGTCCCCACAGAAGGTTCTCACCGTGCATTCCTTGCTCATCGCCCTGGCAACATCACCGGCGCCCGCCCCTTCGCCGTCGCTGCGCCCGGGACTGTCCGAGGACCAGGTGACGCCCGGCCTGCTGGGCTTCCTGCTGACCGCGTTCATCGTGGTGCTGACCGCGCTGCTGATTGTGGACATGGTGCGGCGCGTCCGCCGGGTACGCTACCGTGCGCAGGTGGAGGAAGACCGCGCGGCCGCCGCAGAAGCGGCGTTGAACAATGGTGACGCCCCGGCGTCCCCCCTTGCCGGGGGCCTGTTCCCGGACCACGGTTCTTCCGGAGCTGCCGGCACCCGCCCGGAAGTCAACGGCGATGCGGGACCCGGAAACCGCTAACGGCGGAACACCGCGGAGCTTCCCCGAGGCTGCCAATGCCCTGGGGGCAGAGCCCTCTGCCTATCTCCGGCAGCATGCCGGCAACCCGGTCCACTGGCGCCCGTTCGGCGACGAAGCCTTTGCCTTCGCCGCGGCCCGCGACGTCCCGGTGTTCCTCTCCATCGGGTACGCCGCCTGCCACTGGTGCCATGTCATGGCGCACGAATCGTTTGAGGACCAGGCCACCGCGGACTTCCTGAACGCCAACTTCGTGGCCGTGAAGGTGGACCGGGAAGAGCGGCCCGACGTCGACGCGGTCTTTATGGCCGCCACCCAGGCCATCACCGGTGAAGGCGGCTGGCCGATGTCCGTCTTCCTCCTGCCCGACGGCCGCGCCTTCCACGCCGGCACCTATTTTCCGCCCCGGCCGCTGCCGGGCAGGCCGTCCTTCCGCCAGGTCCTCGAGGCGGTGGTCGATGCCTGGCAGGAGCGCCGCGACGCGCTGGTACGGAATGCCGACACCCTGGCCCGCGGCCTCGCGGCCTCGCAGCCCGGCTCCGCGGTGCGGCTGGACCGACCGCCCGAACCGATCGGCGCAGCCCTGCTATCCGAGGCCGTGGAGTCACTGGCGGCCTCGGAAGACCCGTCCCACGGCGGCTTCGGCACCGCGCCGAAGTTCCCGCCGTCGCCGGTCCTGGAATTCCTGATCCGGCACGCCGCCGTGCCGCCGTACGCCGCGCCGTCGGACGCCGCGGGATCCGGAACAGCCGACGCGGCCCGGGAGATGGCGGGCCGCGCCCTGGCCGCGATGTCCCGTTCGGCCTTGTTCGACCAGCTCGACGGCGGCTTCGCCCGTTACTCCGTGACGCGCGACTGGTCCGTCCCGCACTTCGAGAAAATGCTCTACGACAATGCCCAGCTGCTGCGCCTCTACGTCCACTGGGTGCGGCTCGGCGGCGCGGCGGGGTACCCGGCCGCGGAAGCCGCCGACGTGGCCGGCCGTACCGCCGACTGGCTCCTCGCGTCGCTGGGTCTGACGGCAACGGCTGATGCCGGCGTACTTCCGGACGCCCTGGCCTCCTCCCTCGACGCCGACACCGTGGTGGACGGAGTGCACGCCGAGGGCGCCAGCTATCTGTGGACCCCCGCGGAACTGGCCGGGCTGCTGGGACCGGGCGACGGCGCCGCCGTCGCCCGGCTGATGAATGTGAACGCCCGCGGCACAGTGACCGCTGGGGAATCCCCGCTGCACCCCGCGCGGGAGTTCAGTGCGGAGGACGCCGTGCTCTGGCAGCGGGTGCGGCCGGCACTGCTCGCCGCGCGTTCACGCCGGCCGCAACCGGCCCGGGACGACAAGGTCGTAGCGGGCTGGAACGGGCTGGCCGTCGCGGCGCTTGCCGAAGCCGGCGCCGTGCTGGAACGGCCCGCGCTGGTGGCGGCCGCGGAACAGATTGCGGCCTACCTCGAACGGGTGCACTGGAGCGCGGGCGCCGGCGGGACACCGGGCAGCCTGGTGCGGGTCTCGCATGACGGCGCCGCCCGGGGCATCGGTGGCCTCCTGGAGGACTATGCCTTCTGCGCCGAGGGACTGCTTGCCCTCCACTCCGTCACCGGCCGGACGCGCTGGTACCGGCTGGCCGAGGACATCCTGGCTGCTGCCTGCGGCCGGTTCGTCGCGGAAGGCGCCCTGCAGGACACGGCAGGAGAGTCGGAACAGGTGTTCAACGCCCAGGGCCGCAGGGCAGCGCTGGATCCCTTCGACAACGCCGCCCCCAGCGGCGCGGCCGCCTTCGCCGGTGCCCTCCTCTCACACTCCGCCCTGTCCGGCTCCAGCGAACACCGGGCACTGGCCGGCAAGATCCTCGGTCTGCTGCCGCCGCTGGCGGTCCGGGCGCCCCGGGCCGCCGGCTGGCTGCTGGCGACGGCCCAGGCAGCCCTCGCCGGTCCGGTGGAGGCCGCGGTCACCGGCCCGGATACGCCGGAGCGGGCGGCACTGCACCGGGAGCTGCTGCTCTCCCCGAGTCCCGGACTCGTGATTGCCGTCCAGGACGCCACCAAGCCGGACGCCACCCCGGCCGTGCCGCTGTTGCTCGGCCGGGGGCCCGCTCCGGACGGCTCGCCGCAGGTGTTCCTTTGCCGCGGCATGGTCTGCGAACTGCCCGTCGGTTCTGCCGACGCTGTCCGGGAACGCCTCGCTACCATGGTGGGATGACTTCCTTGATCCCTCCCCGGAAGTACTTCGAGCTCGTGGTCTTCGACTGCGACGGCGTCCTGGTGGACTCGGAGGTGATCGCCGTCCCTGTGGACCAGCGGGTGCTCGCGGACCTCGGCTGGGAGCTTGGGCTGGAGGAGATCGTGGAACGCTTCGTCGGCAGGAGTGAAGCCAGCTTCATAGCCGAGGTCGAAGAGCACCTCGGGATCGAACTGGCCGACGGCTGGGACCGGAAGTACGAGCCGTGGTACCGGACGGCGTTTGACCGCGATCTCGTGGCAGTCGACGGCGTCGTGGCGGCGCTGGATGAGCTCCTGCTGCCGCACTGCGTCGCCTCAAGCGGCAGCCACGCGAAGATGCGGCGGACCCTCGGGCAGACCGGCCTGCTGCACCGCTTCGACGGCAGGATTTTCAGTGCCACGGAAGTGGCCCGCGGCAAACCGGCGCCGGATCTCTTCCTGCATGCCGCCGACCGGCTGGGAACACCCCCGGAGCGTTGCGTCGTCGTCGAGGACAGCGCCTACGGGGTCCAGGCGGCCCGGGCGGCCGGGATGCATGTCCTGGCCTACGCCGGCGGCGTGACCCCGGCAGAGCGGCTGGCCGGCCCCGGCACCACGGTATTCCACGATATGCGGCAGTTGCCGGAGCTGGTTGCCGCGGGACGTCCCGCCTGAGTCGGCCTCGTGAGGGAACCGCCCAGGCCCGGGCTCAGCTCAGGACCGCGATGGCAATCGCGATGTAGTGCGCGGCGAAGGCGAAAACCGTGAGGGCATGGAAGAGTTCGTGGAAGCCGAAGTGCTTGTAGCTGAAGTTCGGCTTCTTCAGGGTGTAGAAGACCGCCCCGGTGATGTAGAGGGCGCCGCCGACGCAGATCAGCACGGCTGAAGCCACGTTGGCGGCGAAGAAGTCCGGCAGGTAGAACAGGGAGCCGCAGCCCAGGGCGATGTAGATCGGCACGTAGAGCCAGCGCGGGGCGTGGGTCCACAGCAGCCGGAACAGCACGCCGAGGATGGCTCCGGACCAGATCACCCACAGCAGCAGTTCGGCCTTGGGCCGCTCCAGCAGGGCCCACGCCAGCGGTGTGTAGCTGCCGGCGATCACCAGCATGATGTTCGTATGGTCCAGCCGCTTCAGCACGATCTTAACGCGCGGGGACCAGTTCCCGCGGTGGTAGGTGGCGCTGATGCCGAACAGCAGGACCCCGGTGAAGGCATAGACGGCGGAGGCGATCTTCAGGTCCGGCGTCGGGGCCAGGATCACCAGCACGAGGCCGGCTGCCAGCGCCAGCGGGGCCGTCACAGTGTGGATCCAGCCGCGCCATTTGGGCTTGATCATCAGCAGCTCGGCAAGCCGCACCGCGGCGTCGTCCACCGGGGTTCCACGTTCCGCCGGGCGCTCCGGCAGGGGCTCAGGACTGTTGCTTTCCATCCCGCCATAATATCCTACGGCCGAGTAAGTTACTGATCAGTAACACCTTCTTCGACGCAACGTCGCGACTGCCCTGCACCCGCCACCGCACTCCGGCAGGTAGCCTAGGATGTGCACTGAAGTCGTACAAGGAAGCCAGGTGAATCTCCGGATGGAACTGCCCGGGCTCCTCTATGGCTTCTACGAACGCAGGCTCCAGCGGTCCCTTGACCCGGGGCGGATCCCCAAACACATCGGCGTGATGGTGGACGGCAACCGGCGGTGGGCCCGCCAGTTCAACGCCCCGACAAGCCAGGGGCACCAGGCCGGGGCCGACAAGATCCACGAGTTCCTCGGCTGGTGCCAGGAGCTCGGCGTCAAGGTGGTCACGCTCTACATGCTCTCCACCGACAACATGAGCCGCTCGGGCGAGGAACTCGACCTGCTGATGGGCATCATCGCCAACACTCTGGACCGGCTCGACGACGACGCCGACATTTCGGTCCACGCCATGGGCGCCCCGGAGCTGCTGCCGGACTATCTCGCCGAGCGGCTCAACAACCTCACCGCCCGCACTCCCGTGCGCGAGAAGATCCACGTCAATGTCGCCGTCGGCTACGGCGGACGGCGCGAGATCGTCGACGCCGTCCGTGAGCTGCTGCACGACGCCGTAGCCCGGGGCGCGGACATCGGGAAACTCGCCGACGAGCTCACCGTGGACGATATCTCGCGGTTCCTGTACACCCGTGGCCAGCCTGATCCGGACCTCGTGATCCGCACCTCGGGGGAGCAGCGGCTTTCCGGGTTCCTCATGTGGCAAAGCGCGTACAGCGAGTTCTATTTCTGCGAAGCCCTCTGGCCCGCGTTCCGGAAGGTGGACTTCCTCCGTGCCCTGCGCGACTACGCCGGCAGGCAGCGCCGTTACGGCACCTGAGGCGTTTACCCCGAGTTCATCTGACGGCAACAGGAATCGCCGAAGAATAGGCGCGGGAATGCCGCGTTCGGGACGTACGTTAATCCCATCAGCAGGCAAACCGCCGGCTGATCGGGGAGGCCAACACGTGGAGCGGATATTCGCACCGGATGTAGGGGAGGCCCGTCCGGCCTCCGGGCCGAGCCGCCTCACCAATAACAAATCCGGGCACGCCCGGGGCTGGAGTCGATGTGGCTAATTCTGAGCAACTGCCCGACGTCATTTCCGACCAGGGAGAGAAAGCTACCTCTCGCGCCAAGCGAGCCACCACAAAGACCGGTGCAGCAGATTCTGACGCTGCGGCCGGTCTTGCTGTTTCCGGGGAAGAAACAGCAAGCGGAGCCCGGGCCCGGAGCTACGTGATCGACACCTCCGTGCTGCTTTCGGACCCGCGGGCTATCCTGCGCTTCGCCGAGCACGAAGTTATTTTGCCGATCGTCGTCATCACCGAGCTCGAAGGCAAGCGGCACGATCCCGAACTCGGCTACTTCGCCCGCAAGGCGCTCCGGCTCCTCGATGAGCTGCGGGTGGAGCACGGCGGACTGGACCGGCCCATCCCGCTCGGCCACGACAGCGGAACCCTCATGGTGGAGCTGAACCACATCTCCGCCGAGGTGCTTCCTGCCGGGTTCCGCGGCGGGGACAACGACAGCCGGATCCTCGCCGTCGCCAAGAACCTCGCCAACGAGGGCCGGGACGTAACGGTGGTGTCCAAGGACCTGCCGATGCGCGTCAAGGCCTCTGCCATGGGGCTGCTGGCCGACGAATACCGCAACGAGCTCGTCAAGGACTCGGGCTGGACCGGGGTTGCCGAGATCGACGCCAGCGAGGAGGAAATCTCCACGCTGTACGGCCACGAGCCGGTCTTCATCCCGGAAGCGGCCGAGATGCCGGCGAACACCGGCCTGGTGCTGCATTCCAACCGGGGATCGGCCCTGGGCCGGGTGGGAGCCGACAAGCAGGTCCGGCTGGTCAAGGGTGACCGCGACGTCTTCGGACTGCACGGTCGTTCCGCCGAACAGCGGCTCGCGATCGACCTGCTGATGGACGCTACCGTGGGCATCGTCTCCCTCGGCGGGCGTGCGGGCACCGGCAAGTCCGCGCTCGCCCTGTGCGCCGGCCTGGAAGCCGTCCTGGAACGCCGGGAACACCGCAAGGTGATCGTCTTCCGGCCGCTCTACGCGGTGGGAGGCCAGGAGCTGGGCTACCTGCCCGGCTCCGAGGCGGAGAAGATGAACCCGTGGGCGCAGGCGGTCTTCGATACCCTCGGCGCACTGGTCAGCCAGGAAGTCATGGAGGAGGTCATGGACCGCGGCATGCTTGAGGTCATGCCGCTGACCCACATCCGGGGGCGTTCGCTGAATGACGCCTTTGTGATCGTGGACGAGGCGCAGTCCCTGGAGAAGAACGTGCTCCTCACGGTGATGAGCCGGATCGGCCAGAACTCGAAGATCGTCCTGACCCACGACGTCGCCCAGCGTGACAACCTGCGGGTGGGGCGGCACGACGGCGTGGCCGCCGTCGTCGAGACGCTCAAGGGACACCCGCTCTTCGGCCACATCACCCTGACCCGCTCGGAGCGCTCGCCGATCGCGGCCCTGGTCACCGAACTCCTCGAAGGGGCTGAGATCTAGGCGTCCATCGCCGGGACACGGCCCTTTCGCCGTCGCTTAGACACGGCGCATGGGACCCGCTGCGGTCGCTGGGCGACCTCCGGGATCCGATGCGCCGCGATGCGCTCCTTCGCGAAAGACCGTGTCCCCGCGGGTGAGCGGCTCACCTTCGCGGGGCTGCGGTGCCCCGCTAAGGAGCGCATCGCCGACCAGAGCGTGGCGAAGGTCGCCCCGCGACCGTAGCCGCGCGGCGGGAGGTGTCTAAGCGACGGCGGGACGCCGCAGCACCGCTTCGGGTTATTGCTGGATCCCCAGGTATTTCGCTGTTGCTTCGTGGCCCTCTACCTGCAGCTGCCAGTCGGGGCGTTTGAAGGTGGCTGGGGTGAGGCGGACTTTCTGGACGTCTTGCGCCTTGCCGCCCCAGGTGGCGCGGGTGACGCCGTTGAGTTCGTAGCCGAGGGAACGGGAGACGCCGAGGGACTGCTGGTTCCAGGCTGCGGCCTCGGATTCCGCGACCTCTGCGCCGAGGTGGTCGAAGGCGTACTGGGCGACGGCGGCGCGCATCTCCTTGCCGAGTCCCTGGCCTTGGGCGCTTTGGCGGAGCCAGGAGCCGGTGGTGACCGTCTTCAGGGTGGCGAAGTCCTTGGCCGCGACGTCCTGGCAGCCGACGAATTCGCCGTCGTGCCAGATCCCCAGCAGGAGGGTCCATGCCTGCGGCGTCATGTTTCCGCGGCAGCGCCAGTACCACTGCGCCATGTTGGGGCCGAGCTCCTCGGCGGGGGTTTCGGTCCAGGGGTTGCTGAAGGGGCTGCGGCCCGCTTCGTGGATGCCGCCCAGCGCCGCCTGTACCGCGGCCGGGATATCCTCGTCGCGGATGGGCCGGAGCTCCAGGCGGGGTGTGGTCAGGGTGAGGCCGAAGGGCGGCCAGTAGGGGGCGAGTTCAGTCATCCCGGAAGCCTAACGCGCGGGGCTGCGGCTGCCAGTCACACGCCCGGCGACACGTCCCAGCTGATGTGGCGGCGGACGTCGGTGAGATTCATGGATTCGGCGAGGAACAGATCATCCAGCATGTACTCATCTACGGCCAGGATCCGCATCCAGTGGCCATAGCCGTCCGAGTCATCCTCAAGCCAGCGGCTCGCGACGCAAACGCCGGTGCCGGCGTCGAGCCTTACCAGGGTGCGTCCCGGCCGGCAGAGCGGCGCGTCCGGGTCCGCCGGGCGGTAACCGGCATTGGGCGTGACTGTGGTTTCAAGTGCGGGACGGCCCTCATGGTCCACGTCGGTGATGGCGCCCAGTTCCACGGCGTTGGAGTTGGGGAATTCAAGGGGGACCGGGGCGTTGCCAGCCAGCTCAACAGGGTCCAGTGCGGCGCCGAACCGGCCGTTGCCGAAGCAAGGCTCGCCGTAGGCCGCTTCGGGGCGGCGCCGGACCAGGCCGCCGTCGTCGTAGACCGGGGTGACGAGTTGCGGCGGCAGCAGCCATGATTTCCGCGTGGAACTGACGTAGAACACGTCGCGGGAATCATTGATGCCCGTGGTGCTGTGGAGGACAAGACCGTCGGCGGTTTCGAGCCGCAGGGCTCCGGGACGCCGCAGCCACGCGCGGACCAGGTCGGGAGCGCCGCCAGCGGCCTCGCCGGACGGCTCGGCGTCGGACGTCTCCGCGTCGGAACCGGGCAGCGGCCGGTCCAGGTACTCGAACCGCAGCGACTGCCACTTCCAGGGCGAGGAACGGCACAGGTTTCGGAAGGCGGCCTGCTCCGCCGGCCCTCCGGGCGTGCGGGGCCCGGGCCGGATCCTGCTGTCCCATGCGGCCATATCCACAGTTTACGCGCGGGCCCGGCCACGGCTGCCGCAAAATCCCGTAGCATCCGAGGGTGATCCAACTGCTCGGGAACCTCGCCCAAGCGGCCCCGCTGGCCTTCTGGCTGGTGGCGGCCGCCTGCGCCTACTTTGCGCTGATGGCCGTGCGGCTCGCCGTGATCGACATCCGGCACCACCTGCTGCCGAACCGGATCGTATTTCCGTCCTATGCTGTGGCCGGTGTCCTCCTGCTCGGCGCGGCGGCCAGCACGGCTTTCCTGGGCGTGCCGGCAACGGATGTCGCCTCGGACCTCACGTCGGACCTCACGCCGGACGGCGCGGCCGGGCTGTTCGGCGTGCCGGGGCTGCGCGTTGTCGCCGGGGGAGCGGTGTTGTGGCTGTTCTATTTCCTGTTGCGGGCCCTCTACCCGCCGGGCATGGGTTTTGGCGACGTCAAGCTTGCCGGCGTCCTGGGGATGTATCTGGGCTTCCTCGGTTGGCCTCATGTCTTCGCCGGCACCATTGCCGCGTTCCTTTTGGGGGGATTGTGGAGCCTGGGCCTGTTGGCGTTGCGGCGCGGCACCCTGAAATCGAGCATCCCGTTCGGGCCGTTCATGCTGGCCGGCACGGCCGCAGCCATGGTGCTGCTGCCCGCCGCCTGAGGCCTCGGCCAACTCCCTCCCCGATGACTTCCTTGTGCAGCCCGGGAGCCACAGCGCAGACTGGGCTCAACACTGCGGGTGGCCGCAATCGGACACCATTCGACGGGGGGGCCATGGCAGGATCACGGGGGCGCACCACGGCGCAACGCGGCAAGCTGCGCCAGGTGCTGATCCTTTTGTGGCTGGTGGCCGCCCTTGGCGGCTGCGGAGGGTTGCCGGGGGCTCCGGCTCCCGGCCCGCCGGGACCCATGCGCGCGGGAGGCTCCAAATCAGCGGTTCCGGGTGCTACGTCCGGTGCCTCCGCTCCGGACTCGACGCCGGGCTCCAGGTCTCCGGCGGTCTCAGCGTCATCCGCTCCCGCTCCGCAGGCCCCCTATTGCGAGGGCGGCCCGTTGGGTTGCAGAACCTACCGCTCAGTCGGTGGGCGGGACGGTTCGGGTGAGCTTGGCTGGCTGAGGACGCAGCCGCTGGAAGTTTCGAGTGTGTTCGTCAACGGAACGTGGACGATTGGAGTCAAGACCCCATGCAACCATCTGGGCGTGGAGGTGGACGTGCGGGCCGGTCAGTTGATCCCGGGCCGGATCATCTCGACAGCCATGGCGTGCCTCGGTCCCGAAGGCGGCTACGAGGCCTGGACCACGCAGCTTTTTGGGCTGCCCGTCGCCTGGGAGGTGGACGGACGCTCACTCGTTCTGCATAACAGCCATGGGACAGTGGAATTCGAGGATGCCGGCCCAAACACCCAGCTGTAGTTTCCGTGCCGCGCGGCCTCGCGGCAGCGCTTCCGGCGGTTAGGCTGGCGGCATGGCGACCCCCGACTTCATCCGCAGGCTCCGCGAAAAGATCGGCCACGAGATGCTCTGGCTTCCGGCCGTCCGGGGAGTGGTGTTCGACGACGACGGGCGGGTCCTGCTCGGCCAGCGGGCCGACAACGGGCAGTGGGGACTCATCACCGGAATCCTGGAACCGGGAGAGGAGCCTTCCCCGGGTCTGCTGCGCGAGATCCTGGAGGAGACCGGCGTGGTGGCGGACGCTGAACGGCTCGTGTCGGTCGATGCGGCGGGTCCCGTCAGCTATCCGAACGGCGACGTCTGCCATTTCCTGACCCTGGTGTTCCGGTGCCGCTATGTTTCGGGCGAGGCGCGGGTCAGCGACGACGAATCCCTGGCCGTCGGCTGGTTCCGGCCCGAGGAGTTCCTGGAGCTGACGCCCGGTCACCTCGAGTCGGTCCGGCGGGCGATGGAACCCGATGGTGCCGCCCGTTCCTGCCATGATGCGTTTCCGCCGAATAAACAGGCCGTGGACCGACACAGGGACGCCGCACCCACCTACGGTGCGGCGTCCCTGTGTGGGGTGGCGCTGGGTCTGTCGGCTCAGCGCCGGAGCTTAGCCGCGCGGGCGCGGGAGCCCGGCGTCGTCCGCGGAAGCCGAAGCCGAAGCCTCAGCGTCCTCGGCAGCCGCGCGGTCCTGGTGGGCGTGGCGTTCGGCTTCCAGCCGCTCGGCCTCTTCGCCCCCCACTGCCTCGCCGCGGGCCACCATTCCGGCGGTGTCCGACAGCGGGATCTGCTTGAGGGTCAGTGCCAGGACCAATGCGATCGCGAGGAAGGGCAGCAGGTACCAGAACACGGGCGCCAGCGAATCCGCGTAGGCATTGACGATGGCATCCTTGAGCTGGGCCGGGAGCTGGCTGAGGGCCTGCGGGTCCAGCGTCCGGCTGGACTGGGAGGCCTGCTCGGCGGAGGCGCCGGCGCCCGTGAACGCCTTGGCCAGGGACTCGGACAGCCGGGCGGTGAAGATGGATCCGAAGACCGCGACGCCGAGGGAGGCGCCGACTTCGCGGAAGTAGTTGTTGGTGCTGGTGGCCGTGCCGATCTGCTCGGCCGGCACGGAATTCTGCACCACCAGGACGATCACCTGCATGATCGAACCGAGACCGGCGCCGAACACCAGCAGCTGAATACAGATGACCCAGAGGGGGGTCGCCGCGGTAAGCGTGGTCAGCCAAAGCATCGCCGCGATGGTGAGGGCAGCCCCGAGGATCGGGAACAGCCGGTACTTGCCGGTCTTGGAAATGCGGATACCGGAAAAGATGGCCATGCCCATCAGTCCCGCCATCATGGGCAGCATCAGCAGACCGGACTCCGCGGCGGATGTGCCGGAGGACATCTGCAGGAAGGTCGGGACAAAGGCGATCGCGGCGAACATGCCGAGGCCCAGTGTGAAGCCGATCGCCGTGGAGTTCACGAAGATCCGGTTCTTGAACAGGCTCAGCGGGATGATCGGATCCTCGGCCCTGCGCTCCACCAGCACGAAGGCGACGGCGGCCAGCACCATGCCGGCGCCGAAGGCCCAGGTCAGCGGCGAATCCCAGCCTTCGTCCTTCTTGCCGCCGAAGTCGGTGAAGAAGATCAGGCAGGTGGTGGCTGCGGAGAGCAGCAGCACGCCGAGGACGTCGATGCGTTTCTCGGCCTTCTTGTTTGGCAGCGTGAGGGTGAACCAGGCGATGGCGAACGCCGCGACGCCGATGGGGATGTTGATGTAGAAGGCCCATTCCCAGGTCAGGTGGTCCACGAAGTAGCCGCCCAGCAGGGGGCCGGCAACTGCAGAGAGACCGAAGATCGCGCCCAGCGGGCCCATGTATTTGCCGCGGTCCTTGGCCGGAACGATGTCGGCAATGATGGCCTGCGAGAGGATCATGAGCCCGCCGCCGCCCAGGCCCTGGATGGCGCGGAAGATCACGAAGCCCCAGAAATCGGTGGCGAAGGCGCAGCCGAGCGAAGCCAGGGTGAACAGCGCGATGGCGACGAGAAACAGGTTGCGGCGGCCCAGGATGTCACCGAACTTGCCGTAGATGGGCATCACGATGGTGGTGGCCAGCAGGTAGGCGGTGGTGATCCAGGCCTGGTGCTCGACTCCGCCGAGTTTCCCGACGATGGTGGGCATGGCAGTGGAGACGATCGTCTGGTCCAGGCTGGAGAGCAGCATGCCGGCGATGAGGGCGGAGAAAATGATCCAGATGCGTTTCTGGGTCAGTAGCAGCGGTTCGGCTGCCGGTTTGGGGCTGACGGCGGTGCTCATTGCGGTCCTTCGGGGGAAGTTGAGGGGGAGAGATCAAAGGGCAGGGAAAAGAGGGTGCGTGCGGCTCCGACGTTCTCGAGCAGCATCTCCTTGTACGGGCGCGTGTTGCCTTCGGAGAAGTAAGCTGCGCTGGTCTTGCGGGCGATGGTGCCCAGGAGGACCACCGCCATGCGCACCACGGGGTGGTCAGGCGGGACGCCCTCCCGGGCCGAGAGCATCCGGGAGAATTCGGCCTCGCGTGCTTCGGAAGCGCCGATGATCCGCAGCATCAACTGGGGTTCCTTCTGGATGACGCCGATCAGCTGGCGGGTCTCTTCCTCCGAGGAGCTCATCCGTTCGGACATGCGGAGCGTCAGTGCCACCAGATCCCGGAACAGGGTGGAGGAAATCTCCCCGCTCGGGGAACCCGCGCCGCCCCGGATGAAGTCCTCGAAAATTTCGGCCGGGAGTTCGTCATCGACGTGCCCTATGATGGCGTCTTCCTTGGAAGGGAAGTAGTTGAAGAAGGTGCGGCGGGAGATGCCGGACCGTTCGCAGACTTCCTCCACGGTGTAGCCGTTGAGGCCGCCCTGGGCCGTCAGGGACCGCGCGACGGCGGTGATGGCCGCACGCGTCGCGGCGCGCTTGCGCTCGCGGAGGCCGCCCTCGATATTTGCACTGTGGGTCACAAAGTGTATTTTTGCACTGAAGCGACAAAAGTGCAAAGCGGGGAAAGTGATCCTGCGGGCCCTATAGTGTCGGTGCCCGGCCGTAGTCTGTTCGTGTCCAGCCATCCGCTGGCAAAGTTGGCCCAGTTGGAACAGTTGGCCCGGGCGTCCGGGCCGGAAATGGGGAAGCATGACAGACTCTGCTTTGACACACGTTTACGTCCTCCTGGACCGATCGGGGTCCATGAGTGCCATCGCCGACGACACGGTGGGCGGATTCGCGGCCTTCGTCCGTGAGCAGCAGTCCGTGGCCGGCCGCTGCCGGCTCTCCCTTGCACAGTTCGACGACAGCTACGAGCGGGTCTACGCCGCAGTGGACATCCAGGATGTGCCTCCCCTGGACCTGCAGCCGCGCGGCAGCACTGCCCTGCACGATGCCATGGTCCGGCTGATCGGGGAGGCCGGCGCGGAGTTGGCCGCCCTGCCGGAGGACCAGCGCCCCGGCACGGTTCTCGTGGCCGTCCTGACTGATGGCCAGGAGAACTCGTCGCGGGAGGCCACCGGCGCCATGGTCAAGTCGCTGGTCGAACGTCAGCAGGGCCAGTGGGGGTGGCAGTTCACCTACCTGGGCGCAAACCAGGACGCCGTGCTGACGGCCCGCGGTCTCGGAATCCGGGCAGAGGACGCTTTGACGTATGCCGCGGGGAACGTGGATGCGGCCTTCTCGGTCCAGTCGGCCAAGACCCGCCGGCTGCGGGAGGCCCGGATCGGCGGCGCCAGCATGGCGGATGCTGCCGCGGCAGCGGCGTACACGGCGGAGGAGCGGCAGGCAGCCGGGGGAGATCCGCCCGGGATCTAAGGAGGCGCGCCCTGGCCGGGTCCGACGGCCGGGTCCGGCGGCCACGAACGGCGTCGGCCGGCAACCTTCAAGGAAAGCTGCCGGCCGACGTCGGACGTTCTTACGGAGTGCGGGCGTCCCCCGCGGTCACTAGGCCTTGTGCGGGGGACGCGTCATGGACATGACGTCCAGGGCGGTGTCCAGCTGCTCCTCGGTCAGTTCGCCGCGCTCCAGGAAGCCCATGGCCACCACGGTTTCGCGGATGGTCAGGCCCTCGGCCACGGCCTTCTTGGCGATCTTGGCGGCGTTTTCGTAGCCGATGAACTTGTTCAGCGGGGTGACGATGGACGGGGAGGCCTCGGCCAGGAAGCGGGCGCGTTCCACGTTCGCGGTGATGCCGTCGATCATCTTGTCGGCCATGACGCGGCTGGTGTTGGCCAGCAGGCGCACGGACTCGAGCAGGTTGGCGGCCATCACGGGGATGCCGACGTTCAGTTCGAACGCGCCGTTGGTGCCGGACCAGGCGATGGCGGTGTCGTTGCCGATGACCTGGGCGCACACCATGATGGAGGCTTCGCAGATAACCGGGTTGACCTTGCCGGGCATGATCGAGGATCCCGGCTGCAGGTCCGGGATCGCGATTTCGCCGAGGCCGGTGTTGGGGCCGGAACCCATCCAGCGCAGGTCGTTGTTGATCTTCATGAAGGAGATCGCGATGTTGCGCAGCTGGCTCGAGGCCTCGATCAGGCCGTCACGGTTGGCCTGGGCCTCGAAGTGGTCGCGGGCCTCGGTCAGGGGCAGGCCCGTGTCTGCGGCGAGGAGTTCGATCACGCGCTCCGGGAAGCCGGCCGGGGTGTTGATGCCGGTGCCGACGGCCGTGCCGCCGAGGGGAACTTCGGCCACCCGGGGGAGGGAGGCGTTGATGCGTTCGATGCCGTAGCGAACCTGCGCTGCGTAGCCGCCGAACTCCTGGCCCAGGGTGACCGGGGTGGCGTCCATCAGGTGCGTGCGGCCGGACTTCACGACGTCCTTGAACTCGACGGCCTTGCGTTCCAGCGACTTCGCCAGGTAGTCGAGCGCCGGGATCAGGTGGTTGATCAGGGCGGAGGTCGCGGCCACGTGCACCGAGGTGGGGAACACGTCGTTGGAGGACTGGGAGGCGTTGACGTGGTCGTTCGGGTGGACCACCTTGCCGCTGCCTGCGGCCTTGAGGGCCCGGGTGGCAAGCTCGGCGAGGACCTCGTTGGTGTTCATGTTGGAGGAGGTGCCGGAGCCCGTCTGGAAGACATCGATGGGGAAGTCGCCGTCGTATTTGCCGGCGGCAACCTCGTCCGCAGCGTCGGCAATCGCCTGGGCCAGCTCGCCGTCGAGCACTCCCAGTTCTGCGTTGGCCTGGGCGGCAGCCTTCTTGACCCGGGCGAGGGCCTCGATGTGGGCGCGCTCCAGGGTCTTGCCGGAGATGGGGAAGTTTTCGACTGCACGCTGCGTCTGGGCGCGGTACAGCGCGTTGACGGGGACGCGGACTTCGCCCATCGTGTCGTGTTCAATGCGGAACTCTTCAGTGTTCAATTCTTCAGTGGAAGTCATGGGGCTAGCTTATTGGGAGGGGGCGCCCCATCGAAAACCGTGAACCGGCATTCCGAAGGCGGCCGGCAGGCGACTAGAGCCGGCCGATGCTGGAGACGAGGTCGGCCCGGCCGTCAGCCAGGCTGTAGGCGACCCCGACCACGGCGGCGCGGCCGCCGTCGATTGCGCCCGAAATCACACGCGAACTGTCCACCACCCGCTGCGAGCTCTGCTTGACGTTCTCGATCACCATGTCGTGAATGTCGTTTTGATTGTTACGCAGTGAGGTCAGCACGGACGGGGTGATCCGCTCGACCAGGCTGCGGATGAAGCCGACGGGCATCTGGCCTGTTTCAACGGCCGCCTTCGTGGCGGTGACGGCACCGCAGTTGTCGTGGCCCAGGACCACGATCAGCGGCACGTCCAGTTCGCTGATGCTGTATTCCAGCGAGCCCAGCACGGCGTCGTCGATCACGTGGCCGGCCGTGCGGACAACGAACGCGTCCCCGAGGCCGAGGTCGAAGATGATTTCGGCGGCGAGCCGGGAATCGGAGCACCCGAAAATCACGGCGAAGGGGTGCTGGTTCTCCACGAGGGAGGATCGGCGTGAGGCATCCTGGTTGGGGTGGGAGGCTGTGCCGGCGACAAAACGCTGGTTGCCTTCACGGAGGCGCTGCCAGGCAAGGGCGGGAGTCAGGTAAGTGGCCACGGCATTACCTTACGGTGCTGGAGCGGCGGAGGGTGAAACTGTTGCTTCGGGATTGTTGTCCAGTGACGTCACGACGGCGGCGGCCAGCACCGTGAACTCGTCGAGTTGCGCCGGGCCGCTCAGGATGACGGTGGTGCCGCGGTGGACGAGCACCATGGACTTTTCGCCCTTGCCGGTGTCCCGGAGTTCCCAGTCGCGTCCGCCCGCGTTCCTGGTCCCGGTCACCGGCGCGTTCTTCACCTGCTGCAGCAACCACGTGGGATTGGACTGCCGGGTCTGCACCAGGCCGATGAAGGACTGCTTGGGCGTGAGGTAGCCGACCTCCCAGGTGGCGACACCGGTGCCCGTGCCGGACTGCCACCGGGCGTAGTTCGGATGGAATGCGTCGCCCGTGGAGGGGGCCGCGGGTGTGAATCCCGCCACACCTGCGGCATTCTTCGCAATGGTGCTGACATCGATGTCCGGCCGGTAGCCGTCACTCTTCGGCGACGGGTTCAGGAGGACGATGGGCAGGAACACGGCGATGCTCAGCGCCAGCGCAATGAACATGCCGATCACCGAGGCGTTCGCGCGTTTCGCCGCCCCGGGGGCGATGACGGGCTTGGCGGGCGGCTGGCCGGCCTCGCCCGGGGCTCCCTGCGCGGCTCCGCCGGAGGGGGTCACTGGGCCTGCGGGGGACGTATCCTGCATTTCACTCACCCCTCTATAGTCGCCCATCCCGGAGCCGATCTCACATTCGGGAGTACCGGGCCGGGGCAGAGTGAGGTGTTTCGCGGCGTGGTCATGCCGGGACGTATCATTCCCGGCGCGGCTATGATCAGTAACAGACGAATCACCGCGACGGATCAAAACTGGCCGTCCGGGTTCAATGATCGCCACTCGAAGAAGAGGTTCACGTGACACCACCGCCAATGACCCAGAAGTACTCCACGCTTTCCCCGTCTCTCGCCGTCGGGATCGACGAGCCTGACCGCAACCTTGCACTGGAACTGGTCCGCGTCACCGAGGCCGCGGCCATCGCCGGCGGCCACTGGGTGGGTTTCGGCGACAAGAACAAGGCCGACGGCGCCGCCGTCGACGCCATGCGTTCCTTCCTTCAGACGGTCCACTTCAACGGCGTGGTGGTCATCGGTGAAGGCGAGAAGGACGAAGCCCCGATGCTGTTCAACGGCGAGATCGTCGGTGACGGCACCGGCCCCGAGTGCGACGTCGCCGTCGACCCCATCGACGGAACCCGCCTCGCTGCCCTCGGCATCAACAACGCCCTCGCCGTCCTGGCCGTCGCGGAACGCGGTTCCATGTTCGACCCCTCCGCGGTCTTCTATATGGAGAAGCTCGTGACCGGCCCGGAAGCGGCCGACATGGTGGACCTGCGCCTGCCGGTCAAGCAGAACCTGCACCTCATCGCCAAGGCCAAGGGCGTCAAGGTCAACCAGCTCAACGTGATGATCCTGGACCGGGACCGCCACCGTGGGCTCGTGGAGGAAATCCGCGAAGCCGGTGCCCGCACGAAGTTCATCATGGACGGCGACGTGGCCGGTGCCATCGCTGCCGCCCGCGCCGGTACCGGCGTCGATGCCCTGATGGGTATCGGCGGCACGCCGGAAGGCATCGTCTCGGCCTGCGCCATCAAGTCCCTCGGCGGTGTGATCCAGGGCCGCCTGTGGCCCACGAGCGATGAAGAGAAGCAGAAGGCCATCGACGCCGGCCACGACCTGGACCGCGTGCTGTCCACCAACGACCTCGTCTCCAGCGACAACTGCTACTTCGCGGCCACCGGCATCACCGACGGTGACCTCCTCAGGGGCGTGCGCTACTCCAAGGACAAGGTCCTCACGCAGTCCATCGTGATGCGCTCGAAGTCCGGCACCATCCGGTTCGTGGACGGCGAGCACCAGGCCAGCAAGTGGGAAGGCTACGCTCGCAAGAACTAGGCCGCCGCGGACCTGCGTCCGCAGCACCCCAGCATCACCGGATCCCGGGACGCATTCCGCGCCCGGGATCCGCTGCGTCTGGCTCCGGTTCCTCGCGGGGTGAGCTACGGTGCATGGCGGGGTGGGACATGTCCAGTGGTCGCGTCCGGGAATGCGCATATGGGCAATCTGCCCACTCGCCCGCCCTGGCATGGGACATGTCCAGTGGCTGGAGGGCGGTCCAGCCGTTACGTCAGCGCCCCGGCGTGGGACATGTCCAGTGGCCGCGCCCGGGAATGCGCATATGGGCAATCTGCCCACTCGCCCGCCCTGGCGCGGGACATGTCCCGTGGCTGGAGGGTGCTCCAGGCGGAACGTCAGCGCCGGGTGGCTTTGAGCTTGCTCTTCAACGTTCTGAGCTTGGCGGGGAGCGTCTTCGCCGCCTGGGCGCCCCGGCGGGCCAGTTGGTACGCGCCGTAGCGCAGCTTCCGCACGGGCAGATCCCAGGTGCCGGGATAGGCCACCTCGCGTCCGCCGAAGGACTTCTTGAACGCCGTGAAGCCGGCCCACTTGTGGTCCGGCTGGTCTTCGGGGGCCACGCCCCAGAGGTCGACGTGCTTCAGGCCCTGGTCCTTGGCATCGGCGATCAGGGTCACCAGCAGCGGAATGCCCGCGCTGAGCTTTCGGTGCGTGTCATCCAGCGCGGCGTGCGCGTAGGTGCGGGTGTCCGCCGAATCGTAGGCCAGTGCGGCGGCGATCGGCATGCCTTCCAGGTCGGCAATGAAGAGCGTCGCGGCCCCGGCCGGCATCAGGGAGCGGGCCACCTGGGTCAGGTACTCATCGCTCTGGGGCTTGAAACCGTTGCGTACCGCGGTCATATGCAGGAACTCCAGCAGCACCGGGATATCGGCCGGATCCTGGCTGGAGCGGAACGTCACGCCCTTCTTGTGGATGTTCCGGTACAGGTTGCGGTTCACCGGCTTCATGTCCGCCAGCACGTCCTTGAAGTCGCGCTCCAGGTCCACAATCCAGCTGAGCTCCGGCTGCTGGTTGGCCGGCGCCGGCTGCAGGCCGCGGCCGCGCAGCACGGCGGCGGCGCCGGGCGCTGGCAGGCCGGCACCCACCGGCTCGATCCGGACAAACACTGCCCCGCAGCTGCGCGCCAGATCCGTCAGGGCCGCCAGCGCGGCGTCGAACGCCTCCAGCGTAGCGGCCACCGGGCCATAGGGAGCGTACAGCAGCTTCCCGGCCGGGTTCTTCTCCTCGACCGCGAGGAAGCTCCAGCCCGGCCCGGACTTTTCATGGACGGTCCGGCCCAGCGCGCGTTGGAACTCGGCCCACGGGGGGCTCTGCAGGAAATAGTCCACGGTGTCAGGCTTTCAGTGCGGTGGTGACGGCAAAGGCCAGGGCTGCCTCGGTGGCGCCGGAGACGGCGTGCACGTTGACCGGCGCCTCGGCGGCGGGCAGGAACGCGCTCGCGCCGCGGCCCAGGCGCAGCTCGCCCTTGGGGGAGTCAAGGAGGACGGCGCCCGCGACGACGATGATCACGGCGGCTCCGGACTGCGCCAGCGGCACCGGCTCGCCGCCGGGCTCCAGCTCCACCCGCTGCAGCTGGAATTCCCGGAACGGCGGCCGGAAGAGCTCCTGGCCCAGCATCGTGGTCTCGGTGCCGAGCATCGGCACGCCGACGGCCTCGAACGCGACAGTTTTGAGAAGTTCGGGCACGTCCACGAACTTGGGCGTCAGCCCGCCGCGGAGCACATTATCCGAGGACGCCATGACCTCGATCCCGAGGCCGCGGAGGTACGAGTGCACATTGCCGGCGGGCAGGTACACGGCCTCACCCGGCGCCAGCGAAATCCGGTTCAGCAGCAGCGAGATCAGCACGCCCGGGTCGCCCGGATATTCGTTGTTGAGCTCGACGACGGTCGAGAGCTCCGCCTGGTAGGAGGCCGTAGGGGCGCCCGAGACCAGGGCGGCGACGACGGCGGCCGTCGCACCGGCGACGTCCTCGCCGCCGGCGATCAGCCGTTCGAAGGCGGCACGCAGGGCAGCCTGTTCGTCGGGTTGGGCCAGGTCGTCCAGCAGCTGCGGAACCAGCGGCGGAAGCTCGAGCCCCGCCAGGTCAAAGCACGCCGCCAGGTGCAGGAAGACGCCGCGGGATTCCACCGCCGGACGGAAGCCGCACAGTGCCTCGAAATCCGTCAGCGCCACGATCATTTCCGGCTTGTGGTTGTCGTCCTTGTAGTTGCGCCCGGCGGCGGAGTGATCGACGCCGGCGGCCTCCTCCCGGGCAAAGCCTTCCCGGG
The DNA here is from genome assembly GCF_040546335.1 of Arthrobacter sp. UYEF20. Lineage (NCBI taxonomy): Bacteria > Bacillati > Actinomycetota > Actinomycetes > Micrococcales > Micrococcaceae > Arthrobacter > Arthrobacter sp. UYEF20. The sequence goes on along the minus strand of NZ_JBEPNP010000008.1, from coordinate 78,334 downwards.
CCTGGTCAAGCGTGGGATGCACCTGCAGGGAGAGCGGCCTGTCCGCGGCGAGGACCTTGAGCAGGAACGGCAGCCGGGGGCCGAACTCGGCGATGCTTTCGCCGCCCAGGTGATGCTCCGGGTCCTCCGCGATCAGCTCGTCCAGGGGCCGGCGTCCGTCGTCGTCAGCCCCCGCGGCGTGCGCTCCGCCGGAGCCGGAGCCGGACGCGGCGTACGACAGCGCCACGGACGGGGAGTCCGGGTGCGCGCCGACCCACAGCTCGGCCTCGGCCCCGCCGGACGCCGGCCTGCCGAGCAGTTTCGCAATCGCCGTGGTGGAACCCCAGGCGTAGGGCCGGAGGACGTTCTCGAGTTCGTACACTGCCTGGTCCCTATCTGGTCACTGACGTTCGGTCGCTAAAAGTTGGGTGGACCGCCGGATCAGGCCACGTCCGCGTCCCGGGTATCCGGAGCGCTGCCGGAGCCTAGAGCGGCGCGCACTGGCCGTTGGTTGCGACCAGATCGCGGATCGACTGTTCGTCGCCCTGACGCTTGAAATCGTTGAGCATCTCCTCCGTGATCGGCTCGCCGTCGGGCGTCGTGGTCACGGGGGTGAAGTCCGACGGCGGCGGCGCGGGCTGCGTGCCGGGTACCGCACCGGCGGCGGAGAGCGGTCCGGGCGCCGCGGCCTGCGGGAGCAGGCTGTCATCGGCCGTGGCCGAGGCCTTCGCGGCGAGGAGCCGGTCCACCCGCTCGTGGATCTGATCGAAGTCCGGGACAGTGGAGAAGGAGGCGTCGAAGTCCGGCGGCCCGATGGTCAGGCGGCTCACTTCCTGGCCCTTGGCCTTCATCGCCAGGTCCACGAAGCTGCCGAGCTGGCCGGCGGAAATGTTGGAGTCCACCACCTTGGTGCCCGCCTTGGCGATGTCTTCGAACTTGGACAGCAGCGTGGCCGGGTCGAGCTGCTTGAGCATCGCCTGCTGGACGCACTGCTGCCGCTGGATCCGGGCGTAATCGTCCACGAATTCCCGCGAACGGCCGTACCAGAGGGCGTGGTAACCATCCAGCGTCTGGTCTCCTGCCGGGATCCAGCCCAGCGGCATGCCGTGGATGCCGTTGGCCTCATCGACCATGGCGCCGCTCATCGGGACCCAGCCGCCGGCCTTGATCCGGATGCCGCCCATGGCATCGATGAGCTTGGAGAAGCCTTCCATGTCCACCAGCACGTAGGCCTGGACCTTGATGCCGAGCGTTCCGGACACCGCCTCCAGGGTGGCCTGCGCACCCGGGTCTTCCACCCCGGGGTAGAGGTCCTGGTGTTCGTTGGTGACTTCGGTGTTGATGGCGTTGATGAGGCATTCGTCGCCGCAGTCGTAGCCGTCGGGGTAGATCTTGCGCATGGGGGAGTCTGCGCTGAACTGCGCGTTCTGGAGGTTGCGGGGCACCGAGATGATGGCGGTTTTGCCGGTCTTGGCGTCAACGCTGATGACGGAGAGGCTGTCCGGGCGGCGGCCCGTGCGGTCCGCTCCGGCGTCGCCGCCCATCATCAGGAAGTTGTACCGGCCCTCGGACGGCTCGATCGTGGGGCCGTTGGAGGAGAAGATGCTCCCGATTGCGTCCCGTCCCACGTTGAGCAGGTAGGCCGCGTAGCCCAGTGAACCGCTGCCAAGGACCATCGCCAGCACGAGGGCCAGCACGACGGCGGGGCGCACCCCGGGCGCCAGCAGCACCGGGCGGATCAGGCGCAGGGTGTTGTACAACAGGGCGGCCCAGCCGATGGCGAGGGCCGCGAGGCCGATGACCAGCAGGAGCGAGGCGATGGGGTTCGCCAGGAGGTTGATCAGCGTGGAACGCGCCGTCAGGAGAAGCACAACCGCCGCAAGGGCCAGTGCCCAGACCGTGAAGGTGACACGCAGCGCGATCCTTCCGAGCCGCTTGTTGCCCGCTACGATCTGGGCGCTGCCGGGAACCAGCAGCGTCATCAGGACCAGGAGGAACGCACGCTTGGTCAGGACCTGTGCCGCTGCGCCCGAGGGGTAGCGGACGGGGTCCGTCAGGGACGGCTGCGGCTGGTTCTGCCGCTGTTTGTTCCGCGGAGCAGGGGCGTAACTATTGGTCATCGGGCGATCCTTAACGGCTGCTCCGCGTGGCTGTGCTTCCGTTCCCGTCGGAGAACACTTCGCTCACTTTTTGCCGGAGGTGGGCGCCTTTACGCGTGGCGACATCGTTGAGTTCCTGGGCGAACTGGACGAGGTCGGCCCTGAGCGCGGTGGCGAGGTCATCGGTGCCCGAGGCGAGCATCCGGACGGCGAGCAGCCCGGCGTTCCGCGCACCGCCGATGGACACCGTGGCGACGGGAACGCCGGCGGGCATCTGCACGATGGACAGCAGGGAATCCATGCCGTCGAGCGTCTTGAGCGGCACCGGTACACCGATCACGGGGAGCGGCGTGACGGAGGCGAGCATCCCGGGCAGGTGGGCTGCGCCGCCCGCTCCGGCAATGATGACGCGCAGTCCGCGCGCGTGCGCGGTCTGCCCGTAGCGGATCATTTCGGCGGGCATGCGGTGGGCGGATACGACGTCGGCCTCAAACGGGATGCCGAACTCGGCGAGTGCCTCGGCGGCGGCCTCCATCACGGGCCAGTCCGAGTCCGAGCCCATGACGAGGCCCACGATCGGGCCGCCGCTGGGTGGTTCGCTGCCCGCGGCTGGCATTTCGGTGCTGGCGCTCATGCGGTCTCCTCGGAAAGTCCTGATGGGGTGCCGGGCTGCGCCCGGCCGTTCCTGATGATGTTGGCCACGGTGGTGGCCCGCTCCCGGAGGGAGTCCACCTCCGCCGCGGACGTGCCGACAAGGTTGACGTGGCCGATCTTGCGTCCCGGCCGCACGGCCTTGCCGTAGCAGTGGACCTTCGCGGCCGGTTCGCTGGCGAGGGCTGCGGGGTAGGCGGAAAACAGGTCCCGGTTGTCGCCGCCCAGGAAATTCTTCATCACGACGACGGGGCCGAGGACGTCGGTGGCGCCGAGCGGGAGGTTGAGGATGGCGCGGAGGTGTTGTTCAAACTGGCTCGTGACCGAGCCGTCCTGCGTCCAGTGGCCGGTGTTGTGCGGGCGCATCGCGAGTTCATTGATCAGGAACCCGGCTCCCACGCCGGGCGTTTCGAACAGTTCAACGGCCATGACACCCGTGACGCCCAGCTCGTTGGCAATCCGGAGGGCTGCGTTCTCTGCCGCCGCGGCCACCTCGAGCGGGATGTCCAGGGCCGGGGCGATGACTTCGTCGCACACACCGTCGACCTGGATCGTGTGCACCACCGGCCAGGCCCTGGATTCACCGTCCGGGGTCCGGGCGACGAGCGCCGAGAGTTCGCGGCTGAACTCCACCTTGGCCTCGGCCAGCAGGGGGGACATCGCCTCGAACCACGCCGAGGTCCCGGCGGCGTCAGCGGCGGAATCAACAATCCGCACGCCCTTGCCGTCGTAACCGCCGCGGGGGGTCTTCAGGACCACGGGCCAGCCGGTGGCCTCGCCGAAGGCAATCAGCTCCGCCACATCGGCGACGGCGGCCCAGCGCGGGTTGGGGAGTTCCAGCCTGTCGATGGCGGCGCGCATCACCAGCTTGTCCTGGGCGTGGACCAGGGCGTCCGGGCCGGGGTGGACGTTGACGCCAGCCCGGATCAGGGCGCGCAGATGCTCGGTGGGCACATGCTCATGATCGAAGGTCAGGACGTCCAGGCCGCGGGAAAACTCGAGCAGATGGTCCAGATCGGTGTAGTCACCGACCGGGGCGTTGGCCACGGCAGAGACGGCAGAGACGTCCTCACCTTCGGCAAGGACGCGGAGCTCGAAGCCCAGGGCGGTGGCGGCCGGAGCCATCATGCGGGCCAGTTGGCCGCCGCCAACAACACCGATTACAGGAAAAGTCACACCACCCAGCCTACCGAAGACCTCGCCTTATCCCCGACTTAACCCCGAATTTGCGCCGTCGGACGGGGCCGGGACAGCGAATCCCGCCGCATCGAGTCCGCGCCCCGACCCGGTTGGGAGGGCGCCCGTGCAGCTCCCAAGGCCCCCAGTTACCACCCTGCGGGGCGAGCTCCCGGCAATCGGCGCTAAAATAGTCCCTTGGCCCAATGGCCGACAGTTCCAGCAGGCCACGGAGGGTCATGATTACTACACTTACTGAGCGCATGCGCGGGCTTGCCTCGCTTTTCTGGCGCGAAGTGGCCAAGTTCGGTGCCGTTGGAGGTGTTGCGTTCGTCATCGACAACGGACTCACGTACTACCTGATGCACGGTCCGATGACCGACAGCGAGGCCAAAGCCCGGTTTGTCGGCGCCAGCGTCGCCACCGTCTTCTCGTGGATCGCAAACCGCTTCTGGACCTTCCGCCGCCGCCGCCAGGACAACGTGGTGCGCGAGTTCGTGATGTTCATCCTCATCAACGGCATCGGCATCGGCATCTCCACCGGGTTCACCGCCCTCGCCAAGTACAGCTTCGGAATTACCGACAAGAACATGCTGTTCCTCGCGGGCGTCGTCGGCATCCTGGTAGCCACCGTGATGCGGTTCTTCGCTTACCGCTTCCTGGTGTTCAACAAGGAACTGGACGAAGAGCCGGAGTTCTCCCACGACCACGAAATCATCGAGCGGCACCTGCACACCGCGCCCGGCGTCCGGGTTCCGGAGCAGCCGGTCAAGGATCCCGAGCTGCCCGGCCCACACTCCTAGGGTCCAGGGGCTACGGCCCGCACGCACCGGCAGCCTGACCCCGACGGCCTCAGCGAAAGTGACCACCGGACAGGACATGCCCCGCGCCCGGGTTGGCCGATGGACATATTCCGGATATGCCCTGTCACCGGCGCGAAGACTGGGCATGTCCCCCCGGGCTCGAAGACTCATCGGGCGCGAAGCCTGGGCCTGACCCCCGACGAACTAACGAAAATGACGGACTAGCGAGCGTCGACGCGTTCCTCGCTGAGCAGCTTCTCCGTCACATCGACGTCGGGGTGCACCAGCACCACCGAACCGTCGGTCTTCCAGGCGCCCAGGGACCGGGCCAGGGCTACCTCGAGGCCGTCTCCGGCCGGCACCAGCAGCCGCAGGCCGGCGTCCTGCACCGTGGCGAAACCGTCCAGCAGCCCGGCGTGCGTGTGCGCTGTCCCGGCGGTGCTCAGTACGGCCGGCCGGGATGCTTCCGGATCCACGTGTGGCATGAAGACATCGCCGTGGGAGCGGACTTCGGCGGCGTAGTCGACGACGCCGCTGGGCAGCTCGCCCGGCCAGCGCATGGCCAGGGCCGGCAGCGCCACTGCCAGGACGGCGTCGAACGCCCCTTCCGCGGCGGCTGGCCCCGGATCGGCGGTGGCCACAAGGTCCGCCTCTCCGGCATCGAGCACCAGCTCCATCCCCAGTTGCCAGGCCGCGAGGGCGAGGATCAGCGACTTCCAGTGCGCGGGCAGGTCCAGGCGCAGCCGTGTACCGGGCTCGGCGTCGAGCTCGTCCTGCAGGAGGTTGCTGGTTTTCGCCACCCAGTTGTCCAGCACCCGGCCCGAGAGTTCAACGCGTTCGCCCTCCGGCCCGTACCAGGTGAGCCGCGGCGAAGTGGACTGGCCGGAACGCAGGGCTGTCATCAGATCGAATGCCGGGATGCTCATGCCCTCATCTTGCCACGGCCGTCTTGCCGGGGCGTGAGGACGTGTGATCTCCGTCATAGGCGCGCCGGAGGCTCTATTCCGGACACTCTCCAACCCGGCCGGAAGAACCCCGGGATCTCGGCAAAAACCTCCGGAAGTACTCAGCACCCTGACAACTTCGGTGCCGCCGTTCGGGGGCGGCCGAAAAATCCCGGGCGTGGCGTGCCTCCGCAACAGGTCTCAAGTTGATTATTATCTCCGCCGTGGCTTGACTCCCGGATACTTACACACGTGTAATTAGGTATCGAAGGCCAATGCGTAGAAACCGGCACACAACCGAGTGTCCAGGTGCCAGGCAAAAGGCTGCAAAATCAGAGAGGGAAACGCCAATGGGGCTAGCAGAGCGTATCCATGAAGATGCCGTCGTCGCCGGCCAGGCCACAGCGAAATACCGTTCACGCGGGGTGCCGAGTGACTGGTACGTAGATCCGGCCGATCCGGTCGCGGCCGACCGCTACAACGAACACGCGCGAGACTTACTCCAGGACCAGGCCACGGCCTTCCTGGCGGCGCACGATGAACTTCTGGCCGGCGGCCCGGACCAGGACAACGATCTTCACGACCCGCCGATGGAACTGCACGCACTCCGCGCAGGCACCACCACCGCGCAGCCGGTCTGGATCGGATTGCCGTCCCGGCAGGACTTCAACGATGAAGGCGAGCTCGGATGGCAGACGGATGCGCTGTGCGCGCAGACGGACCCGGAAGCATTCTTCCCGGAGAAGGGCGGCTCCACGCGCGACGCCAAGAAAGTCTGCGGGGCCTGCAACGTGCGGTCGCAGTGCCTCGAGTACGCCCTGTCCACCGACGAGCGCTTCGGCATCTGGGGCGGCCTCTCCGAGCGGGAGCGCCGCCGGCTTAGGAAGCGAGCAGTCTAATTCTTCAGGAAGTACGAGTCACCGCCGTCGTGGTCTCCCACGACGGCGGTGACTTTCTCCCCAGGACCCTGGCGGCGCTGGCGGGCCAGACCCGGCCGGCGGACGCTGTGATCGGCGTCGACACTGGTTCCCGCGACCACTCTGCAGCTCTCCTGGAGCAAGCGTTCGGCAAGGCCAACGTCACTCACTTCGCCCAGGCCAGAAGCGGCATGGGCGCCGCCGTGACGGCCGGGCTCGGCGCCCTCGCGCCATGGCCCGCGAAGGGCGGGACGGCACGGGACAGCGGCTCAGCCAGCCGGCCCGGTTCGGAATGGATCTGGCTGCTGCACGACGACGCCGCACCGGCACCCGAAGCCCTCGCCGAACTGCTCCACGCCGTGGAACGGGCCCCGTCCGTCACCGTGGCAGGCTGCAAGCAGCTGGACTGGCACGCCGAGCGGCGGCTGATCGACGTCGGCCTCTCCACCAGCCGCTGGGCCGAACGGTTGACCCTCATCGACGCCGACGAACTGGACCAGGGACAGTACGACGGCCGCACCGACACCTTTGCCGTCAACTCCGCCGGCATGCTCGTCCGCCGCGACGTCTGGGAGGACCTCCGGGGCTTCGACCCGGCACTTCCGGGCAGCGGCGACGACGTCGACTTCTGCTGGCGCAACCGGCTTGCCGGACACCGGGTGGTGGTGGTTCCTGCCGCCAGGATGTTCCACGTTTCGCACCGGCCCCAGGCGATGGGCAATGCGAAGGCAGCCCGGAAGGCCCAGGTCCACCTGCGGCTCAAACATTCGGCTGGCTGGAAGCTTCCGCTGCATGCGGCGGGCGCACTCCTGGGGAGCCTTTTCAAACTTGTCCTGAGCATCGCGGTCAAGGACCCCGGCCATGGTTTCTCCCAGCTGCTCGCTACTGTTGGCGGCCTGGGACGCCCCGCTGCGGTGATCCGTGGCCGGCGCAATGCCGCGCGGACCCGCCGCATCCGCCGCTCCGTCATCAAGGGGCTGCAGACACCGCGGCGTGAGGTCTGGGCCCACCGGCGCTCCCTGATGGAAGCCCTGGGCGCGGACGACGCCGGCGAGGCCCTCACCGGCCACGGACTGGCCGAGCAGCCCAGCGGAGACGCCGCGGACGACTTCGCCGCCCTCGCCACCTCCGAGCGCGGCTGGGTGGGCAACGGCGCGCTGCTCGCCGTGCTCGTCACCACGGTGGCGTCCCTGATCGGTTTGTTGAGTCTTTTCCGGGCCGCGGCCGTCGCGGGCGGCGGGCTGATTCCCGTCTCGCTCCGGCTGGGCGAGATCTGGGACCATGCTTCCGGCTGGTGGATCACGCTCGGTGCAGGGCTTCCGGGCCACGGCGACCCCTTCGGCTACGTGCTGTGGCTGCTGGGCGTGCTGGGCGCGGGAGATGCCAACGCCGCCCTGGTCTGGCTGCTCATCCTCGCCATGCCGCTGTCCGCGCTCGGGGCCTGGTTCTCGGCCGGTGCGCTGACGCAGCGCCGCCGCCTCCGCCTGGCCGCTGCGTTCGTCTGGGCCGGTGCGCCTGCCCTTCAGGTGGCACTCAACCAGGGACGCGTCGGTGCGCTGCTGGCCCACGTCATGATGCCCCTGCTCGTGCTCGCCCTGCTGCGGGCCACCGGCACCGCCGTCGGCCGCGGCGCTCATGCTGTTCCGGCCCCGGGGGAGGGGCGCACCAGGCTGCAGCCTCCCGGCAAGCTGTACCCTCCCGGCAAGCCGGGTAGTAACGGAACCCCGTCGTGGACCGCGGCGGCTGCAGCCGGGCTCGTGCTGGCCGTGGTCACCGCGGCTGCCCCGGCACTGCTGATGCCCGCCGTCGTCGTCGTGGTCCTTTGCGGTGTGCTCCTGGGCCGGCGTGGCCGCACCGTGTGGTGGGCCCTGCTTCCCAGCGCGGCCCTGTTTGTGCCGTTCGCTGTCTCCGTCATGGACCGGCCCCGGGCCGTGCTTGCCGATCCCGGCATGCCGCTGGGCTTCGACGCGGCGCCGCTCTGGCAGCAGGCGCTGGGGCAGCCGCTGCGGTTCGCAGCCGACGGCGGCCTGACCGGCCTCCCGTTCTTCGGCGGCTCCGGCGCAGCGGCGATTGTTCCGTGGGCGTTGCTGCTTGCACTTCTGATCGGACTGCCCGCGCTGCTGCTCGCCGCGGCCGCGCTCTTCCTGCCGGGCAGGCGGGCGGGCGCTGCCCGCTGGCTGTGGGCGGCGGCTGTCCTGATGCTGGCCGGGGGCTGGCTGGCGGGACACGTCGCCACCGGTGCCAGCGCGAGTGTCCTGGTCACGCCGTTCACGGGGCCCACGGTGTCCGCTGCCGCGTTCGCCATCCTCGGTGCCGCGTTGCTCGGTGCCGATGGTTTGCTGGATTCTGCCGACCGGGCAGCGACGGCCGGGCGCAGGTTCCTGATCCGCGCCACCGCCGCCACGGCCACCGTCCTCCTGCTGGCCGGACCGCTGGCGGGACTCACGGCCTGGACCGCGCAAAACCTGCTCCAGCCCCCGACGCCGAGCGCGGAGTCTGCCGGCGCACCGTCAGCTGTGGATTCCACGGCGGCCGCCGGCCCCGTTGCCGGAACGGGAAGCCTCGGCACGCCACTGCTGGTCCGGCCGGCCATGCCCCGCACCCTCCCGGCCACCGCGATCGACCGCGGCCAGGGCCCCGAACAGGCCCGGACCCTGATCATCACGGTCACCGGAAACAACGGCTACGGCGCCACCCTCATGCGCGGTGCCGGCACCACCCTGGACGCCCTGTCCACGGTCGCCGCCGCACGCCCCATCCTGGGGCAGCCGGGCAGCGAGACGGTCCGGGACGACGACGCCGTCGCCGGTTCCCTCCGCGGTGTGGTCGCCATGATCGTTGCCGGACAGGGAGTGGATCCCCGCGAGGACCTGGAGCGGCTCGGAGTCGGCTTCGTGGTCCTGCGAGCCTCCGACACCGCGGCCCAGCTGACGGCCAGCAGGATGGACGCCGTCCCGGGACTCGTCGCCGTCGGCAAGACCGATGTCGGCTGGCTCTGGCGGATCAGCCCCCTGAACCAGCCGGTCATCGAGGCCGCCGACGTAGCGCACCGCGTGCGCATCGTCGACGGCGCCGGTGCGGCCATCGGGCTGCTCCCCTCTGCGGCGGTGTCCGCCGGAGCCCCGGTGCCTGCCGGCCCGGAAGGCCGCCTCGTCGTGCTCGCCGAACGCGCTGATCCGGGCTGGAGCGCCTGGCTCGACGGACGCCGCCTCACCGCCACCACCTCGGGCTGGGCCCAGGCCTTCACCCTGCCTGCCCATGGCGGCCAGCTGAGCATCCGCTATGAGGCTCCCTGGGCCCTTTGGGCAGGACTCGCGCAGGTCGTCGTGATCGGGCTGACCGTCCTGCTCGCCATTCCCATGCCGGCGCGCCGGCCGAAAACCGGGCTCTCAAGGGACGAAGGCTCCCTGCGTAAGGAACATCAGCATGCATAAGGAAGCCAGCGACGGCGCGAAAGACTGCCCCGACGCCCCTGAACAGCAGGTAGGTGAACAGCAGGTAGATGGACAGCAGGTAGCTGAACAGCAGCCGTCGGGCAGCCCGGCCGGCCGAAGGGCAGCCGGACCGGTGCCGACACGCCTGAAACGACCGCGGCGCGGGAGCGTGGGCGGCGTCCTTTCCGCCCTCGCTCTCGTCGCCGCGGGCGGCGGGCTCGTGTCGGCGGCGTCGCTGATGCCGCAGGGACCTGGCAGCAGCAGGCAACTCGAGGCGCCCGTGGCGGCCGTCCCGGCCGGCGGCAACATCGGCGTCTGCCCGGGACCTGCCCGGCTGCTCGAAGGCACACCGGTGGGCACCGATCCGCAGTTCAGCCCGGAGTCTGCCAGCGCGAAAAGCGTGGTGAACGCCGTCGTGCTCAGCTCAACCGCGGGCGTCCTGCCCGGCAGCCGGCTCGCCTCGCTGAAGGGCGGGACCCTGGTCGAGCTCGCCAAGGCCGGAGAGCCGTCCGGGTCGGCAACCGCAGCCAAGCCCGCCGCCGGTGCGCCAGCGGCGCCGGCAGGGGTGGTGCGGGAGCACGCCGTGGACGCGGTCAGCGTCCTGAGCGCCGATGCACAGGCAAACCGCCAGGCCTCCGCCGGCGCCGTCATGAGCTTCACGGCCGACGACGGGGACCTCCGCGGTTCAGCTGCCGCCCCCTGCCAGCAGCCTGCCAACGATCTCTGGCTGGTCGGCGCGAACACCGCGCTCGGCCGGACCGCCGTACTCAACCTGAGCAACGCCTCAACCACCGCGGCCACCGTCAGCCTGGACCTTTACGGTGCAAAGGGCCTGATCCATGCGCCCGGAAGCAGAGGCCTCCTCGTGGCGCCCGGCAGCACCCGCTCCGTCATCCTGGCCGGGCTGGCCCCCGGCCAGGAACGGCTGGGCGTCCGGGTGCGCAGCGCCGGCGGCCCGGTCGCCGCCGCGATCCAGCAGAGCGTGCTGCGCGGTCTCACCCCCGGCGGCGTCGACTTCATCGTGCCGGGAACGGCACCCGCGGCCCGCCAGGTGATCTCCGGCGTCGAGGTACAGGATCCCGCCGCCCTGGCGGCCCTCACCGCGAAGCCCGGTTCCGCTGACGCCGGACCATCCCTTCAGATCGCGGTGCCCGGATCCTCCGACGCTGTGGTGGCCGTCAAGCTGTACGGGCGGGACGGGCAGAAAGCACTGCCTGGCGGGGGCGTGGTGAAGGCGAAGGCCGGAGCTGTCACCGGAGTCTCGCTGGCGGGTCTGCCGCCGGATTACTACACGATCGAAGCCAGCTCGGACGTCTCCTTCACAGCTGCCGCCCGCGTCACGAAGGGACTGGCCTCGGAGGATGCCTCCGACGTCGCATGGTCGCCCGCCTCGGCGAGGCTCGGAAGCCAGCATGTTGTTCCCGTGCCCGCCGCCGGGGACCGCTTCCTGGTATTCGGGGCGCCGGGCGGACAGGCCACGATCTCCTACACCCCAATCACCGCTGACGGAAAAATCCGGACGGCCGCGGCCGCGGAGATCGCCGGTGGAACCACGGCGTCCTTCAAGGTGCCGGCCGAGGTGGAAGGTTCGCCGATCGTCGGCTACCAGCTGTCCGCCGCGGGTGAGCCGGCCTACGGCGCGGTGCTGCTGCAGCAGGACGGCACCCAGGACATCTCAACCATCGCGGTGGCGCCGGGCGCCGTAGGCCAGGAACAGGTTCCGGTCACGCTGGGGTACTAGTGTCCTGCGCAGTTAGGTCGTCGCGGGTCAGGCCCCGGCGGTGGGGTGGCCGGGATCCGGACATGCCCCGCGCCGGGGTCGGCGGATGGGCATATGCCGGTTGTGCCCGGTCCCGGGCGCGAGGACTGGGCATGTCCTCCCGGAAAGTAGCCGACCCCGCAGCGGAGCCACCCGCACATGCCCCCGGGGATCCAGACATGCCCTCCGCCGGTGCCGGCCGATGGACATATTCCGGTTCTGTCCGGACCCGGGCGCGGCCAATGGGCATGTCCTCCCGACTCGGGAGCCGGGCACGGCCGTGTCAGTAGCGGCGGCGGTAGACCGGATCCAGGGATTCGGGGGGCACCCCGAGCATCTCGGCGGTGTGCTCCACGACGACGTCGTGGACGAGGTCCTGGAGTTCCTCCCGGCTGCCGCAGGCCTGTTCCACCACCCGCCGGAACAGGGTAATGACGGGACCTTCCTCGGCCGTAGCGGGGGTGTAGGCGCCCATCGGGGCGGGAGTGCCATCCGATACGAGCTGCTCCAAGCCCGGCGGGATCTCGTCGACGGCAAAGCGGACACCGTCCAGGGTCTTGCCCCAGATGTCATGGAGCCGCTGGGCTGAATCGAGCACGTAGTCATCAAAACGCTCGGAGCGGGTCCGGTACCCCGGCAGGGTGGGCAGCGTGAGCTCACCGCGGAGCCCCCGGCCGTGCCTGTTCCTGCGGCGCTGACTGAAGTTCTTCGGGGCAGCCGTGCGGCCGGAACCGGCCGGCGCGGACACGGCGTCTGTGGCTGCGTTGTCGGGGTCAGCCAAGCGGACCGTAAAACCCGGATCTTGGTGCGATGACTGCATATCTTGACTCTAAACCCGGCAGATGATTTACGCGACACGGACCCCGCGACCCGCCGCCGCGGCCCCTGCGGCGGCCCCCGGGGATCCGGAAGGACCGGCGGGACCCCGCGACCCGCCGACGCGACCCGCCGCCGTGGCCCTTGGGGACCCGGCGGGACTCCGGGGACCCCGCCCGGCAGGACCCGGCCGGGCGGGGGTGTTTCAATGCGGCGTTCCGGCGCCGAGGGGGAGTAGTCTGTGATCTCGTGGGTGCAATTCGTCTTTGTTCAAGGTCAGCCTGCCGCAATTCAGCGGTGGCCACTTTGACGTACGTCTATGCCGACTCCACCGCCGTTCTCGGACCCCTGGCAACCTACGCCGAACCGCATTGCTACGACCTGTGCGACCAGCACGCGGGATCCCTGACCGTCCCCCGGGGCTGGGAAGTCCTGCGGTTGGCCATGCCCGCTACGCCGGCAGGACCCGGCCCGGATGACCTCCTGGCGCTGGCCAACGCCGTCCGTGAGGCGGCGTCGCGGCCTCCGGCATCCGGGACGAACCAGGGGCAGCGGAGCGCGCACCCGGCCCTGGAAGCGCCGGCCGCAGCTGAAGGCACCCGCCGGGGGCACTTGCGCATTCTGCGCGAACCCTCGTGAGCTGCAACTGGCGGTAGGCTGGGAACTGCAAAATCCGTAAGCCACCGGCGCCTGCTGCGGCGTCCACCAGGGAGCGTTCACCATGCCGAATCTCAGTCCCGAGCTGTTGTCTGTCCTGCGATGCCCCGTGACCGGATCCGCGCTGGTCCAGGAAGGCGAGGAACTCGTCGCCACCACGGCTGACGCAACCGGCGCGAAGCCTCGTTACCGCATCGAGGACGGCATCCCGCTGCTGCTGCCGCCGGAGCTGCTCTCGGCAGCCACCTCCGCTGCGGCAGACCAGCACGACGGCGGTCCCCGCCACACTGCCGAGTAGGCCCCGCCGACCAGGCACGGCACAGCCCCATCGGGCTGCCCTTCGGCACCGAACCACTTTCTAGTCACCACTTTCTAGTCACCGACAAGCAAGGTCACCAAACGTAGGTGCCCTTGCCTCCCAGCCGGCTACAACAAAGGATTCACATGACTTTCGATTACAAGATCGCGGACATCTCTTTGGCCGAGGCGGGACGCCACCAGATCCGCCTCGCCGAGCACGAAATGCCCGGACTCATGTCCCTGCGCGAGGAATTCGGCGCCGGCCAGCCCCTCAAGGGTGCCCGTATCGCCGGATCCCTGCACATGACGGTCCAGACCGCCGTGCTGATCGAGACCCTCACCGCCCTCGGCGCCGAGGTCCGCTGGGCTTCCTGCAACATCTTCTCCACCCAGGACGAGGCCGCGGCCGCCGTCGTGGTCGGCACCGGCACGGTCGAGGACCCGCAGGGCGTCCCCGTCTTCGCCTGGAAGGGCGAGACGCTTGAGGAATACTGGTGGACCGCCCAGCAGATCCTGACCTGGCCGGGCGCGGACAGCAACCCGGACCTTGGCCCGAACATGATCCTTGACGACGGCGGCGACGCCACCATGCTCGTCCACAGGGGCGTGGCATTCGAAGCCCTCGGCGCCGTGCCGTCCGCCGGCGCGGACGAGTCGGAGGAAGGCCGAGTGTTCCTGGAGGTGCTGCGCGCCTCGCTGCAGGAGGACCCGCAGAAGTGGACCAGGATCGGCTCCCGCCTGCTGGGCGTGACCGAGGAAACCACCACCGGCGTGCACCGGCTGTACCAGCTCGCCGAGCAGGGCAAGCTGCTGTTCCCGGCGATCAATGTCAACGACTCCGTCACGAAGAGCAAGTTCGACAACAAGTACGGCATCCGGCACTCGCTGCCGGACGGCATCAACCGCGCCACCGACGTCCTCATGGGCGGCAAGGTCGCGGTCGTGTGCGGCTACGGCGACGTCGGCAAGGGCGCCGCGGAGGCATTCCGCGGCCAGGGATCGCGCGTGATCGTCACCGAAATCGACCCCATCTGCGCGCTCCAGGCGGCCATGGACGGCTACCAGGTCGCGAAGCTGGAATCCGTCCTCAGCGAGGGCCACATCTTCATCACCACGACGGGCAACAAGGACGTCATCATGGCCGAGCACATGGCGGGCATGCGGGACAAGGCCATCGTGGGTAACATCGGCCACTTCGACAACGAGATCGACATGGCCGGCCTCGCCCGGATCCCCGGCATCAAGAAGGTCGAGATCAAACCGCAGGTGCACGAGTGGGTCCTCGACGCCGATCCCGCCACGGGAGAGGGCAGCCGCTCTATCATTGTCCTCTCGGAGGGCCGGCTGCTGAACCTCGGCAACGCCACCGGACACCCGTCCTTCGTGATGAGCAACTCCTTTGCCAACCAGACCATCGCGCAGATCGAACTGTTCACGAAGCGGGACCAGCCCGAAGGTCAGCGTGAGTACGAAAAGCAGGTCTACGTCCTGCCCAAGATCCTCGACGAGAAGGTGGCCCGGCTGCACCTGGATGCCCTCGGCGTGGAACTGACCGAGCTGTCCAAGGACCAGGCCGAATATCTGGACCTCGAAGTGGCCGGCCCGTACAAGCCGGAGCACTACCGCTACTAGGAGCCGGTCCCGGCTGGAAGGGCTCCCGGCCCCGCGGTTTGGAGCCCCTTCTTTGCGACTCATTGCGGCCGGACCGTGGCGGAACGCGCGGCCGGGTTCCGCCATGAATTCGCCTATGCTGGCAGGAGAGCGTCTGGAAGGACCTGACTATTGTGATCGCCCCGAGAAGCTGGAGCACCGGCCGCAAGCTCGCCGTGCTCGGAGCGGTGTGCGCCCTGGCCGCGGGCGGCGGAGCGTTTGCGGCGGCAGGTCCGCTGGCCCATGCATCCTTCGCGTCCGAGGCCACGTCGCCGGAACGTTCGACGCCGGGACTTGCCTTCCCGGTGGTGGCGCCGGCAGAACTTGACGTCTCGCCGGCGGACGACGCCAAGCCGGTCAACCCGGCCGCGCCGGTGACCTTGAAGGTCAGCAACGGCCGGATTGAGCGGGCGGCACTCACGAGCGGTTCCGGCGACGCGGTGGAGGGAACCCTCAGCGCCGGCCGCTCCAGCTGGACCGCGTCGGAGCCGCTGAAGTTCAACACCCGCTACGCCTTTACCTTCTCCGTGGTGGACGCGGCCGGACGCAAGACCAACAACACGCGCAGCTTCTCCACGGTGTCCGCCGCCAATGAAGCCGATGCCGCCATTTACCCGCTGGACGGCATGAAGGTCGGAGTCGCACAGCCGCTGCAGATCACCTTCAGCGAACCCGTGCTGAACCGGGACGCCGTCGAGAAGGCCATCAAGATTACCTCCAGCTCGGGGCAGGCCGGGGACTTCCACTGGTTCAGCGACACGATGGTCCGGTACCGTCCCGAGGTTTTCTGGACCGCGAACAGCACCATCACCATGGACATGCAGCTGTTCGGCGTGGACCTGGGCAAGGGGCAGATCGGAAACTTCAATAAGTTGGTCACGGTCCACATCGGGGACAAGAAGCTCGCGGTCGCCGACGCCGCTGCGCACACCTTCTCGATCAGCATCAATGACCAGCCGGCCGGGTCCTGGCCCGTCACGATGGGCGATCAGCGCTTCCCCTCCGCCCGGGGATACCTGGTCCTGATGGAGAAGCACCGGTACGACCACTTCGTCGCCGCGAGCATCGGCCTGAAGCCGGGGGATCCGGCGAACTACGGGGAACTGGACGTTGAGTACGCCACCCGGCTGACTCCCAGCGGCGAGTACATCCACCAGGCCCTGGATTCCGCGCTGCCCTACATCGGTAACACGAACGTGTCGCACGGCTGCATCGGCATGACGGCGGACCGGGCCGCCTGGGTCTTCAACAACATGACCAGCGGTGACGTGGTCCAGGTGGTCAATACGGAAGGTGACTTCGCGAATTTCGACGACGGCTTCGGGGACTGGAACATCCCCTGGCCGCAGTACGCGAACTGAGGCGGGTTCCGCGGGCAGTTCCGCGGACACCAGGAGTGGAATGACGTTGGGGGACGAAACACAAACATGGACAAAACGACAAGAGCCAGGGGCCTCGGGCGCCGACGCGGAGAATCCGCAGGCCGCCTGCGGCCCGGGAGACGGAGCCGCGGAAAGCTCACCGGCAGGATCACCGGCAAGATGCTTGCCGCCGTCGCGGTCTGCGCTGCCGTCGGCGCTGGCGGGCTCGGCGTCGCCACCGCACCGCAGTGGGCCCACGCTGACATGCCGTCAGAATCATCGGCGCCGATGCGGAACGTGCCGGGCCTCGCGGCTCCCGTTGTGAAGCCCGTCGAGCTCGGTGTGATGCCGACCGACGGCGCCAAGAGCGTCAACCCAGCCGCGTCGCCCTCCGTCAAGGCGGTCAGCGGCTTCGTGAAGGACGTGGTGCTGGAACCGGCCACCGGCGGGGGCCGGGTCCCGGGCAGCACCAGTGCCGACGGCTCCACCTGGACTGCGGAAGATCCGCTGGAATTCGACACCAAATACAAGTACAGCTTCACGATCGTGGACCAGGCAGGCCGGGAGACCAAGAAAGCCCAGACCTTCAGCACGGTGGCTAAAGCCAACGAGGCCGATGCCGCCGTCTACCCCCTCAACGGCACCACCGTCGGTGCCGGACAGCCCGTCGAGATTGTCTTCAGCGAACCGGTCCTGAACAAGGAGGCGATGGAGAAGGCGGTCTCCGTTACCGCCTCCTCCGGCCAGGCCGTCGCCTGGCGCTGGTACTCGGACCGGCGCGTCCGGATCCGGCCCGAGGCGTTCTGGGCCGCCAACAGCCAGATCACGGTGGACCTGAAGCTCTTCGGCGTGGATTTCGGCAACAAAATGATCGGCAATTCGGACATGCTGGTGCAGTTCAAGGTGGGGCCGCAGCGCCTGGCCGTCGTGGATGACGCCACCAAGACGATGAAGGTCTACTTCGACGGGCAGCTGGTCAGGACCGCGCCGGTGACGCTCGGCGACGCGGACTGGCTGTCGCCGACGGGCTTCGCCGTCATCATGGAGCAGGAACGCAACTCGAAATTCAATGCCGGCAGCATCGGCCTGAAGCCGGGCGACAAAGGCTACTACCCGCCGCTGACGGTGGAATATGCCAACCGGCTGACCAGTTCGGGTGTCTACGTCCACCAGGCCCTCGCCTCGGCGTGGGGCGCCGTCGGAAGATTCAACGTCTCGCACGGCTGCGTCGGCCTCCTCCCGGCAGACGCCGCGTGGTTCTTCAACAACATGACGAGCGGAGACGTGGTCCAGACCCTCAATACCGGCGCGCCTCCTGTCGAACCGCTGGAAGGCTTCGGCGACTGGAATATCCCTTGGGCCCAGTACGCCAGGCGATGACGGCGAGCACGGCCGCTACCCGGAACTGGCCGCTGGAAATACCGTCACCCCGGGGTGGCACCTCGCCCGGCCAGAGGGTCTGGCGGTAGGCTCGGAGACAGATATGTTGCGTTGCCGGGCGCAGTCCTGGCGGCACGGAATCCTACGGAAGCGAAGCTGCAGTGACTGACACAGGTCCCACCCCTCCGAATCGACAGGATCCGCACCTGGATCCGGCCGACGACGGCGATGAACCCGCCTTCGATTGGATGAAGCCGTCACCCGCAGGCACACGGGAATCGGGCAGCGACGAGCGGTCCGCGAGGGCCGGAGCCAGCGCGATTCCTGGCAGCCGCGCCGACCGCAAGGCCGCGGAAGCGGCAGCCGGATCATCCGCCACCGGATCGTCCGACGCCGGATCATCGTCCGCCACCGCATCGTCGGCCACCGGGCAAGGTGAGCCCGCCAGCGAGCCGCTGCACACCTCCGTCCTGCAGATCCGTCCGCCTGAGGAGGACGTCGAGCGCCGCAATGCCGAACGCGAGCACGCGGCGAACACCAAGCCCGTCCTCCCGCGCGTGATGCAGGTCCTGCTGGCCATCTGCTACCCCATCATCTTGCTGGTGCTGGCCGTCCGGGCCGTGACCAGCCCCTTGTTCCTGTGGGTCGAGTACAACCGGCCCGGATTCCCGGGCGACGGTTACGGCTTCGGCACGGACGACCGCATGACCTACGGCTCGTACGCTGTGGACTACCTCAGCAACTGGGCCGGCCCGCGCTATCTCGGTGAGCTCGTCAACCGCGGCGGCGACCACCTCTTCACGGACGGCGAAACCAGCCACATGGCGGACGTCAAGCTGGTCATCCTGTCCGCTTTCGGGGCCGGCTTCCTCCTGCTCCTGCTCAGCCTCATCGCCGTGATCTACCTGCGGCGCCGCAGCAGCGGGGGAGTCCGCCGCGGACTCTTCGCCGGCTCCATCATCACCCTCGTGATCATCACCGGGCTGGGGGTGCTGGCCGTGCTCGGCTGGGAGCAGTTCTTCACCGAGTTCCACCGGGTCTTCTTTGCCAACGGCACGTGGACCTTCTCCTTGCAGGACACGCTGATCCGGCTGTTCCCGGGCCAGTTCTGGGTGGACGCCGGGATCGTGATCGGTGCCCTTGTGCTGCTCGCCTCCCTCGTCACCCTGATCCTCACCTGGCCGACGCGGAAGCGCCGCGGCCTGCTGAAGAATGATCCGGCAGCCGACGCCACGGCCGCGGACAGCGTGCCCGCCGACGGCACGGCTGCGGAGGACGCGGCTGGAGGGTCCGCCGGAAAGCAGTCCCGCTTCCAGCGCGTCAAGGCCCGGAGGGCCGGGGCCGGGGACAGTTCCGCCCAGGAGCCTGACGGCTCGGCGGCAACGGACGCCGACGCCGACACGGTGCCGGACACGGATCCGGCCCCGGCGGAAGGCCCGGCGTCGCGGGGTCACTCCAGCGCCTTATAGGGGGCATTAAGCCGCCCCGCTTCAGCCGTAAATCCAGTTCGGCCGTAAATCCGGTTCAGCCGTAAATCCGGTTGATCTGGGCCTGGAAATCCCGCACGACGGCGGCCCGCTTGAGTTTGAGGGACGGGGTCAGGTGCCCGGATTCCACGGTGAAGTCGGCGTCCAGGATGACGAAGCTGCGGATGGATTCGGCCCGGGACACGAGGGAGTTCGCCTCATCTACGGCGCCCTGGATAGCCGCCCGGACCTGTTCGTTGCCCGTGGCCTCGGCCAGCCCCAGGGCGGGAACCTTGTGCGTGGCGCACCAGTTTTCCAGGCCTTCGGGATCCAGACTGACGAGGGCCGAGACGAACGGCCTGCCGTCGCCCAGGACGACCACCTGGCCCACGAGCTGATGCGCGCGGATCTTTTCCTCGAGCGGCCCGGGGGCCACGTTCTTCCCGCCGGCGGTGACCAGCAGGTCCTTCTTGCGCCCGGTGATCGTCAGGAAGCCGTCCTCGTCAAGGGATCCGAGGTCCCCGGTGCGGAAGAATCCGTCCAGGAACGCTTCGGCGTTGGCGGCGGCGTCGGCGTGGTAGCCCTTGAAGACGCCGATGCCTTTGACCAGGATCTCGCCGTCGTCGGCGATCCGGATGGTGGTTCCGGGGACCGGGATGCCTACCGTCCCCACCTTGGTCCGGCTCGGGGTATTCGCGGTGCAGGGCGCCGTCGTTTCGGTGAGGCCGTAGCCTTCGAGGACAGGGACGCCCGCGCCCCGGAAGAAGTGTGCGTCGTGGGAGCCCAGCGGGCTGGCACCGGAGATTGTGTAGCCCAGCTGGCCGCCGAACGCCTGCCGCAGCTTCGGGTACAGCAGCCGGTCGAAGAGGGCATGCCTGGCGCGGGACGCCAGGCCGGGGCCGGGCCCCTTCCCCTGCGCAGCCGCGTCGAGGGCCTTCGAATAGTCGATCGCGGCGGCGGCGGCCGCCCCGAACAGCCGCTCCTTGCCCGCCAGCGCCGCTTTGTGCGCGGCTCCGGCATAGACCTTCTCAAAGATCCGGGGCACTACCAGCAGGAAGGTGGGCCGAAAACTGGACAGGTCCTCCAGCAGTTCCGTGGCGTTGGACGTGTGGCCCAGGGTGGTTCCGGCGCTCAGGCAGGTGACCTGGACGGCTCGGGCGAGGACGTGGGCCAGGGGCAGGAACATCAGGGTGCGGGAGCGGGGCTGCAGCAGGATTTCGGGAAGGAACAGCACAATGTTCCTGGCCACGAGGGCGAAATTGCCGTGGGTGATCTCGCAGCCCTTGGGCCGGCCCGTGGTTCCGGAGGTGTAGACCAGCGAGGCCACGTCCGCCAGTCCCGCCGTGGCCCGGTGCCGTTCGAGCTCCCCGTCGCCCACACCGGTGCCGGCAGCGGCGAGGCTGGCCAGGTTGGGGGCGCCGCCGTCGTACTCCATCCGGACCACCGGGACCAGACGGTCCCCGAGCAGCTCGGAGGAGTCCAGAACGTCCTGGACGAGGGTGACCCTGGCCTGGTTTTCGGCGAAGACGCGCCGGGCGCCCGAGTCGTGGAGTATCCACTCGACTTGGCTGGGGGAGGACGTCTCATAGATGGGGACGGTCACACCGCTGGCAAACCAGATGGCAAAGTCCACCACCGTCCACTCGTAGCGGGTACCGGACAGGACGGCTACGGTTTCCCCCGGCGCAAGGCCGCCGGCGATCAGGCCTTTCGCGAGGGCCGTGACCTGGTCCAGGAACTGCTGCGTGGAGACATCGGCCCAGCCGGCCGGTCCCTTGCGGGAGTAGAGCGCATGGACGGGATCCTTGGCATGTTGTGCCAGCAGCAGGTCCGTCACGTTGCTGTCCGGGTCCAGTTCGGCGAGCAGTCCCGTACTTGCTTCTCTCACAGCCGTCTCTCCGTCCGGGTCCGCGCAGGTGGCGGCGGACTTACCCTGTCATCCTGCCCTAGATCCAGGACGGCATCCACATCCGGAACCGCCAGTCCTGGTAGGTGATGGTCTCGGCAGCCCAGACCGGGTAGAAGAACGCGGACACGACGACGGCCGTGACCACGAACAGCGTGACGAGGTACAACCCGGAGCGGCGGCGCCAGGGCGGATCCGTCCGTTTGCCCAGGACGAGGCCCAGGCAATAGACGAGGGCCAGCACCAGGTAGGGCTCGAAGGACACGGCATAGAAGTAGAACATGGTGCGTTCGGGATACATGAACCAGGGCAGGTAGCCCGCCGCGACTCCCGCGAGGACGGCCCCGGCCCGCCAGTCGCGCCGGCCGGCCCACCAGAAGAGCAGGATGCCCAGGCAGACGGCGGCGCTCCACCAGATCAGCGGATTGCCGACCGAGAGGATAGCCATGGTGCAGCTGCCCGTCCCGCAGCCGGGGCTGCCCGGTTTGGGGGATTCGTAGAAGAACGACGTGGGCCGGCCCAGCACCAGCCAGCTCCAGGCGCTCGCTTCATAGGGATGATCCGAGCTGAGCCCCTGATGGAACTTGTACGCCTCGAGGTGGTAGTGGGCCAGGGACCTGACGGCGTTGGGCAGCCACCCCCAGTCCGCCGACGGGTTGGTCTCCGCCCAGTGCCGGAAATAGGCGTCCTGGGACCGGAACCAGCCGGTCCAGCTCGCGGCGTAGGTGAGAGCCGCGACCGGGACAACGCTCAGGAAGGCCGGGATGCCGTCCTTGAGGATGCCGCCGCTGATCCAGCCGTGGATCCCGGCGATCCGCCGCGCGCTGAGGTCCCAGAGGACAGTCATCAGTCCAAAGCCGGCAAGGAAAAACAGGCCGGACCATTTCGTCCCGACCGCCAGTCCCAGGCACACTCCTGCCGCAAGGCGCCACCAGCGGATGCCCAGCCACGGGCCGGAGACGAGCTGGCGCGGGGAGGGCCGGCCGTCGGCGGAGGCCGCGGCCTGCCTGCCGAGCCGTTCGGCGAGCCGGCGCCGGCCGTCGTCGCGGTCCATCAGCAGGGCGCCGAACGCGGCCAGGACCCAGAACATCAGGAAAATGTCCAACAATGAGGTGCGGGACATCACCAGATGGTGTCCGTCCACCGCCAGCAGCAGCCCGGCCACAGCCGCGAGGGCCAGCGAGCGGAACAGCTTCTGCGCAATCAGTGCCAGCAGGAAGATCGACAGCGTGCCGGTCAGGGCCGCTCCGAAGCGCCACCCGAAGGGGTTGTCCGGGCCAAAAAGCCACATGCCGGCAGCGATCATCCATTTGCCGACCGGCGGGTGGACCACATATTCGGGCGAGTCCAGCAGGACTCCGGGGTTGCCGGCGATGAAGGAATCGTTGGCTTTCTCCGGCCAGGCACGCTCGTAGCCGCTGATCAGGAACGAATAGCCGTCCTTGACGTAATAGGTCTCGTCGAAGACGAGGTTGCGGGGCGTGTCCAGCCGGACAAAGCGCAGGACTCCGCCGAGGGCGGCGGTGAGGATGGGGATGAGCCAGAACCACAGGCGCAGCGACGGCGGGAAGTCCCGCCAGCTGCGGACGCCGCCGATCAGGCGCTCCTTGAGAGCCTCGGGGGTGTTGGCCTCCGAGGGGCGGCTGACCCAGCGATGCCCCTCCAGGTTGCGTCCGGAAGGTGCAGCTGGGGCCGCCGGTCCGGCTGATCCGGCCTCGGCGGGCCGCGTGGGGGTCTGCGTCACGTTGCCCATGCTACCTTTCGCGGCTGTGCCCGTCGGGCCGCCCTGCCGCCCGCAGTAGGCTGGTCATGTGGACCCTCAACTCAGCACCTCCCCGAATCATCCCGACAGCGCCGGAATTCCGGCCGACCGCGCCGGGACTGGCACCGGGCAGGACTCAGCCGCGGACACCGCCCCTGGCCTCGGGCAGGACACAGCCGCGGCAGCCGCAGCGTCGCCCGGCGGTCCGGGCCGGATCGTGCTGGCGGCGACCCCGATCGGCAACGTCGGCGATGCCTCGTCCCGGCTGATCGAACTGCTCACGACGGCGGACATCGTCGCCGCCGAGGACACCCGGCGGCTGCACCGGCTGGTCCAGAACCTCGGCGTCACCGTGGGCGGGCGGGTGGTCAGCTACCACGAGCACAATGAGGCAGCCAAGACCGGCGAGCTGCTGGACCAGGTCCGGTCCGGGAAGACCCTGGTGATGGTGACCGACGCCGGGATGCCGTCTGTCTCGGACCCCGGCTTCCGCCTGGTCGAGGGAGCCGTGGCGGCCGGGCTGACGGTCACGGCCGTCCCCGGGCCCTCCGCCGTGCTGACGGCGCTGGCGCTCTCCGGGCTGCCCACCGACCGTTTCTGCTTTGAGGGGTTCCTGCCGCGCAAGGCCGGCGAACGGTCCTCCCGGCTGGCGGATCTCGATGCCGAGCGGCGCACCATGGTGTTCTTCGAAGCACCCCACCGCCTGGAGCCGATGCTCCGTGCCCTGCGCGAACGCTTCGGCGCCGACCGCCGGGCCGCCGTCTGCCGGGAACTGACAAAGACCTACGAGGAAGTCATCCGCGGCAGCCTGCGCGAACTGCTGGAATGGGCCGAGAGCAACGAGGTGCGTGGCGAAATCGCCGTCGTGGTGGGGGGCGCCCCGGAACGGGAACCCGGGAAACCGGAAGACCACGTGGCCGCGGTGAACGCGCTGATGGCGCAGGGGATCCGGCTCAAGGAAGCAGTCGCAGCGGTGGCCGAAGAGGCCAGGGTGAGCAAGCGGGAGCTCTACTCGGCGGTGCTGGCTGCGCGTTAGCCCGGCTGCCACCCCGCCGTGTGGATCCGGCCGGTCGCCCGGTCGGCTGTGTAGTTGTGCGGCTGTGCAGCTGCACAGGGCATCCGGCCGGACGTAGTGCGGACATGCGTAGACACTCCGGAGAATCCGGCAGTACCGTGGCAGTAAATCCAGCGCGGTTTCCACAGCGCTGAACCCGATCCTAGTTCACCCCGAATTGCTGACGAGGGAGTCAACCGTGACTGTAACTGCCCAGCCCATTGTGACCGCGGAGCGCGAAAGCGCGCTGCTGGCGTCCGTCCCGACCGGCCTGCTGATAGGCGGCCAGTGGCGTCCGGCCGCGTCCGGGAAGACCTTCGATGTGGAGGATCCGGCCACGGGCAAGGTGCTGCTGAGCATCGCCGACGCGGGGCCCGAGGACGGCGCCGCGGCACTGGATGCCGCGGCCGCGGCACAGGATTCCTGGGCCAAGGTGCCGCCGCGCGAGCGGGGCGAGATCCTGCGCCGGGCCTTCGAGCTGGTGACCGAGCGCGCCGAGGACTTCGCCCTGCTGATGACCCTGGAAATGGGCAAGCCGCTTGCCGAGGCCCGTGGCGAGGTCACCTACGGGGCTGAGTTCCTGCGCTGGTTCTCCGAGGAGGCCGTCCGTGCCTTCGGCCGCTACTCCGTGTCCCCGGACGGCAAGTCCCGGCTTCTGGTGACGAAAAAGCCGGTGGGCCCGTGCCTGCTGATCACCCCCTGGAACTTCCCGCTGGCGATGGCCACCCGCAAGATTGCCCCGGCCGTGGCGGCGGGCTGCACCATGGTGCTCAAGTCCGCCAACCTCACCCCGCTGACCTCGCAGCTGTTCGCAGCCGTGATGATGGAGGCGGGCCTGCCGGCCGGAGTCCTGAACGTCATCCCCACCTCTACCGCGGGCGCAACGACAGGCCCGCTGATCAAGGATGCCCGGCTCCGCAAGCTCTCCTTCACCGGCTC
The DNA here is from genome assembly GCF_040546335.1 of Arthrobacter sp. UYEF20. NCBI lineage: Bacteria > Bacillati > Actinomycetota > Actinomycetes > Micrococcales > Micrococcaceae > Arthrobacter > Arthrobacter sp. UYEF20. Next base: position 53,281 of record NZ_JBEPNP010000008.1, on the reverse strand, counting down.
CACCGAAGTCGGCCGCCGCCTGCTCTCCGACGCGTCCGAAAACGTGCTCCGGACCTCGATGGAGCTCGGCGGCAACGCCCCGTTCGTCGTCTTCGAGGACGCCGACGTCGACGCCGCCGTCGGCGGGGCCATGATCGCGAAGCTGCGGAACATGGGCGAGGCCTGCACCGCCGCCAACCGCTTCATCGTCCACGAGTCCGTCGCCGATGAGTTCGCCGCCAAGTTCGCGGCGAAGATGGCGGAGATGACCACTGCACGCGGAACGGAAGCTGACTCCAAGGTCGGCCCGCTCATTGATGCGAAGAGCCGGGACAAGGTCCACGAGCTGGTCAGCGATGCCCTCGCCTCCGGCGCCACAGCCGTAGTCGGCGGCGCCCCGGTGGAAGGTCCCGGCTACTTCTACCAGCCGACCATCCTGAAGGGCGTCAGGGAGGGGACTCGGATCCTGTCCGAAGAGATCTTTGGCCCGGTGGCCCCGATCATCACCTTCAACACCGAGGACGAGGCCGTCCGGCTCGCGAACAACACCGAATACGGTCTCGTGGCCTACGTCTTCACCCGCGATCTGAACCGCGGCATCCGGATGGGCGAACACCTCGAAACCGGCATGCTGGGCCTGAACGCCGGCGTCATTTCCAATGCAGCCGCACCGTTCGGAGGCGTCAAGCAGTCCGGGCTCGGACGTGAAGGCGGTCTCGAAGGCATCGAGGAATACCTGTACACGCAGTACATCGGCATCGCCGATCCCTATGCCGGCTAGGTCCCACGCTGCACTAGATCCCACGCTGCACTAGATCTCACGCAGGCTAGGAAGCCGGCCCAGGGGGCAAGTTCGTTAGTTCGTCGGGGGTCAGGTCCAGCCACGAGCACGCACCGGCAGCCTGACCCCGAGGACCTCAGCGAAAGTGACCACCGGACAGGACATGCCCCGCGCGGGGGCCGGCGCATGGACATATCCCTGTCATGCCCTGTCCCGGGCGCGAAAACTGGGCATGTCCTCCCGGGCGCGAAGAGAAGATTGGGCATGCCCTGTCCCGGGCGCGAAAACTGGACATGTCCTCCTGGGGGCGAAGACTGGGCCTCAACCCCGACGAGCTAACGAAAATGACCGCTAGCTCCGGCTCACACGGCGTACCCGGCGGAACACGTCGCGGGTCCTCAACCAGGAACCCGCGACGCCGCGCCGGGTGCGTTGTGCTGCCCGCGACACGGCGCGGAAGGCTACGGAGATTGACTTGCGCCAGCTCGCCATGACCGACGGCGGTAGCCAGGCCGCACGGAGGCGCACGAGCGGCCGCGCATTGACGCGCAGTGCCGCCTGGACCGCGGCGATCCTGGCGGCAGCCGCGCGGGCGGGGCCGTGGCCGGAGCCGCTGGTGGTCCCGCCTCCGGCGCCGCCAGGGCGGCCGTACTGGTGGTGTTCGAAGTCGCCGGTGAGGGAAACCACGGCCGCGTGACCGGCAGCGTCAGCGCCGTCCGGCTCTCCCAGCGCTGCCGAGGCGCGCAGGCGCGCGCTGAAGTGCCGCGGCGTCTCGCTGGTCTGCGGCGCCACTCCATAGTCCGTTGCGAGATCGCGAAATTCCGCATAGGCCGGCAGCTCAGATCCATCGCCGTCGGATCCGCCGCCCCCTTTCAGGCGCCGGCGCCGGAGGCCGCTGCGCGCCAGCTGGGGGGAGGTCGCCAGCAGCGCCAGCAACAGGAGCGCACCGGCACCATACAGTGCGGGCAGCACCTGGTTGCCCGCATCCGTCGTCGCTTCCCCACCCGGGAGCGGGACCGGCGCGACGCCGGGCAGCGGGGTGGGATTGCCCTCGTCGGGCGGAATCAGGCCGTCGTTGCTTTCGTTGGTGCTGGCGCCGCTGGGAGGGGCGCTTTCCGTGGCGTAGGACGGCACCACCCCGCGGGACGGCGTCGGTTCGAACGGCACCCAGCCCGCGCCCTGGAAGTAGAGCTCCGGCCACGCATGGGCGTCGCGGGCGTCCACCTCGAACTCCGGCAGCGCCCCTTGGCCCGCGATCGACACCGTTCCGCCGGTGGGACGGCCCGGGGCGTAGCCGACGGCAATCCGGCTGGGGATTCCCACCAGCCGGGCCATCACAGCCATGGCCGAGGCGAAGTGGATGCAGTAGCCGCTCTTCTGGGTGAGGAAGTCCGCCAGCACGGAGAGCCCGTTGCCGTCGTAGCCGCCCTGCACGGGGGACTGCAGAGAATACGTGAACTCGGAGGAGCGCAGATACTTCTGGATCGCCATTGCCTTCGCATAGGCAGTCGGGCTGCCGGAGGTCACCGCTTCGGCCGTCGTGCGCACGATCTGCGGAACGTTGTTCGGCGTCCGGAGGAACAGCTCGGGGACTCCCCGGGCCGGGGCGGGTGCCTGGGCCAGCAGATCCGGCGTCAGCTGCGGGGCAACGGAGAGCACCACATACTGCTGGTTCCTGGAATTAGTGTCGACTCCCTTGATACTGAGCGTTGCCGGGTCCCAGCTCCAGCGCCCGGTCAGGCCGTTGACGGCCTCGGGGGCGTAGGGCGCAGGGAGGTAGGGGCTGGTGAACTGGCCGGTGTTGACGGCGGTGACCACCCGGAGCTCCGTCGCGATGGATTCGAGTCCCGAGTCCATCCTTCCGGTGCCCGCCCGGCGGGTATCCTCCCGGTCATCCGGAGCCCAGGAATCGCCGTTGAAGCTGTCCACGGTCACGGACCGGAGGTATGGCGCGGACGGTGCATTCGTGGCAAAGGTGATGCGTGCGTCCCCGGCCGGACTGCGCAGGCTGTTGCCGAGGCTGATCATCGGGTTGAGTCCGGTGGCTGCGCTGAACGGGTTCAACCGCGAGCCCTGGGGAAAGGTGCCCTGGTCAAAGCCGGGGATCACCAGCTGGAGCAGCAGCGTGACGGTCAGCGCCAGGGCTCCGGTCAGCGAGGCCCGCCGGAGCTGTCCGGGATTGCGTGCGGTGTCCGCCCGGGTCCGGGGGTCCGGAGCGAACCACTGGCTGCTGGCCAGGATCATCAGGTAGCCGACGGCGGCGCCCGCGAAGCCGAGCGCGCCGACGCTTTGCGGCTTCACCATCGCCGGGACCACGAGGATGGCCAGGATTCCGAGTCCGCTCGTGGCGGGCAGCGCCAGCGGGAGCGCCAGGGCGTCAACCAGCATCACCAGCAGACCGAGGACGGCGCAGATCAGCAGCACGATTCCGGCGTTGGGGGCCACGGGGGAGCTCTCCGCGAGGACCGTTTCGCTGGCGCGGCGCAGATACCGGCCCAGCTGGGTCATCGTGGCGCCGGAGGGGATGAAACCGATGAAACTGTGCGGGCGGAAGAAGGTGAACGTCAGGATCATGACGAGCGACGCCAGGCCGCCCAGACCCACGAACACACCGCGCCACCGAAGTGCCCGGAGGCCCGCCATGGCCAGCGAGACGATAAAGACCGTTGAAAGCACCGGGGAGTACCAGACCCAACCCCTCAGGACCCCGTTGAGGCCAAGCGCGGCCCCCGCGACGGCCGTGGCGATCGCCAGGGCCATTACCCACGGTTGCGCTCCCACTCGTTCCCGCCGCCGAGGATCGGCCGGGGCAAGGACGGCCGCCTGTCCGCCGGGCCCGGACACGCCGGTGTCTGCGCCGGAGTGACGCTGCGGTATGAGTGTCATGGCCTGGCCCCAACGCCACGCCGCACGTCGGCAGTGCCCGGAGGAGGAACCGCCCCGTCCTGGTCGAAGGCTGTCCAGGCAGCCGGGAGCGCCGTCGAGGCGGAGACGGCCACCGCCCGCCAGCCGCCGCGCCGCAACGCTTCAAGGACCGCGCCGGAGTCCTGCGCCTGCTCCGTGATGACGAGGGCAAAGGCATTGGCCCCGAAGCCGGCCGCCGGGGCCAGATCCCGGGCCTCACTGAGGGAGAGGTTCCCCAGGATGGCCAGGACGGGCCCCCGCAGCCGGTGCGCGGCCAGCTTGTCCATGAGCCGGTCGTCGAACGCTTGCGGCCCGGCCTCGGTTCCGGCGGGAGTCCCGCGCCGGGCAGCATCCTTCGTCTCTCGGCGCGAGTGCTGGGGCCCGCTGAGCTGGATGGCGGCCAGGCTCTCGGCCACGGACTGCAGCCCGGTGGCGCCGATGTATTCCTCGGTCTCGGGTTCGGGGGCTGACGGGGACCGGAGGAAGGCAGGTTCGCCCGCGGCGTCCAGGAAGCGCAGTGCGTAATTGCGTTCGGACAAGTGGGCGCCGATCGACATCGCGGCCGTCACCGCCCATTCGAAGGCCTCGCTCGTGCTGAGTTCATGACCGTCCGCGTCCGCAACTCCGGAGGCATTGGCATGGGAGTGGGCGCCATGCGGGAACGCCGCAAGCCGCTGGTCCAAGATGATGGTCGCCTCCGGGGTCGTGACGAATTCCTCCTGGCGGACCATGAGTTCACCATGACGTGCGGTGGCGGCCCAGTGCACGCGCCGCATAGGATCACCGTGGCGGTATTCGCGGGTCATGACGTCGTCGTCGCTCGGGTTGGCGCGGAGCCTGGTGGCGGTAACGCCGTCGTGGCCGCGGGCGCCGGCCAGGCCTGTCACCGGCAGATCGACGGCGGCCGGAGTCACGGTGAGGGTATCGCCGTCGTCGATCGCGTGACGTTGCACCGAGAGCCCGAAGGGGTCGCTGAATTCGGCCGTGACCGGTCCGATCCGGAACTGGCCGCGTTTCCCGGACCGCAGATGGTATTCGTAACGGCTGGTCCCGCCCGCCGCGGAACGCGCCGGAAAGCGGAAGGCGGGCGATTCCCCGAACCGGGCCGGAAGGTGCTCTTCCATCAGGGCATGTCCGGATCCGGCCCCGATCCGGGCCACGGCCAGGCGGACCGTCGTGGTGGCAGCAGTTTCGACGGTTGACGGGTTGAACTCCCGGTAGACCCGGAACCGTGGCTTGAGGACCCGGGTCCCGGCCAGCGAGAGCAGCGGCAGCACGATCACGAGGATGGCCAGCGCCAGCAGGTCGCGGCGTCCCATCACCTGGGCCGCCAAAAGGAAGACGCCACCTGCCCCCAGCAGGCCCCAGCCGCGGGTGCTGAAGATGTTTCTGGGAAACCGGTCCATCAACGCCACGGCGGGGCCACCCTAGCGGCGAGTCGGCAACTGGGACGCCGGCCCGGCCACCGGGGCGGGGCCCGGCTTCCGGCCGTTGGCGGACGCGGGGGCCGCACCCACCTCGGGAGTGACCGGGATCCTGGCCAGGATGGCCCGGACCACCGTTTGCGGCGTCTCGCCGGTGCTGGCGGCCTTCCGGTCCAGGATGATCCGGTGGGCCAGGACCGGCTCGGCAACGCTGACGACGTCGTCCGGCAGCACAAAATCCCGGCCCGCGAGGGCCGCCGTGGCCTTGGCCGCCCGGAGCAGCTGGAGCAGGGACCGGGGACTGGCGCCGAGCCGGAGCATCCCGCTCTCCCGGGTGGCGCGTCCCAGCGAAACCGTATACTCCTTGATCGACTTTGAGACGTAGACCTGCTGCACGGTGGCAATCATCGCGGCCACGTCACCGGCGGTGACCACAGCCGTCACACGCGTCAGCGGTGACGTCGCCTGATGGGTCTCCAGCATTTCCATCTCGGAGTCCTTGTCCGGATAGCCCATGGAGATCCGCGCCATAAAGCGGTCGCGCTGGGCCTCCGGAAGGGGGTATGTCCCTTCCATCTCGATGGGGTTCTGCGTGGCCACCACCATAAAGGGCTCATCCAGTTTGTAGGACTTGCCGTCCACGGTGACCTGGTGTTCCTCCATGGACTCCAGCAGCGCCGACTGCGTCTTGGCCGAGGCACGGTTGATCTCGTCACCGATGACGATGTTGGCGAACACCGCACCCGGCCGGAACTCGAACGACCGGGAGGCCTGGTTGTAGATGGACACCCCGGTGACATCGGAGGGCAGCAGGTCCGGCGTGAACTGGATCCGGCTCACCGAACAGTCGATGGTGCGGGCCAGCGTCTTGGCCAGCAGGGTCTTGCCGACGCCCGGGACGTCCTCAAGCAGCAGGTGCCCCTGCGCCAGGAGCACGGTCAGAGCCAGTTGTGCGGCATCCGCTTTGCCGTCGATCACGGTGTTGATGGCCTGCAAGATACGCTCGCTGGCGGCGCGAAACTCCTCCGCAACCATGGCTGCGGGCAACCGCGCCGGGCTCCTGGCAGCTGCGTTTCCCTCCACGGCGGAGCCATCCTGGAAGCCCTGGCCTTCAGGGAGAACTTCGTCTACGGAGGTGCGGTGGTAGTCCATCGGCAGCCTTTCAGCCCTGGTGCGTTGCCGGGACGGATCGGCGCGGATTGCCGGGCTCGTCATCGGCTGTTCGCCTGTATTTATAACAGAGTACTAACAGAACTGCCGGGGCTGACAGAGAGTTCCGGGTAAATCTCCGGCACCGGCCGGGACACGAATTAACCCGCCCCGGTTAACCCGCAGGTTAAGCCTGCCGGTAAGCGAGCCCGTTAAGCCGGCCCGCGGCTCCCGGTTAAGGTAGACGGATGCGCAAACCCCTCACTCCGGCCCCCTTCCGCGCCCCGGGCAGCGACGGTGCCGGCCGGCAAGGATACCCGCCCGCGCCGGAACCCCTTCCGGTCCCGGTCATGGACAACCACACCCATCTGGACTTCCCCGACGCCGAACTGACGGTCAGCGTCACGGACGCCCTGGACGCGGCCGAGGCGGTCGGGGTCCAGGGTGCCGTGCAGGTGGGATGCGACCTCGAATCCTCCCGGTTCACCGTCCGGGCCGTGGAGCTGGACGCACGGCTGCTGGGCGCCGTCGCGCTCCATCCCAACGACGCGCCCCGCTACGCCGCGCGCGGTGGGCTCGAGGACGCGCTCGCCGAGATCGAGGCACTGGCTTCGCACCCGCGGATCCGTGCCATCGGGGAGACGGGCCTGGACTTTTTCCGCACCGAGGGCGAGGGGCTGGCCCACCAGCGGTACTCCTTCCGCCGGCACATCGACATCGCCAAGCGGCTCGGACTCACCCTGCAGATCCACGACCGGGACGCCCACGAGGACGTGGTGCAGGTGCTGCGCGAGGAAGGCGCACCCGAGCGGGTGGTCTTCCACTGTTTTTCGGGCGGGGAGCCGCTGGCCAGGATCTGCAATGACGAAGGCTGGTACATGTCCTTCGCGGGGACCGTGACGTTCAAGAACGCGGTGAATCTGCGCGACGCCCTGGCGATCGCGGAGCCGGAGCGGATCCTCGTCGAAACCGACGCCCCCTTCCTCACGCCGCACCCGCACCGCGGCCGCCCCAATGCCAGCTACATGGTGCCGTACACGGTCCGGGCCATGGCGGAATTGACTGGAAGCGAGCTCTCGGAGCTCTGCACCCAAATCAGCGAAAATACCGTGCGGGCATACGGATCTTGGGCCTGAAAGTGCCGCCCGTCGCGGGCCTTCGAGCATACCTGGTATGCATAAAATCTTGGTGGGTTTATAACGCTACGGTTACAGTGGTCAACTATTAGCCGGGGTCGGGGAAGGCCTCCGGAAAATTTCACTCCTGCAGGGCGTGCATTGTGGCCAAGGAGCCACATGCGCGCTCTTGCTTGTGAGTGTGGCAGTGCACACATCTGCCGCGAACAGCCGGACCCGTTCCGGAGCTGCCCCTGGGGTGTTTGCGGCGGCTGATCCTGTGCGCTTTTCCCCGTGCCCGGATGGTCCAAGAGATACGGGCAATCGTGGTCAAGTTCTTCACTTCGGACGGCAAGTTCAGCTTCGTCAAGGTCGGCACGCAACTCGTGGTGCTTGTGGCACTCGTGCTCGGCCTTGTGGCCTTCGTCGGCAACAACAAGACAGTCACGCTCAACGTCGACGGAAAAGTCAGCTCCGTGCAGACATTCGGCGGCACCGTCGGCCAGGTCGTCAAGGGCGCCAAGGTTGAACTGCAGCCGTCCGACAGGGTGTCGCCCTCGGCGGACGCCCATGTGCAGGACGGATCGGTCATCAACGTCAACCTCGCCAAGGCCGTCAAGGTCAGCCTGGACGGTGCCGAGCGGACCATCAACACCACCTCGCCCACCGTCGAGGGCCTCGTGACGGAACTCGGGGTCGCCAGCGCCTCGGAAGTGTCCGTCCCGAAGGACGCCCAGCTGTCCGTCTCCGGCTCCTTCGTGGCCATCTCGACGCCGAAGACGGTCAGCATCGTCGCGGACGGCAAGGCCGCCCAGACCACCACGACGGCAGCCACCGTCTCCCAGCTCCTCGCTGCCGCGGGCCTGTCCCTCGGCGCCAGCGACCGGAGCTCACAGCCCGGCAACGCACCGGTCGTCAATGACATGGTGGTCAAGGTCTCCCGCGTCGACGTCAGCAAGACGGCGGACGTAACCGAGCCCGTGCCGTTCGAGACCCTCACCACCGAAAGCGCGGAGATGCTCAAGGGCGAGAAGGACGTGACGCAGGCAGGCGTGGCGGGCGCCAAGAGCAAGAGCTTCAAGCTGGTCCTCGTGGACGGCCGGGAAGCGTCCCGGACCCTCGTGTCAGAGTCAGTCAGCGTCCCGCCGGTCACCGAGAAGGTCACGGTCGGCACCAAGGAAAAGCCCAAGCCCGCGTCCCAGGCTGGCAACACCGGTGCGGCAGCCCCGGGGATGATGAACGAAGCCATGTGGAACAAGATCGCCCAGTGCGAGTCCACCGGCAACTGGTCGATCAACAACGGCAACGGCTACTACGGCGGCCTGCAGTTCGACGTCCGGACCTGGCTCAGTGCCGGCGGCGGAGCGTACGCCCCCAACGCCAGCCTTGCCTCCAAGGCCCAGCAGATCGACATCGCCAACCGGATATACGCACAGCGTGGCCTGCAGCCGTGGGGCTGCGGCTGGGCCGCCTCCCGCTAAGACCTCCCCCTCAGACTGGCAGCTCCGGCTGACAGCACATGATTCACAACGGCTGCCGCAGCGTCTGACCACGGCTGCGACTCCCGGCAAAGGCCGGGTCCGGTACTCGGCGGGTTCTAGCGGTCGTTGCAACACCCAGAATTTTTGGGAGTTGCAACGACCGTGTTGTCTTTAACGAAAGAAGCTGCCAGCCGGAGGAAATACACGCCGGAGCAGAAGGCTCAGTTCTTTTCGGTGTTGGACCGGTGTGGGAGTGTGAGCGAGGCCGCGGCGGAGCTCGGCTTCAATCAGATGACGTGCTACCAATGGGTCCATAAATCTCGGCTCCCTGAGCGGGTCCCACGGGATCGGGAAGCTGACCAGAGAAAATACACGCCTGCACAGAAGGCTGAGTTCTTCGTCGTGTTCGACCGCGTCAAGAGCACGACGCAGGCCGCACGGGAGTTGGGACTGAATCCCGCAACGCGTGCCGGTTTGGGTCCGTAAAGCGGGGCTGAAAAGCTATGGCAAAACGGGGACGGGTCCTCACCCAGGGCGGGATGAGTACTTCCGGCTGCGCAAGACCGGCGTGAGTCGGCGGAAAGCTGGCGCAGCGGTCGGGATACATCTCCGGACCGCCGAAGAGTGGGACCAGGGAATCCGTAAGTCCGGCGGCCGACGCATTTACCCGGATGGCCGAATCGTCGACTACAAACGTGGTGTGACCACCATGACCCCTCCCGCCGGCACGACCGGAACGACCCTGGTCCCCGTACCGGTATCAGCGCTGGAGAAATCTATCGATCCGCGGTTCCTGACCGTGCAGGAACCGGAGCTGATCCGGGACCTGCACGCCGCCGGCACTTCGATCAGGGCGATCGCCCACGCCCTGGGACGATCGCCCTCAACTATCAGCCGCGAGCTGGGCCGAAATACCGATCCCCGGATGGGGTACCTGCCCCCCGGGGCTCATCGGAAGGCTGCTGCCCGGCGGGCGCGGCCCAAGACGGCCAAGCTCGCTGGCGACTCGGACCTGCGCGACTACGTGAAGGACAAGCTGCTCATACGCTGGTCTCCGGAGCAGATCAGCCACACGCTGGTCGAAGAGTTCCCCGACAAACCGGAGATGCGTGTGAGCCCAGAGACGATTTATCAAGCCCTTTACGTCCAGGCCAGAGGCGGACTCAAACGCGAGATACAGGCAGCGCTGCGCACCGGCCGGACCCGCCGCAAACCCCACCGCACCGGCGAGCTGCGCACCCCCCGGTTCGTGGACCCGATGGTCATGATTTCCGAGCGCCCGCCCGAGATCGAGGACCGCGCCGTGCCAGGCCACTGGGAAGGGGACCTCATCACCGGCGCCTACAACCAGTCAGCGATCGCGACCCTGGTCGAACGCACCACCCGCTACGTGATGCTCGTCCACCTGCCACATGACCACACCGCCGAAACAGTCCGCGACGGACTCGTCAAGACCATGGCCACCCTGCCGGAGCACCTGCGAGGCTCCCTGACCTGGGACCAGGGCGCGGAAATGGCCACCCACCGATCATTCACCCTTGCCACCGACATGCCCGTCTATTTCTGCGATCCCGCCAGCCCCTGGCAACGCGGCTCGAACGAGAACACCAACGGGCTGCTGCGCCAGTACTTCCCCAAAGGCACCGACTTGTCCGTCTACGGGCCTGAAGACCTCGAACACGTCGCGCAGGAACTCAACGGACGCCCACGCAAAACGCTCGGCTGGAATACTCCAGCCGAGCGTTTACGTGATTTACTACTAACCACCTAACCAACAGGTGTTGCAACGACCCCTAGAATCCAAGCTCCGGACCCGGCCTTTGTGCTGCCGGGCGACCGTCGCGGGCCCCGGGGGCTGCGCGCGGGCCGCCCGGGGCTGCGACCGGGGGACCGGCGCCGGGCACCCGGCTGCCCGGCGGGCGCAGCGGACTCAAGCCGGCGGGATAGGATACCTAGGTGACTGAACCGACCCCCTCCGTGCCTGCCAACGTGGCCGGAACCGAGCGCGCCAGCGCGTCCGGAACCGTGCCCGGAACCAAGCCTGCACCCCTCATGGGTGCCTCCGACATCCGCCGGCTGGCCGAGGAAATCGGGGTGCGTCCCACCAAGACCCTGGGCCAGAACTTCGTCATTGACGGCAACACCATCCGCCGGATCGTGGCAGCCGCGGACATCCACCCGGACGAGACCGTGCTGGAGGTGGGACCCGGGCTGGGCTCGCTCACGCTCGGCCTGCTCGACGCCGCCCGCGCCGTCGTAGCCGTCGAAATCGACCCGGTCCTCGCCGCGAAGCTTCCCGCCACCGTGAGCCAGTGGCGCCCCGAGGCCGTGGAGAACTTCCACCTGGTCCTCGCCGACGCCATGAGGGTCACGGAGCTGCCCGTGGAGCCGACGGCGCTCGTGGCCAACCTTCCCTACAACGTTGCCGTCCCGGTGGTCCTGCATCTGCTGCAGCATTTCCCCAGCCTCCGGCACGGACTCGTCATGGTCCAGGACGAGGTTGCCGACCGGCTCGCGGCCGGACCCGGCTCCAAGACCTATGGCGTGCCGTCCGTCAAAGCGGCCTGGTACAGCAGCATGCGCAAGGCCGGCGTGATCGGGATGAACGTCTTCTGGCCCGCGCCCAAAATCCACTCCGGCCTCGTCGCCTTCACGCGCAGGGAGCCGCCGGTCACCACGGCGACCCGGGAACAGGTCTTCGCCGTGATCGACGCAGCCTTCGCCCAGCGCCGCAAGACCCTGCGCGCGGCGCTGGCGGGCTGGGCCGGAAGCGCGGCCGAGGCCGAGCGTTGCCTGCGGGCGGCCGGCGTCGACCCCACCGCCCGCGGCGAAGTGATCGACATCGCGGCGTTTTCCCGGATTGCCGAAGCGCGCGCTCGGCCCGAGGCCTGAATACGCCGCCTGAATCCCCGGACGGCCCCTGGGCGGACGCGATGTATTCGGTCAACGCTTGGAGCCTGGCACTGCCATGCCATAGCGTGGAGCCATGAACGCAGTGAGAGGGCGCTTTGCCGCGAGGACCGTCCGGGTCAAGGCTCCCGGCAAGGTAAACGTCTCACTCGACGTCGGACCCCGGCGCGGTGACGGCTACCACTCCGTCGCCAGCGTGTACCTCGCCGTGTCCCTCTACGAAGAGGTCGCCGCCACCAGCACAGACACCGGCGAGATCACGGTCAGCCTCAGTCCGGCAAGCACGCTGGACCTCGACGGCGTCGACATTCCACTCGATAAGCGCAACCTGGCCTATCAGGCCGCCGCCATCATGACCGATGTCTCGGAGCACTCCACCGGGGTACACCTCGAAATCACGAAGCGCGTTCCCGTGGCGGGCGGCATGGGCGGCGGCTCGGCCGACGCCGCCGCCACCCTGCTCGCCTGCGACGCGCTGTGGAACAGCGGGCTCTCCCGCGATGAGCTGGCGCACCTGGCCGCTGAACTCGGCGCCGACGTGCCGTTTTCCCTGCTTGGCGGCACGGCCGTGGGACTGGGCCTGGGCGACGACCTGTCCCCGGCCCTGGTCAAGGCCCAGACGGACTGGGTGCTCGTCACTGCCGATTTCGGCCTGCCCACCCCGGAGGTCTACCGGACCCTGGACCGGCTGCGCGCGGCGGAAGGACTTGTCGCGGAGGAACCCACGGCCGTGGACGCCATGATCCTCAAGGCGCTGCGCAGCGGAGACGCGGATGCCCTCAGCCGGGTCCTGGTCAATGACCTCCAGCGGGCCTCCATCGAGCTGGCGCCGGAGCTCCGGGACACCCTGGGGCTCGGCGAATCGTGCGGCGCAATCGCCGGCATCGTTTCGGGCTCCGGACCCACCGTGGCCTTCCTCGCGCACAGTCCCGCGGCCGCAGCCGGCCTGGCCGAGGACCTGCGCCACCATGGCCTCGAGGCCATGGCCGTCCACGGCCCGGTTCACGGGGCACGCATCATCTCCGATACGCTCCTTTAATAACTACACTGGCTTCGGTGCCATCCGCATGATCTTTTTCGCTTGACCATATTCTTATCTAGGAAAGCAGTTCCCAGTGGCACACCTGCTCGGCGGCGAGAACCTCACGGTCTCGTATGCAACCCGTACCGTCCTCGATGGCATTACCCTCGGCCTTGAAGAGGGCGACCGGATCGGCATGGTGGGCCGCAACGGCGACGGCAAGTCGACCCTCATGCGGCTGCTGGCCATGCGCGCCACGCCGGACTCCGGCCGGGTGACTAAACGCAGCGAGGTCAACACCGGCTACCTGGACCAAAGCGATGTGCTCGACGGCGACCTCACCGTCGGCGCCGCGATCGTAGGGGATCAGGCCGACTATGAATGGGCCCGCAACCCCCAGATCCGCGAAGTCATGGGCGGACTGGTGTCCGACGTCGACTGGCACGCCAACGTCCACGCGCTCTCCGGCGGGCAGAAACGGCGGGTGGCGCTGGCCAAGCTGCTGATCGAGGACCACGACGTCATCATGCTCGACGAGCCCACCAACCACCTCGACGTCGAAGGCGTCGCGTGGCTGTCCCGGCACCTGAAGACCCGCTGGCGGGCCAACCAGGGCGCCTTCCTCGTGGTCACCCACGACCGCTGGTTCCTGGACGAAGTCTGCACCAAGACCTGGGAAATCCACGACGGCATCATGGACCCGTTCGACGGCGGCTACGCCGCCTATGTGCTGGCCCGCGCCGAACGTGACCGCTCCGCTTCCGTGGTGGAAAGCAAGCGCCAGCAGCTCGTGAAGAAGGAGCTGGCCTGGCTGCGCCGCGGCGCCCCGGCCCGCACCGCCAAGCCGAAGTTCCGGATCGAGGCCGCGAACGAACTGATCGCCGACGTCCCCGAGCCGCGCGACTCGATGGCGCTGAGCAAGATGGCCACGGCCCGTCTGGGCAAGGATGTGCTGGACCTTGAGAACGTCTCGCTGGACTTTCTGGGCGGCGAACCCGGCCAGAAGCTCTTCGACAACATCACCCTGCGGCTTGCGCCCGGTGAACGGCTGGGGCTCGTGGGCGTCAACGGCGCCGGCAAGACCACCCTGCTGAAGCTGCTCAACGGAGAGATCCAGCCCACCTCCGGCAAGGTCAAGCGCGGCAAGACAGTCGTCACCGCGGTCCTCACGCAGGAGGTCAAGGAACTCGACGACGTCTCGGACCTGCGCGTCATCGAGGTGATCGAGCGCGAAAAGCGGTCCTTCAACGTTGGCGGCAAGGAATTCAGTGCGGGCCAGCTCGTGGAACAGCTCGGCTTCACCAACGAGAAGCAGTGGACCCCGGTCAGGGATCTCTCCGGTGGCGAACGCCGGCGCCTCCAGCTCCTGCGCCTGCTCGTGGGGGAGCCGAACGTGCTGATGCTGGATGAGCCGACCAACGACCTCGACACCGACACCCTTGCCGCCGTCGAGGACGTGCTCGACGGCTGGCCCGGCACGCTGGTCGTCGTCAGCCACGACCGCTACCTGCTGGAGCGCGTCACGGACCACCAGATGGCCCTGCTGGGCGACGGCAAGATCCGTGCGCTGCCGCGCGGCGTGGACCAGTACCTCGAGCTGCGGGAAGGGGCCCTCGCCGGCTCCACGATCACCGGCGGCGGCAACCCCGTCATCGCCGCCAGCGGAGGCGCGGCCCCCGCGGTCGCCGGCCCCTCCGAAGCCGAGAAGCGCGACGCCCGCAAGGCCAAGAACCGGATTGACCGCCAGCTGGGCAAGCTCAAGCAGCAGGAAGACAAGCTCCACGCCCAGATGACCGCCGCCGCCGCCGACGCCTCGGCCGCCGGACAGCTCGCCGAATTGAACAAGAAGCTCAAGGACCTCGCCGGAGAACGCGAAGCCCTCGAACTCGAATGGCTGGGAGCCCTCGAAATCCTCGGGGAGTAATCTCCTGGCGACCCGGATGGGACATGCCCAGTGTGTTGCGGCACGGCGGAGTGCTCGACACCTTCGTGCAGGCTGTTCAATAGCCTCGGTGCCGGCTAAGGGCGAACATGTCCCTCGGTGCGCGACAGGAATGGACATGCTCCTCGGAGAGCCGAAATCCCGGAGGACATGTCCCGCGGTGCAGGCCAAGGATGGGCATGATGGCGTTATGCCCATTCCTCGGCACCGGGGATGGACATGTCCCGCGGAGTGCTCGACACCTTCGTGCAGGCTGCTCAATAGCCTCGGTGCTGGCCCAGGGGCGAACTTGTCCCTCGGTGCGCGCCAGGAATGGACATGCTCCTCGGAGAGCCGAAATCCCTGAGGACATGTCCCGTGGCGCAGGCCAAGGATGGGCATGATGGCGTTATGCCCATTCCTCGGGCCCAGGGATGGACATGTCCCGCGGAGTGCTCGACACCTTCGTGCAGGCTGCTCAATAGCCTCGGTGCCGGCTAAGGGCGAACATGTCCCTCGGTGCGCGACAGGAATGGACATGCTCCTCGGAGAGCCGAAATCCCGGAGGACATGTCCCGCGGCGCAGGCCAAGGATGGGCATGATGGCGTTATGTCCATTCCTCGGGGCCAGGGGAGGGCATGTCCCGAAGCGCGCCGAAGACTCTCTGTCCCGCGGCACCAAGCGAGCCCCGCACCGGGCCGGGGACAGCGCTGGCCTGCCGCCCCCACCGGATGCCCTTAGTGCGCTTGCTCACAGCACCGTCATGCCCTGCGCGCGGTACCGCACGGCAGTCTGCGCCGGGTTCGGCCGGGCTCCCGGCGGCCGAGTCGCACGAGGCTCAACCTTCGTGGCAGAATTGGTTCTCGTGCCACCGGCTGAACGCCTGGGCATGGTCCGCCCTGGTGTAATGGCAGCACCCCGGCCTTTGGAGCCGTGGAGTATAGGTTCGAATCCTATGGGCGGAACCGCCGCGCATCGGCGGGGCGCGGAACAGCCCCACCGGGCCTGAACCGCCGCGCATCGGCGGGGCGCGGAACAGCCCCCGACGGGCGGGGTCCGCCCGACGCCGAACAGCCCCGACGGGCCGGAACCGCCGCGCATCGCCCGGCGTGGAACAGCCCCCGACGGGCGGGGTCCGCGTTGGTCCAGTAGGATGAAGCTGACGCCGTGACCGGATTCTGGTCCGGACAAGCCGCGCGGATCCGGCAGGCCAGGTGCAACAACAGGGCCTGGCCGCGGGGCAACTCAGATCCACCGAACAGAGGCGCTGAGCCACGCCACTGAGCAAGGAGAGCCCGTACGTGAGCCCCGAGAATACCGGCCCAGCCGCCGTCATCGTCCTAGCTGCAGGTGCCGGTACCCGGATGAAATCCCGTACCCCCAAGATTCTCCACGCGATCGGCGGCCGCTCCCTCGTCGGGCATGCGCTCGCCGCCGCCCGCGCCATCCGCCCGCAGCAGCTGGCGCTCGTTGTCCGGCACGAACGCGATCTCGTGGCCTCCCACGTCGCGGCGCTGGACCCTGAGGCCCTGATCGTCGACCAGGACGAGGTACCGGGCACCGGCCGCGCCGTGGAAGCCGCCCTTGAGGCCCTCGACGGGCTTCACCCCGAAGGACCATTGAGCGGCACGGTCGTCGTCACCTACGGCGACGTTCCCCTCCTGACCGGGGCGCTGCTGGCCGAGTTGGTGGCCTCCCACGAAGCAGACGGCAACGCCGTCACGGTCCTCACCGCCGTGCTGGACGACGCCGCCGGCTACGGGCGCATCCTTCGCGCCGCGGACGGAACGGTCACCGGCATCCGGGAGCACAAGGACGCCACCGACGCCGAGCACGGCATCCGCGAGGTCAATTCGGGCATCTACGCCTTCGACGCCGCCGTGCTGCGTGACTCGCTCACACACGTCACCACCGATAACGCCCAGGGCGAAAAGTACCTCACCGACGTACTGGCGCTGGCCCGTGAAGCCGGCGGCCGGGTGGCCGCCGTCGTCACGGAAGACCGCTGGCAGGTCGAAGGCGCCAATGACCGCGTGCAGCTCGCGGCCCTCGGCGCCGAACTCAACAGGCGCACCGTCGAAGCCTGGATGCGCGCCGGAGTGACGGTCGTGGATCCGTCCACCACCTGGATCGACTCCACCGTGACCCTCGACGAGGACGTCCGCCTGCTGCCCAACACCCAGCTGCACGGCGCCACGACGGTGGCGCGGGACGCCGTCGTCGGCCCCGACACAACCCTGACCGACGTCCGCGTGGGCGAGGGCGCCACGGTGATCCGCACCCATGGTTCCGGCTCCACAATCGGCGCGAACGCCAGTGTGGGCCCGTTCACCTACCTGCGCCCCGGCACCGTCCTGGGGGAGACCGGGAAGATCGGCGCCTTCTACGAGACCAAGAACGTCACCATCGGCCGCGGCTCCAAGCTCTCCCACCTCGGCTACGCCGGCGACGCCGAGATCGGCGAGGGCACCAACATCGGCTGCGGCAACATCACGGCCAACTACGACGGCGAGAAGAAGCACCGCACGGTCATCGGCTCCGGTGTCCGCACCGGCTCAAACACCGTCTTCGTCGCCCCCGTGCAGCTCGGCGACGGCGCGTACAGCGGCGCCGGCGCGATCATCCGCCGCGACGTCCCCGCCGGCGCACTTGCCGTGACCGAGGCCAGGCAGCGGAACACCGACGGCTGGGTCCTCGCGAACCGTCCCGGTACCGTCTCGGCCGCGCTGGCCGAGGCCGCCGGCGCCACCCCACCATCCTCCACTACTCCGGCATCGACAGAAGAGGGCTAGCAAACATGAGCGAAATTACGGCACGCGGCGAGAAGAAACTGGTGCTTGCCGCCGGGCGCGCACATCCCGAGCTGGCGAAGGAGATCGCCAAGGAGCTCGGCACCGAGCTGCTGCCCCTGGATGCTTATGACTTCGCCAACGGCGAGATCTATGTGCGGGCCGGCGAAAGCGTCCGCGGCACCGACGCCTTCGTCATCCAGGCCCACCCGGCCCCGCTGAACAACTGGCTGATGGAACAGCTGATCATGATCGATTCGCTGAAGCGGGCCTCTGCCAAGCGCATTACCGTGGTCTCGCCGTTCTATCCCTACGCCCGCCAGGACAAGAAGGGCCGCGGCCGCGAACCGATCTCCGCCCGGCTCGTGGCGGATCTGTACAAGACGGCCGGCGCGGACCGGATCATGAGCGTTGACCTGCACACCTCGCAGATCCAGGGCTTCTTCGACGGCCCGGTGGACCACCTCATGGCCATCCCGCTGCTCGCGGACTACATCCGCACCCGCGTCGCTGCCGACGACATCACGGTTGTCTCCCCGGACACCGGCCGCGTCCGGGTTGCCGAGCAGTGGGCCGAGCGGCTCGGCGGGGCGCCGCTGGCGTTCGTGCACAAGAGCCGCGACCTCACCGTACCCAACCAGGCCGTGTCCAAGACCGTGGTGGGGCAGGTCGAAGGCCGCACCTGCGTCCTGATCGATGACATGATCGACACCGGCGGAACCATCTCCGGGGCGGTCCAGGTGCTGAAGAACGCCGGTGCCAAGGACGTCATCATCGCGGCCACCCATGCCGTGTTCTCCGATCCGGCCGCCAAGCGCCTCGCCGAATCCGGCGCCCGCGAGGTGGTCGTCACGGACACCCTGCCGATCAGCGCCGACAAGCGCTTCCCGCAGCTCACCGTGCTGTCCATCGCCCCGCTGATCGCCCGGGCCATCCGCGAAGTGTTCGACGACGGTTCCGTCACCAGCCTCTTCGACGGCAACGCCTAGCACCGCTGCCTGCGCCGGGCCCGGTTTCATAAACCGCGCCCGGCGCTGGTAGCCTTGTACCGAAACCTTGGCGAGGGAGAGCGCCGGTATTCCGTAATTAATGGAAATTAATCGGGAACCGGACTGCTGGTCTCCGTTATCGACTGGGTCTGAATCTCCCTTCGGAAGGGCGGCCTCGCGGCCACCCGGCGTTGAAGGTCGCAAACAGACCTCCGCCCTTGCTGAACACCGCTAGTCCACTAGGAGACACCCATGGCTGAGCAGAAGCTCGCAGCAGAAGTACGCACCGAATTCGGCAAAGGCTTCGCCCGCCGCGCCCGCATGGAGGGCCTGATCCCGGCCGTCATCTACGGCCACGGCGCCGAGCCGATCCACATCACCCTGCCGGCCAAGTCCACCACCCTGGCCGTCCGCCGCGCCAACGCACTGCTGACCCTCGACATCAACGGCGAACAGCACCTCGCCCTCGTCAAGGACATCCAGCGCGACCCGATCAAGCAGATCATCGAGCACCTCGACCTCCTGACCGTCCGCACGGGCGAGAAGGTCACCGTGGACGTTCCCGTGCACCTGACCGGCGAGCTGGCCCCGGGCAACGTGTACAACCAGGAAATGACTGTTGTTTCGCTCGAGGCCGAGGCAACCCACCTGCCCACCGCCATCGAGGTCAGCATTGAGGGCCGCACCGCCGGCGAGCACATCCACGCCTCCGACCTGGTCCTGCCGAAGGGCTCCGTCCTGCTGGCCGACGCCGAGTCCCTCGTTGTTCACATCTCCGAGGCCACCGAGGTCTCCGAGGAAGAAGCATCAGCCAGCACCACCGAGGGTTCCTCGGTCTCGGCCGCAGCCGAGTAGTTCCGGCGATTTCCGGTGGCCGGGTCCCTCTGGGGCCCGGCCGCCGTCGTCTCCGCCGTCGGACCGCCTGGAACCGGACAGTCGGCGCCGCTCCGGCCGCCAACGCCCCTGGAACCGGACCGCCCCACAGAAGGACTGATCCATGACTGACAACTGGCTGATCGTAGGGCTGGGCAACCCGGGAGCCGAGTATGCCCACAACCGGCACAACGTCGGGCAGATGGTCCTCGACGAACTCGCCTCTCGCCTCGGCGGCCGCTTCAAGTCCCACAAGTCGCGGGCCCAGGTCCTCGAAGGGCGGCTGGGCATCGGCGGGCCCCGGTTGGTGCTGGCCAAGCCGCTGAGCTACATGAATGTTTCCGGGGGCCCGGTTTCGGCGCTCGCCAGGTTCTACGACATCGATCCCGGCCACGTCATCGCGGTACACGACGAAATCGACATCCCCTTCAACACTGTCAAACTCAAGATCGGCGGCGGCGAAGGCGGCCATAACGGACTGCGGGATATCTCCAAGGCCCTCGCCACGAAGGACTATCCACGGATCCGGGTGGGCGTCGGACGGCCACCCGGGCGGATGGACACCGCGGACTACGTGCTGAAGGATTTTTCCGCCGCCGAGAAGAAGGAACTGCCGTTCCTGCTCGATTCCGCGGCAGATGCGGTGGAGGTCCTGGTCCGGGACGGCCTGCTCGCAGCCCAGCAGCAGTTCCATCCCGCGAAAGCCCCATAGGCCCCGTAGGTCCCGTTTTTGGGTTTCCTGCCCGGACCGCCGGGCGGTCGCCCAGCTCCGCCGGCAGCCACGCCGCGGGCATTCCTTTCAAGCATCCGGGATTCCCGCTATGATCTCTCTACTCTCATGTCGGGGGATAGGGATACGCTACTTCTAAGCGGGCAATCTGGGTTGCTGTCCGCAAAGCGGTACGAAGGAAACTAGATGTCGAGGGATTCACTGGGCTGGGGAAATGTTTCCACTACATTGGCACCCGCCGAAGAGCACGCTGCCGGTCCGGTCAACCGGCACAGGTGGTCCGGTCTGGCGCGCGCTGCCGACGCCGACCGCGTCCGCGAAGCATTGCTTGCCGACGGCCGGACAGGCGTGGTCATTACCGGTGACCGCGGCGTCGGCAAGTCGCTGGTGGGCCGCACCGCTTTGGCCGGGTTCGGTCCGGACATCTACACCCTGCAGCTCCGGAGCTCGGGACCGGGGTCGGCTACCCCGTACGGCTGCCTGGCGTTCACGCTGGCGCGCCTGCCGCAGAGCTCCCTTGGCTCCCCGACCGCCATTCTGCACGGGATTACCTCCTTGATCCGCGACGACGCCGCCGGGCGCCCGTGCGTCATCTTGCTGGACAATGCCGGTGCGCTGGAGGAACTGAGCACCGGTGTCCTGCTCAACCTGCTCCAGACCGGGACGGCCCGCCTGATCGCGACGGCCCAGCGCACCAGCGACCTGCCCCCTGATTTCTACTGGCTCATCACCTCCGGCCAGCTGGCCGAGGTGAGGCTCGCGAACCTTACGGAACTCGAGACCCTGGACGTGCTGCAGACGGCGCTGGGTCACCGCGTCTCGAGCGCTCTCGCCAGCCAGATGCACCAGCTCGTCGGCGGCAGCCCGACGTTGCTCCAGGCCGTGGTCTCGGAGCAGATCGAGCGCGGAAACCTCGTGCTGTCCGGTTCCGTCTGGACCCTGCTTGACGAAGTGGTCCTGGACGGACGCACCGGGCTGGAAGACATTGTCAGGGCCCGCTATGCCCGCGAAACTCCGGTGGCCCGGGAAGTCATCGAAGTCCTGTCCTGCGCCCGGACCATGGCGCTGTCCCGGCTCGCGAGGATGTACGGGGCGGGCGTCATCGCGGACATGGAGGACGCGGGCCAGATCATCGTCGACCGTACCGACCGCCACTTCGTGACCCTGGGCGACCGCTATCTGGGTGACATCGTCCGCAACTGGCTCAGCGTGGAACGCCGCCTGGAGTTGCGGGACAAGGTGCCCGGTCATCGGCCGGACGAGCTCGGCGAACTGACCGTCGAGGACCTGCTCGCCTACGCGGCCTGGACCCACGACTGCCAGGCCCTGCTCGCGCCGGCATACGCGCTGGCGGCAGCCGAGGCGGCTGTGAAACTTTTTGACCCGAAGTTCGCGCTCGAATGCGCCGGCAGCCTGTCCCCGGGTGACCGGGAATGGGCCGAAGGGCAGCTGCAGAAATCGGCGGCGTACCTGCAGCTGGGTCTGCCGCTGCAGGCGATGGCGGCCCTCGACGATATTTCGGAGGAACAGATCAACGCCCTGGGCGCGGCGGTGTTTGCGGAGCTCGTCGCCGCCAAGGCTGATGGCATGTCGTGGTTGGAGGACCGGTCCGGCAAGGTCCCTGAGCTGATCCGGCAGGCCCGGCTTCGCCTGCAGGAGCTCAGCCTGAGTGAGCTCCCTGAGCCCGAGGAGGAGCTGGCCCGGGCGGGACGGTGCCTGGACCTCTGTGAGTTCAACTTTCTCTCCTTCATCGGTGATTTCGAGCCGATGATGGACCGGCTCACGGCAGCGGCAACCACCGAGGGGCAAGGCGCCGAGGGGCAAGGCACCGATCCGGTGCACAGGCTCAGGTGCGCGATCATCCTGATGGAAGCCCTCTGCATGACGGGCAAGGAGCTCGACGCGCGAAGACTCATGCGCGAAATCGGCGGCCAGCTGGGCGAATGGTCCAACGTCCCCCGGATCCGGGAGAATTTCGCCTGGAGATCGTTCAACGTGCTGCTGCTGGCCGGGTACTGGCGCCAGAGCATCGATATGCTCAAGGACGCCAGCGGGCGGGCGGGGCACGGGCTGCATTCCGGAAGCGCTGCCACGGATCTGGCTGTCGGGCTCGCGTATGTCTACGCCGGCCGCGGCTACATGGCGCTGGATCCGCTGCTTGCCGCAATTGCCCAGCTGGAGGTGCGGTCCAGTCTGCACTCCCTGCGGCAGGCCTACGCCGCAACCGCCTTTGCCTACGCCCAGACGGGCAATCCAATGCAGGCGACCATCTACCTCGACCGGGCGCGGTCCGCGGACGGCCCGGCACGGTTCGCGATCCGCACCTCCGCCGAGTTCTGCATGGACATGGCCTCGCGGTGGCTGGGGGACCCGGAAGCACGGGACCGGCTGGTGCACACGGCGGAGGGCCACTTCCGCGCCGGCCGCTTCACCCTGGCCGGCATCTGCATGCTCGGTGCCACCGTCAACGGAACGGCCAAAGACTTCCTCTTCTTGGAGGACATCGCCGCCAGACGGCAGGGTCCCCTGGCGGAGCTGTCCCGGACGGTCGCCGAGGGCAGCCGGAAGAAGGACGCCGCGATCATGCTGGCGGCCGCCGAGCTCTCCGCCAACCTGGAACTGGACGCCGTCCAGGCCAGGTGCGCCGCCCTGGCCTTCGACTTCGCCCAGGCCGCGGGACTGAGCGGAACCGCCAGCACAGCTCACACCATGCTGGAAAGACTTTCAGAGTCCGTCCCGGCCCTGCCGATTACGCCCCGGAACAAGGGCCCGCTGCTGACGGAAAGGGAACGGCAAATAGCCACCCTCGCCGGCAACGGCGTCTCAAACAGGGACATTGCCCTTGATATCGGCATTTCCGTGAGGACCGTGGAGGGCCACCTGTACCAGGTGTTCACGAAGCTCGGAGTGTCTTCGCGGAGTGATCTGCTTGGACTCATCTAGGGCCCGCGCAACGTCGCCCGGTGCAGAGGTGTCAGCCGTACTGACCGGGCGGACGGAAGACCTGAGATCAGCAGTGGCGGCCATCCGGGGCGGCACCCACGTCGCCGTCATGCTGCTTGGGGACAGCGGCATCGGAAAGTCCACCCTCATGGAAGCAGTCGTTGCGGAGCTCGGACCGGAAGTGACGCCGATTCGTATTCACGGCAGCCCCTCGCTGACGCACGTCCCCTACGGAGTGCTGGGTCCGTTCATCGTTGGCCTCCCGGTGCAGGAGGCCACCTCTCAACTGGCCGTCCTCAGGACGTTGTGGACCCACCTCGAGGAGGAGCGGCGCGCAACCCAGAAACCGTTGCTGCTGATAGTGGACGACGCCCACGACCTCGACGAGGCAACGGCGGGGATCCTGGTGGAACTTGCCGCCGCCGGCTGGGTGAAGCTGCTGGTGGGGGCAGCCGCACGGCCCGGGCTGCCCGAACCGCTGCTGCAGCTATGGTTCGAAGGCATCGCCGAGCGGCACGATCTGCGTCCCCTGACGCAGCCCCAGACGACGGAAATGCTGGAGCAAACTCTGGGCCCCCAGGTCCTTCCGAACGTCGCCGAACTGCTCTGGGAGGCATCCGAAGGCAACCCGCTGCTGCTCAATTCCCTGATCGACGACGCGAAGAACGACGGGACGCTCCTTCAGCGCAACGGAGTCTGGCTGCTGACACGGCCCCCGAACAGTCATGGCGACCGTCTGACCGACGTCGTCCGCCGCCAGTTGCTGCGGCGGTCGCCGGAGGAACGGCAGGCGCTGAACCTTGTGGCGCTGGCCGAGCCGGTGTCCAGGGAACTGATTGAGGCCGTGGTCGGCGAAGACGCCGTGGCGGCACTGATCGTGCACGAATTGATCCGGGTCTCGGCCGCTCCCGATCCCGAACTGAGGCTGCGGCACGCCGTGTATGGTGACACGCTGCGCAACCTGATCTCCCCTGCCCGTAGCCTGCAGCTCCGGCAGAGCCTGCTGCGGCGCATGGACACGGAACCGACATCGGCTGAAGGGCTGCTGCGGCAGGTCAGCTGGTCAATGGAATGCGGAGCGGAGATGGAGGACCGGCAGCTGCTCAGGGCGGCGGTGCTGGCGAGCCGGCTCTACCAGGATGATCTGGCCCGCAAGGCCGCGTCCCTGGTCCAGGATCCCGAACTGCAAATAGCGGCACGGTCAGTGACGGCGCGGACCCACTACAACACCGGTGATTACGCCGTCGCACGGGACATCCTTGAGGCTGACTTCGGTGCGGGGCACAGCGTTTCAAGCCTGCTGACCGGAACCCTGCTGTGGGCCGCCGTGCTGTCCGCGCAGGGCCACACACCGGCGGACATCATGGCCCGGGCGGGCGGGCTCGTGCAGGCCGGCGAGCGGCTGGCCCGGGAGAAACCGGCCGACGCCGGGCGGATCCTGGCCGCGACGCAGGAACGGTACATGACCATCCAGAGCATGGTCCTGGCACTGGCCGGGGAGTTTGGCGGGGAAACGCCCCCGGAAGCAGGCGCACCCCCTCCCGAGCCGCCGGTTAACCATCTGGACGAGGCATTCAGGCTCTCCCTCGAGTCCGAACGGCTCCTCGTCGCGGGCAAAGCCGTCAGTGCCTTCGAGGTTGCCTCCAACGCGCTGAGTGCCGCTGGTGCCGGGCACGACGAACTGCACTTCCTCACGGGCTTCCTCGTTGTGCGGTCCGCCGCAGCCGTGATTCACGGCGGCGACTGGCAGGCCGCCGAAACGCTGCTGGCTCGCTTTGCCGCCGGAACCGGGCCAAGCATGATCTCTTTCGGCGGCGGCGTCCATGCGGCGCACGGCATCATCCTGCTGTACCAGGGGAAGGCCGCCCAGGCCCTGAACACGCTGAGCGGCGCCCTCGAGTCGCTGCGGCTCGAGGATCCCCAGCAGCTGTTCGGCCTGACTGCGGCGATGGCATTCGCAGCCGCCGCGGAAGTCGGCGCCAAGGAGAGAGCCGATTCATTTCTCGTGGACTATGGGTCCGTGCGGCTGGCTGCCTCGCGCTACCTGCGCACGCTCGCCGAGATGGCCGTGGTGTACGGCAAGGCTCGCCTTGGAAACCATCCGGAGGCCATCGCTGAGCTTCGGCTGCTGGGTCAGCCCGATCCCGGGCAGAACACGACGGGGCTGGAGTTCGACGCGCTCGCATTCTGTCTCGCCCTGGGGGACCGTAACGCCGCGGCCCGGCTGCTCGAGCTGAAGCCCCAGCTGCAGGGCCGAAGACCGGCAGCGATCTGCGACTACGCGGCCGCCGTCAGCACGGACCTGGCCGCCGACCACCTGTCGGCCGCCAAGAGCTGTGAAGACGCCGAACTCTGGGGCTTCGCTGCTCTTGCCTATGATGCTGCCGCACACGCCTACCGGAGGGCCGGCGACGCCCTGCGGGAACGCATGGCGATGTCGCACCGAAAGAGGTGCCTGGAGCGGGCAGACAATGCCCCCGGACAGGAGCCGGAAGGCATCGATGATTCCCTCGGACTCCTGACGCGCCGGGAACGGGACATCGTGGCCCTGGCCGTCCGCGGGTTCAGCGACCGGAGGATCGCCGCCGAGCTCCAGGTATCCATCCGCACGGTTGAAGGCCACTTGTACCGGAGTTACGCCAAACTCAACGTCAAAGGCCGCGACCAGCTCCCCGGCATCCCCGGAAACTAGTGTCGCCGGACGCCAGCATCGCCGGACGCCAGCTTGCGCCTTACGCCGTCTACCCGGGCCGACACGCCGTGTACCCGGGGCTGACACGCCGTCTACCCGGCCTGACACGCCGTCGGCGCCGTCGGGTGTGCAGACGCTACGGCCACCGGCACTCGGGTGCCTTGCCGACTACTTGGTTTCCGCACCCGGGTGTCTCGACCGATCTGAGTACATCCACGTAGATCCGGGCCAAGTACCCACCACGTATTCGAGTACTACTTACGCATCCCGAAGAGTCCCGCGCTCCATAGTTTGGATATATCACTGGTCAACCATTGATTGCGAAGGTCTCACTCATGTTTCAGCAGGACGTCGGGCTGCCCGCGGGCAGCGGCAAAACAGATGCGATAAATCCGCCACAGCGCTTCGCCCAGGGGCGCTACGAGAAACCCTTCATCCGCAACAAGATCGTTGCGGACGTCGTCGAGACGCTGACAGCAGGCTCCGGCTGCGGCGTCGTCCTAGTCGGGGAGCACGGTGCCGGAAAGTCCTTCATCGCCCAACGCGCTCTCGAGCAGCTCGGCCCGGAATACGCAGTGGTCCAGGTCCGGGGCAGCTCCATTTCCTCAAAACTTCCCTACGGCGCCCTGAGCGTTCTGCTCAACGACCTCGACGCTTCCCACCTCGAGCACCCCCTCATGGTGTTGCGGGGGCTCACCCAGGTGCTCCACAACAAGGCCCAAGGGCGGAGCATCGTCTTGTTCGTCGACAACGCGCACGACCTGGACGATCTGTCCAGCATGATGGTGGCCCAGCTCAGCGCCGGGACTCATGTCACCCTGCTGGCCGCGTGTGTGGACCTTCCCCACGTGGGCGGGGACATCATGGGTCTCTGGAAGGACGACCTGCTGCGCCGGATGGACCTCGCGCCGTTCGACTTCGCCGAGGTTGCGGCCTCCCTCAGCCACGAATACGGCGGTCAGTTCTCACACACCGCCGCCCGGGCGCTGTGGAGCGCCAGCGGGGGAAACGCACTTTTTCTGCACTCGCTCGCGAGGGAGCAGATCAATCTTGGAACGATCGTCCGCCAGAACGGTGCCTGGGTCCTGAGCAACGGCCCCATCGCCCTGACGGGGGAAATCCGCGATGTGGTGAAGGCCCGCCTGAACCGGCTCAGCTCGGGCCAGCGCGATGTCTTTGAACTGTTGGCCCTGGCCGGAGCCATCCCGCTACAGACGCTCATGAGTATCGCGAACCCCCAGGACATGGATGCCCTGCAGGAGCGGGCTATGATCCGTGTCAGCCATGATCACCCGCCCATGGTCAGCGTTGCCAACCGGCTGTCGGCAGGGATCGTTGCGAGTGTGGTTCCCCCCGGCCGCAGCGCCGAGCTCCGCCGGCGGCTGACGGCGGTTCTCCAGGATTCGGAGCAGAGCGACGCCAGCGGATCAGCCGGCGTCGCCTGGGCACTGGACTGTGGCGAGCAGATTAGCCCGGAGGTGGCCCTGGCCGCGGCACGTATGGCGAACAGCTCGTCCGATCCGGCCGCGGCGCTGAGATTCATTCACGAGATCCGGGGTGGCGATTCAGTCTCCCGGACCGCTGTCGAATCGGTCCATGCCTACGTCTTGTCCGACAATCATGACTCCGCGCGTCGTGTTCTTTCCGCACTGGATCACTCGGCCGGCGACGAAATTCCGCTGGCTGACTGGATCTCGCTGCAGCTTTTCCGGGCCGAACTGGACAAGCGAAGCATCCTGACGGCCGCAGGCGCCAAAGCCAGGCTGCAGGAGATCGGACGGAGGCTCGCTGCTGAGCCCGACGGGGACCCCGCCGGGATGGATTCGGCCTGGCAGCGGCTGCATCATGCTGAGGCTGAGCTCGCTGTTTTCGAAGGGCGCTACCACGATGCCCTGTCCATCACAGATGTCCCGGACGGCGGCAGCCTGGACACCGAAGCACGTATTCTGATGGCAAGCCTGCGCTGCGAGGCGATGGCTGTCACCGGAAACGTTATCGGTGCCCTCGGGCTCGGCAAGCAGATCCTGGCGTCGGCAGCTACCGTGCCCCTCGCGGACCGGGCCATGCGGGAGATCAGGGGCCGCTTCCTGCTCCTGATGCTGCTCTCGGCCAAGTTCAGGGAGGCATCCGCCTTCCTGGCGGGTTCCGCCGGCACGGCTGACCCCCAGGAACGGATGGGCGGGATGTTCGAGGTCGGGCAGGGAGTCATCGAACTTCATGCCGGACTTCTCGACGAAGCGCTCCCACGGCTCCAAGCCGGCATGGATCAACTTCTGGCTCGGGACCCCGATGCAGTGGCCGGTCTGGCCATGGCAGCCTTCGCCTACGCCGCCGCACTCCACGGTGACGAGGAGAAAGCCAGCCTTCAGTTGCTCGAGCTGGCACAGCTGCAGCCACACGCGTCCTGGCTGGTGACCCGGATGACACGGTATTTCGAGCTGTGTGCCTTGGCTGAACTCGGACAGCGGGCGACGGCAATCCGGGCGCTCGCGGCAGAGGCAGACAGCGACACGGAAGCGTCGGCATTGGCCCCCGGGCTGCTGTTCTTGTCCGCCGCGGCCCGGCTCGGAGACCGTCAGATGGCACTGAAGCTCGGAAGTCTGGCCGGAAGGGTCACCGGGCACTTCTCAGGCCTGTGCTCGCGGCTGGCTGACGGCGTGAAGGCGTCGGACAGCGAGCAGTTGCTGGCCGTCTCGAAAGACTCCGACGCCGCCGGCAACGCTATATTCGCCAGGGACGCGGCCCGCAAGTCCGTCAGCTGCGCCAACGACGCCGGAAACCGGATCGCGTTGCGGACCGGTCAGCGTACGCAGCAGTCCCTCGACGACAGGTTTGGCAGTCCGAAAAACGGTCTTCACTCGCTCACGACGTCGACGTTGACGGCCAGGGAATGTGAAGTCGCTGTCAGGGCAGCTGCGGGAACCTCCAACCGCAAAATCGCGGAACAGATGCATGTTTCGGTCCGCACGGTTGAGGGTCACCTTTACCAGGTGTACTCAAAGCTCCATGTGGCCAGCAGATCGGAACTCAAAGATGTCATCTCCACACCGACGGAAAGCGCGCGTCTCGGCTGAAACCGGGCCAGCACTACGGGCTGCCCGGGTTCGACCGGGTAGCCGGGGAGGTGCCCGGGATGGAAAGCCTCGCTGAGACCGCCCCCTTGATCGGGCTGTCCGGCCTGGTCAAGGATGTGGTGCGCTGCCTACGCGACGAGTCCAGATCCGGTGCCCTGATCGTCGGGGCCGCCGGAACCGGCAAGACGGCCGTGTTCAAGGCGGTAATCCGCGACCTGCGTCCCCGCGGGACGGTGATCCGCCTCATAGCTACCCGTGCCCTGGCCGCGGTGCCGTTTGGGGCCTTGGCGCCCTATCTCTCGGAACTGCCGGACCATGAACTGGATTCCTATGCTGCCGTCCTGCGGGCAATGACGGGCCGGCTCAGGTCCGAGGCAATCCGGCCCCTGTTCGTGATCGACGACGCGCAGTGCCTGGACCGGGGGACCACACAACTGCTCGCGCGGGCCGTAGCCACAGGGGCCGCGGACATCCTCGCCACCAGCCGGCCGGGGCCGTTGATTCCTGAGGAATTTCTGGCTCTTTGGGACGACGGGCTCCTTTCTAAGTTCGAACTCTCACGGCTCAGCCGGCCGGGCGTCCACGAGCTCTGCGAACAGGTGCTCCGGGCGGACGTCTCGCCCTGGGTGAGCGCGGTGTTCTCCGAGGCAGCGGAAGGCAACCCGCTGATGCTCATGTCCCTGATCGAGCACGCGCGGACAAGCGGTGCCCTCGTGCTTCGGCACGGCGTGTGGTTTCTGCAGGCCAATCCCGATCTGGCCGGGGTGCCTGCAGCCGACGTCGTCGACCAGCAGCTGCGCTCCATGACCCCGGACGAGAGGACCGTCGCCACCATAGTGGCCCTGGCAGGCCCGCTCTCGCTGGGCCAGATTCTGAAGTTCAGCAGTCCCAAAGCCGTTGACGCATTGGAGGCGGCTGGAATCATCACCGTCTCCCCGGGACATGACCGTACCGTCAGGCCGGCCAGTCTGTTGCTGGGCGAAATCATCCGCCGCCGTGCCCCGGCGGGACAGAGTGCGGCCTTGCGGGCGAGTCTCTTCGCGCTGCCCTCGGCAGGGGCGGTTCGTCCCGAGGCGTTTTTGAACCAGCTGCGCTGGTCCTTGGACTGCGGAGCGCGTGTCCCCCCTGGGCAGCTGCTACAGGCCGCCGCGGCGGCCAACACCGATTTGGACCCGGCTGCCGCGATCCAGGCTGCCTGGGCTGTCCGGGACGCGCAATTTCTGCCGGAAGCCAGAATACAGCTGGCCTATGCGCATCACATTCTGGGCCGGCCCGAAGATGCCGCCGGCTACCTCCTGACGGCGTGGCCTCTGCGCTACGGGCGTGCGTCCTACCTTGCGGCGCGCCTCGCTGCCCTGCTCCCGGCTGCCCTGAAGGTGACCTTGCCCGGAAGCGGGACTGAGACGGCCCGCGGCAACGGACCGGACCTGACCTCGAACGAGCCCTTGTGGTCGCAGTCGCCGGCGGCCGGCATGGCGGCAGACATCATGTACCGCCGTTGGGACGGGCCGTTCTTGGACCTCGAGGCAGGACTGCAGGCTCTGATCGACGCAGCTGCAATGAATCCGGATATCCGCCTTCCGGCGCTCTCGCTCCTCGCCGAATTGAGAAGCGCCCAGGGCCGCCTCCTGGATGGACTGCGGCTGGACCGCGAAGCGTGGGCAGGCATCCGCAACGGGGGCCTGACCCTTCCACTGGCCCGTGAGGAGCTCCTGGCACGCCATTGCCTGAGCCTTATTCGGGCCGGGGAGTGGGCGGAGCTCGCCGTTGCCCTGGACCACTACGCCTCGGTCCATCCTGCCCGCCTGCTGTACAGCGGGGGAATGCTGCACGTGATGCGTGGGTTCTCGCTGTTGCGTCAGGGACGGATCCCTGAAAGCCTTGCGGAGCTGTTACTGGGCGTGGAAGAACTCATCATCGCCGATCCCCTGGAAATGCTGCCCTTCGCGCACGCCGTAACCGGGTATGCTGCCGCCTTGGCCGGGCACCCGGGGGAGGCCCAGGAACAGGCTCTGAAGTTCCGTACTGCCTCCTACAGCGGGCTGCAGAGCCTGCAACTGCTCTCCGACGCGTATTGCCTTGCGGTTGAACGCCTCACGGGCCGGGATGACGGCCGGCGCGGCCTCGGAGACTTGGCAGACCAGGCGCAGCGCCAAGGTCTCAGGGGAGTTGAAACGGACATCAGGAGGCTGGTCCTGCGGAGCGGGGACACCGGCAGTGCCCCGGCGTTGGCTTCCAGCAGCGGCGCAGTGGAGGGGGCGGAAGCCCGGCTACTCGAGGCTTTTGCCCTCGCCGTGTCAGCGTCCGACGCTGCCGGACTGATCCGGATCAGCGACGAAGCGGCGGCTGCCGGACACGTGCTCCTGGCTTTTGAGGCCGCCCAGCAGGCGGCGGCGTGCCTTGAACACAGCCCGGATCGGTGGAGACTCTCTGCGGCCCAGCGCAGAGTCCATCACCTGATGGTGGATGTCGGCATGTCCGGGCACATGGACGTTGTCCGGAGCGAACGGGGACCCGGGCTGACGGCACGGGAAACGGAGATTCTGGAGCTCGTGGCCGGCGGGTCCAGCAACGCCGACATCGCCACGGCCCTGTCTTTGTCGCCGCGGACGGTCGAGGGGCATCTGAGCCGGATATTCGCCAAACTCGGAGTCAGCCGCCGCGCGGAGCTCCTCGATGTTAAGCAGGAGAACCATCGCCCCGTGGTTGTGCCCGAAGAGGCCCCTGAGCTGGGGTGATAGTGCTGGCTACGCATGAGCTTCGGTCCGTCTGCGTACTGCATAAGTGCGCTGCAGGCTCCGCGGGAGTACCACCAAGTAGTGGGACGGGGGATAGGGAATCAGAAGTCGGGTAAACGCTACTCGTGCACAGATTTGGCCCAGGGGCTTCAATTAAGTCAGTTCTTGTAAGTCAGTTCCAGTCTTGTAAGTCAGTTCCAGTCTTGTAAGTCAGTTCCAGAAAAACCGCACAGGTCCCAAATGAGTAACTTCAGGGCGGGCATCGGCCGCGGGCTACACCAGCAAAAGTGCGTCGTTCCAACCTAGCTTGATTGCTGATGCAGCTACTGCCAACATTAAAAGTGGTCGCGCCAATACCTCCCATCTCCGTACTCCTTCATTGGAATCGCACGGTGCCTTAGCCGGCAGCCGTGCCCCAAGGTCGGAGCCGGCGGCGTCAGAGCCTTCTGAGACCGAGGCTCTCCCCCCAGCCGCCGCCGGCTCCCTTAACCGGTCTGCCCCAGCGGGATACCCGTTGGGGCGCCCCGCTGTCCGACGGCGGCTGGCCTAAGCGCTGTCTATCAGCGACGCGCACCGTTCGCCGGTCCGCCCGTCGCCCCGCTTGCACGGACACGTGCGCAGCCGGAGGCATTGAACCGGAAGCATGGAACCGGAAGCATTGAACAGGGGCCACATCCGGAAGCGTATCCGGGACCACATCCGGAAGCGTGTCCGGGACCACATTCGGGGCCACATCCGGAAGCGCATCCGGGACCACTTCCGGGACCACTGAAGGGCCGCCGTACCGGCCGCCAGGGACAACCCTCGACGCATGGGATAATTAGGGTTAATCTGCGTGACGTAATAGTTCCTGCCACCTTCCGGCCGGCGGGCACCGTGCGCCGCAGCCGAACGCCGACCCAGGAGTTTTCCCCATGGTTGCCACACCAGCCCGCCTCCTCCGCTCAGCCACAGCGCTGGGAAACGAGGAAGTCCTGAGGATTCGCAATGACTTTCCGATCCTGAGCCAGTCCGTCAACGGCAAGCCCCTGGTGTACCTGGATTCCGGGGCCACTTCGCAGAACCCGCTCAGCGTGCTGGAAGCCGAGCAGGAATTCTATGAACAGCGGAACTCGGCGGTCCATCGCGGCGCCCATCATCTCGCCGTTGAGGCCACCGAGGCCTTCGAAGACGCCAGGGAAACGGTTGCAGCCTTCATCGGGGCCGAGCCGGATGAACTCATCTGGACCTCGAACGCCACCGAAGGCCTGAATCTGCTCAGCTACTCCTTCCTGAACGCCTCCTTGCCCGGGGCGGCCCCCGAAGCGGCCCGCTTTGCCCTGTCCGCCGGCGACGAAATCGTGGTCACCGAGATGGAACACCACGCCAACCTCATCCCGTGGCAGCAGCTCGCGGAACGGACCGGTGCCACCCTGCGCCATATTCCGGTCGATGACGCCGGCGCCCTGGACCTCGAAGCCGCCGCACGCATCATCGGCAGCCGGACCCGTATCCTTGCCTTCACGCACGCCTCCAACGTCCTCGGCACCATCAACCCGGTAGCCGCGCTGGTTGCCCTCGCCCGGCCGGCGGGGGCGCTCGTGGTGCTGGACGCCTGCCAGTCCGCGCCGCACCTGCCCCTGGACGTCAAGGCACTCGACGTGGACTTCGCCGTCTTCTCGGGGCACAAGATGCTCGCTCCCACCGGAATCGGCGGCCTGTACGGCAGGTCCCAGCTGCTCAACGCGATGCCGCCGTTCCTGACCGGTGGCTCAATGATCACCACCGTCACCATGGAGCGCGCCGGATTCCTGCCCAGCCCGCAGCGCTTCGAGGCCGGAACCCAGAAGATCTCGCAAGCCGTGGCCCTCGCTACGGCCGCGAACTACCTGAGCGAAACCGGGCTGGACCGGATCCACGCCTGGGAATTCGAGCTCGGGCAGCGTCTCGTGGAGGGCCTGGAGTCCATCCCGGGAATCCGCGTACTGGGCCCGGCTGCCGGCCAGGAGCGGATCGGGCTGGCCGCGTTCGACGTCGACGGCGTCCACGCGCACGACGTCGGGCAGTTCCTGGACAGCCGCGGGATCGCCGTGCGGGTGGGGCACCACTGTGCCCAGCCCCTGCACCGCCGGCTGGGCCTGACGGCGAGTACCCGTGCCAGCACCTACCTTTACAACACCACGGACGATGTGGACGTGTTTCTCAATGCCGTCGCCGATGTCCGCGGCTACTTCCAAGCCTGAGGACGGCAGTACATGAGTCTCGACCAGCTGTACCAGCAAATCATCCTGGAGCACTCCAAGACCCGACACGGCAGCGGGCTGGCCGGAGTCCCCGTCCCCGACGGCGCGAGCAGCGGCCAGTCGCATCAGCTCAATCCGGTGTGCGGGGACGAAATCACCGTCCGGGTCGCCGTGGCAGACGGCAAGGTCAGGGAAGTGCGCTGGGACGGCGACGGCTGCTCGATCTCCATGGCCTCCGCCTCCGTGCTGACGGAGCTCGCCGAGGGCATGTCCGCCGAGGAGTTCCGCGCCGTGATCGGCAGCTTCCGTGAGGTGCTGCGCTCCCGCGGGAAAGTGGCCGCGGATCCGGAAGTGCTGGGGGACGCCGCCGCGTTTGAGGGCGTAGCACGCTACGCAGCCCGGGTGAAATGCGCCATGCTGTCCTGGGTCGCCGCCGAGGACGCACTCGGACAGGCCGTCACACACTAGGGACCCGGCCTCCGCGGCCCGGCTCAGGGCCGGCCGAGGCCCTTGTAGGTCCAGCCCGCGGCGCGCCACTTGGCCGGATCCAGGACATTCCGGCCGTCGAGGATGCGCGGAGCGGAGACGAGGGCCCGGGTGTCGTGCGGATCCAGCTCGCGGTACTGCTTCCATTCGGTCAGCAGCAGCACGGCGTCGGCCCGGTGCAGGGTGGCCTCCAGGTTCGGTTCCAGCGGGAGCTCCGGAAAACGCTTGGCCGCATTCGTGAGGGCCTGCGGGTCGGTGACTGTCACCACAGCTCCCTGAAGCTGGAGCTGTGCTGCGGCGCTCAGCGCCGGCGAGTCGCGGACGTCGTCGCTCTCGGGCTTGAAGGCGGCGCCGAGCACGGCGATCCGCTGGCCCATCAGCGAACCGCCGCAAAGTTCCCGGGTCAGCTCGACGACGCGGGTCCGGCGCCGCATGTTGATAGCGTCCACCTCGCGCAGAAAGGTCAGCGCCTGGTCCGCGCCCAGCTCGCCTGCGCGGGCCATGAAGGCCCGGATGTCCTTGGGCAGGCAGCCGCCGCCGAAGCCGATGCCGGCATCGAGGAACTTCCGGCCGATCCGTTCGTCCAGGCCGATAGCGTCGGCCAGCCGGGTGACATCCGCGCCGGTGGCTTCACAGACCTCGGCCATCGCATTGATGAAGGAAATCTTGGTGGCGAGGAACGAGTTGGCGGCGGTCTTCACGAGCTCGGCCGTGGCATAGTCGGTTATCAGCCGCGGCGTCCCCTTGGCGAGGGGCAGCTTGTAGACCTGGTCCAGGACAGCCACCGCGGTGTGTTCCTCGCTTCCGTCCGGGACGCCGTAGACAAAGCGGTCGGGGTTCAGCGTGTCGGTAACCGCATGGCCTTCGCGGAGAAATTCGGGATTCCATACCAGCGTGGCGCCCGGTTCGGTCGCGGCGAGGATGTCGGCGAGCCGCGCCGCGGTCCCGACCGGCACGGTGGATTTGCCGGCGATGATGTCGCCCGGGGACACGTGGGCGGCCAATGCCGCCACCGCGGCATCAACGAAGCGCAGGTCGGCGCCGTTTTCGCCGCGCTTTTGCGGAGTGCCCACACAGATGAAATGGACCTCGGATCCATGGGCATGCGACATTTCAGTGGTGAACCTCAAGCGCCCCGATTCCTCAAGCTCGGACAGCAGCTCGTCCAATACGGGTTCGTAGAACGGCGCCTGCCCCTGGACAGCTGCGCCACTTTGATTTCGTCAATGTCGACGCCGACCACATCGTGACCGAGCTTCGCCATGCACGCCGCGTGGACTGCGCCAAGATACCCGCAGCCGATAACCGAGATCCGCATTCCGTGGTCCTCCCGCAAAGGGTGTGATCACAGAGTACGGGTTGGGGACGTGTTTGGCACGGGCTTGCGGAGAGTGGTGACCAGCAGCGCGAGCAGGCTCCCGAGCGTGGCCCCTGCGGTGTTGGCGGCGACATCAAGAAGTGTGGGGTAGCGGGCCGGCAGGAAGAGGAGCTGAGCGAGCTCGATCAGACCGGACAGCAGCATTCCGGCGGCCACGCCTGCCCACCAGTAGCGCCGGCCAAGGAACCAGACCACCAGGGCGCCCAAGGGAACGAACAAGATCACATTGGACGCCGACTCCACGAAGGCGTAGTCAATCCACCCCGGGAACCCCCAGCGGTGCAGCTCCTTCAGCGCTTTCACCAGCAGCCCGGCTCCGGCACGGTCCACGGGGGTGGGCCACAGGGCTATGGCGGCCAGGATGATCGCGTAGGTGGTGAATTCCCACTTGGCCACGCGGCGGCGGGGTCGCAATGGGCAACGCCTTTCGGTGGGTCGCGCGGATTTCCCCTGAGTCTAGCGCCCCGAGCGCTAGGCCAGCACCGCGCTTGGGGTTTGCCGCGCCGCCGCGCTCCGGGCATCAGCCGCGCCGCCGCGGTTTCGGCTGCGTAACTTCGGGCTAGGCCAGCAGCCCGGCAATCCCGATGGCCGCCGTCGCCGCGCCCAGCACCATTGAGATGCTGACGAGGACGATGTGGACGGTCAGGAAACGGGTGGCCTTGCCGCCGGCGTCGCGGGCCCGCGGGTCCTTCATCACCCGGCGCAGGAACTGCGGCCAGACGGCGAGGGACCAGATGCCGGCCACGATCAGGACGATCGCAAGGAGAACGGGCAGT
Organism: Arthrobacter sp. UYEF20; assembly: GCF_040546335.1. Classification (NCBI taxonomy): domain Bacteria; kingdom Bacillati; phylum Actinomycetota; class Actinomycetes; order Micrococcales; family Micrococcaceae; genus Arthrobacter; species Arthrobacter sp. UYEF20. The sequence continues at coordinate 16,905 of NZ_JBEPNP010000008.1, read as the reverse complement.
TCCACCCTGCTAGTGGCTTTCGAGCCAGGCCTGGGCCCGCTGCGACTGGATGTTCAGGGCCTTGCCGACCATCGGCTCGGCCGCTTCGGCGATCTTGCCGCCCAGGAACGGAACCGAGGACGTGACGGTGCCTTCGAGCTCGATCCGGGTGCTTCCGGCCTCGGACACGAGGCGCTGGACGGCGTTGACGTCCAGCGGGGCCCCGGCGACCTTCATCGAAATGCTGCTCTGCCGTGAACCGTCGGCGGCGGGTGCTGCCCAGGTTTCGATCTGGGTGACCTTTAGGCTTTCGCCGACGAATTTCCGGGCGATGTCCGGCATCCGGGTGGTGGGGATGGTCCGGACGGTGGTGGTGACGAATGCGCCGGCAGGGTCCCCGTCCACGGCAAACGATTCCAGGCTGCCGCCGACGTATTCGCTCGTGTCGCGCAGGAAGTCCTCGTTCACGAGAACAGCGGTAACGCGGTCAACACTGTGGGGCAGGGTGGTTGATGCACTCAGGGGCATGGGATCTCCAAAGCTGTTGTACTGGACGATTCGGGCTCCCAATATTCTAAGGGGTGTAGCTGCCCGGCTCCGATTCGAGGGTCTGGAGATCCCGGGCCGCGGCGGTGATATTCCGTGACATGGCGGGGAAGATCAGGCTGTGGAACGGTAATACGGCGAGCCAGTAGAGGCGTCCGCTGAGGCCCTTGGGGAAGAAGATCGCCCGCTGCCGGTAGCGGCTCCCTGCGCCGTCGGGCTCCACGGAAAGTTCGAGCCAGGCCCGGCCGGGTGCCCGCATTTCTGCACGCAGCCGGAGCAGCCGTCCTTGCTCTATCCGTTCGGCCCGCCACCAGTCCACCACTTCCCCCTCGGCCAGCCGGTGCGGGTGCCGGCGTCCGCGCAGCAGTCCCGCTCCGCCGGTGAGTTTGTCCAGCCAGCCACGGACGCGCCAGGCCAACGGCAGCGAATACCAGCCGTTGCGTCCGCCGATGCCTTCGATGATGGTCCAGACGTACTGGGGATCCACCGGGCTGGTGTAGGTGCGTTCGTCAAGGTACACGCGGTGCCCGGCCCAGTCCGGGTCGGACGGGAGCGGATCGGCGTCGGCGCCGGCGCTGGCCCAGGTGGTTTCCACCTGCCCGTCGCGCTCCTTGCCCAGGGCGAGTGACACCGCGCGACGGTAGGGCGTCAGGCCGCCGTCGGGCAGCGGGATGTACGAATCGATGTCGTGCTCGCGTGAGACGGCGTCGTGCTGCAGCGATTCGACCAGCGGCAGGGACATGGACAGCGGAATCGGCGTCACGAGCGCCACCCACAGCCCGGCCAACTTGGGCGCAGGGACGGGCAGGGCGAGAACCCAGCGCCGGGGGAGGCCGGCCTCGGCGGCGTATTCATTCATCATGCCGGCATAGCTGAGCACCTGGCGCGAACCGATGTCGAAGCTCCGGTCAATCTTGCCGTCCAGCGACGCGGCGCCCACGAGGTAGTGCAGCACGTCGCGCACGGCGATGGCCTCGATCTTGTTCCGCACCCAGCTCGGGGCAGGCATCACCGGCAGCGTCTCGGTCAGGTGCCGGATCATCTCGAACGAGGCCGACCCCGAACCGATCACCACGCCGGCCTGGAACACGACGGCGTCTACCGGGCTGTCGAGGAAGACCTTGCCCACCGCCTCCCGGGACCGCATGTGCGTGGACAGTTCCGTGTTGGCCGGGTGCAGGCCGCCGAGGTAGACGATTCTGCCCACCCCGGCAGCGGCGGCTGCCGAGGCGGCGGTCCCGGCCATCGCCTTTTCCTTGGCCTCGAACCCTGATCCGGTCGCCATCGAATGGACCAGATAGTAGAGGACGTGGACGCCGTCGAGCGCGCCGCGGAGGGCCGCGCCGTCGTCGAGGCTGCTTTGGACAACATCCACCTGATCCAGCCACGGCACCCCGGCGATCTTGGCCGGCGTCCTGACCAGGACCTTGACGGTGTGCCCGGCCTCCAGCAGCCGCGGGACCAGGCGGCCACCAATGTAGCCGGTCGCGCCGGTGACCAGCACGGTCTTCGGGCGGGGGTCCGGGCTCGGGTCCGCGGCCTGGGGCGTGCCGTTCATGGGGGCTCCTTGTCAGTGCGCTTGTCAGTGCGCTTGTCAGTGCGCAGGTCTGCGGTGCGGAGCCGCAGCGGTTGCGGACTGCCATGGCCCCGTCCTGCCAGCGTAGCGCCGCCCGGTGGACGGCAGGCTGGATGCGTGCCTGGCGGATGCGTGCGGTCCCGTCCCCGGCCCCGCGGTAGGCTTGGAATGCCCGGGATTCTCACGAATTTCGGGTATTCGTGTTGCCTGCAACCCCCGTGATCCCATCAGGAGCAACAGCCATGAGCCTCAACGGCCCCTCTCTCACCGGTCTGCGCCGCGTCCTCGCCGAAGACCGGAACTACGCCCGGATCCAGGCCGAGGCCGCGCGCGGTTTCGCCGCCCGCAGCGAGGACTACCAGATCAGCGCCCCGGCCGGGATGAGATCCGCGCTGCTCGCGGAAATGGCCGACGGACTCACCGCCCTAGCGGACGAAACAGCGGACGCAACAGCCCAAGAAACGGCGGACGCGACGGCCAAGGAAGCAGCCACAGACACCGGCGCTGCCGGGGACAGCCGCCGGACCCCCGTGGTCCTTGCCGTCACCGCGACCGGCCGCGAGGCCGAGGACCTGACCGCGGCCCTGCGCGCCTTCCTGCCGGCCGACGCCGTGGCCGAGTTCCCGAGCTGGGAAACCCTGCCGCATGAGCGGCTCTCCCCGCGCTCGGACACCGTCGGCCGGCGGCTGGCCGTGCTGCGCAGGCTGGCCCACCCCGAATCGTCCCCGAGCGGCGTCCTGCGCGTAGTGGTGGCCCCGGTGCGCGCCGTGGTCCAGCCGATCGTCGCGGGCCTGGGCGAACTGGTGCCGGTCACCCTGAAGGTGGGCCAGGAGGTCCCCTTCAGCAGCGTCGTGAAGAGCCTCGCCGACGCCGCCTACGCCCGGGTGGACATGGTGACCCGGCGCGGCGAGTTCGCCGTCCGCGGCGGCATGCTCGACGTGTTCCCGCCCACCGAGGACCACCCCGTCCGGGTCGAGTTCTTCGGCGACGAGGTGGACCAGATGCGCTGGTTCGCCGTCGCCGACCAGCGCTCGCTGACCGCGCCCGGGCTGCACCACCCCACCGAACTGCACGCCCCGCCGTGCCGGGAAATCCTGATCACCCCCTCCGTCATGTCCCGCGCCGCGACGCTGAAGTCCCAGCTCCCCGCAGCCGCGGACATGCTGGAAAAGATCGCCGGTGGCATCGCCGTCGAGGGCATGGAATCGCTGGCACCGGTGCTGGTGGACGCCATGGTCCCGTTCCTGGACCAGCTCCCGGCCGGCTCCATCTCCGTGCTGATCGAACCCGAGAAGGTCCGCGCCCGCGCCCACGACCTGGCCGCCACCAACGAGGAATTCCTGGAGGCGGCGTGGTCCACGGCGTCCGACGGCGGCACGGCACCTCTTGACCTGAGTGCCGCGGCGTCCGAAGCCCTGCACTCCGCCAGCTTCCGTTCGCTGACCGAGACCCGCTCTGCGGCCCTCGCGCACGGCGTCTCCTGGTGGTCCATTACGTCCCTGGCCACCGACGAGGAGCTGCTGCCCGACGTCGACGTGCTCAACCTGCACGCCCGGGAACCCCGCGGCTACCAGGGCGACGTGGCCGAAATGATGGACTTCATCGGCTCCCATATCCGGGACCAGTGGCGGATGGTCGTCGTCACCGAGGGCCCCGGCCCCGCGCAGCGCCTCGCGGAACTCTTCCACGACAACGACATCCCGTGCGCCCGGGTGGAATCGCTCGACGAGGACCCGCAGCCCGGGCTGATCGAGGTGACCACTGCCGCCGTCGGACGCGGTTTTGTCCTGGACACGCTCAAGCTGGCGCTGCTGACCGAGGCTGACCTGCTGGGGCGCACGTCCCCGGGCTCCACGAAGGACATGCGCCGGATGCCGTCCAAGCGGCGGAACGCCGTGGACCCCCTGCAGCTGGTGGCCGGTGACTCCGTGGTGCACGAGCAGCACGGCGTCGGCCGGTTCGTGGAGCTGATCCAGCGCAAGATCGCAGGGGGAGGCGACGGCATGCGGGAGTACCTCGTGCTGGAATACGCCCCCGCCAAGCGCGGCGCCCCCGGGGACCGGCTCTTCGTGCCCACCGACCAGCTGGACCAGGTCACCCGGTACGTCGGCGGGGACGTTCCCGCGCTGAGCAAGATGGGCGGCTCGGACTGGGCCAGCACCAAGTCCAAGGCGCGCCGGGCCGTCAAGGAAATCGCCGGCGAGCTGATCCGGCTGTACTCGGCCCGGATGGCCTCCCGCGGCTACGCCTTCGGCCCGGACACGCCGTGGCAGCGCGAACTCGAGGAAGCCTTCCCCTATGTGGAAACCCCGGACCAGCTGACCACTATCAACGAGGTCAAGGCGGACATGGAGCGCGAGATCCCGATGGACCGGCTGATCTCCGGCGACGTGGGCTACGGCAAGACCGAGATCGCGGTCCGGGCGGCCTTCAAGGCGGTCCAGGACGGCAAGCAGGTCGCCATCCTCGTGCCCACCACGCTGCTGGCCCAGCAGCACTACGAGACCTTCACCGAGCGGTTCTCCGGCTTCCCGCTGGTGGTCAAGCCGCTGTCCCGCTTCCAGGGCGCCAAAGAAGCCAAGGAGACCGCAGCAGGGGTCAAGAACGGCTCGGTCGACGTCGTGATCGGCACCCACCGCCTGCTGTCCAAGGACTTCGCCTTCAAGGACCTCGGCCTCGTGGTGGTGGACGAGGAGCAGCGTTTCGGCGTCGAACACAAAGAGGCGCTGAAGAAGATGCGCACCAACGTGGACGTCCTGGCCATGAGCGCCACCCCGATTCCGCGGACCCTCGAGATGTCGCTCACCGGCATCCGCGAGACGTCCACCCTGGCCACCCCGCCGGAGGAACGCCACCCGGTGCTGACCTATGTGGGCCCGTACACGGACAAGCAGACCTCCGCCGCGATCCGCCGCGAACTGATGCGCGAAGGCCAGGTGTTCTTCGTCCACAACCGGGTTTCCACGATCGACCGCACGGCGGCGAAGATCCGCGAGCTGGTCCCGGAGGCCCGGGTGGAGGTGGCCCACGGGCAGATGTCCGAGAGCCGGCTGGAACAGATCATCGTGGACTTCTGGGAAAAGCGCTTCGACGTGCTGGTCTGCACCACCATCATCGAGACCGGCCTGGACATCTCCAACGCCAACACTTTGATTGTGGACGGCGCGGACAAGTACGGCCTCTCCCAGCTGCACCAGCTGCGCGGACGCGTCGGCCGCGGCCGCGAACGTGCCTACGCCTACTTCCTGTACCCCGCCGAGAAGCCGCTGGGCGAGGTGGCGCTGGAACGGCTCAAGGCCGTCGCCACGCACAACGAACTCGGCGCCGGCATGCAGCTGGCCATGAAGGACCTGGAGATCCGCGGCGCGGGCAACCTGCTCGGCGGCGAGCAGTCCGGCCACATCCAGGGCGTCGGCTTCGACCTCTACATCCGGCTGGTGGGCGAGGCGGTGGCGGAGTACCGAGGCGAGGCCGAGGAGAAGGCCGCCGACATGAAGATCGAACTGCCGGTCAACGCGCACCTGCCCCATGACTATGTGCCGGGCGAACGGCTGCGCCTCGAGGCGTACCGGAAGCTGGCCGGCGCCATCACCTACGAGGCGATCGACGAGGTCCTCGCGGAGCTTATTGACCGCTACGGCGAGCTGCCGCTGCCCGCGAAGAACCTGATCGACGTCGCCCGGTTCCGGGTGGGCGCCCGCGAGGCCGGCCTGAGCGACGTTGCCCTGCAGGGCAACTTCATCAAGTTCTCCCCGGCCGATCTGCCGGAGTCCAAGCTCATGCGGCTCACCCGGATGTACCCCGGCGCGCAGGCGAAGCCGGCCCTGGACGCGGTGCTCATCCCCAAGCCGAAGACGGCGCGGATCGGCGGCCGGGACCTGCAGGACGCCGAGATCCTTGAGTGGGCCAACGGCGTCATCCGCAATATCTTCTCCGACGCCGCTGTTGCTGCCGAACAGACGAGGAGTTAGCCCGTGATGGGAGGACACCACGCCGCGTCGGGAGCCGCGGCGTGGGTGGCTATTGCCTCGACCGGGCCCTACGCGCTGGGCTGGTACCCGCTGGACGCCACCGGGATCGTGATCGGCGGGATGGCGACGGCGGGGACGGCCCTGGTCTGCGACTGGGACCACCGCTCCAGCACGGTTGCGCATTCGCTGCCGCCGCTGTCCAATGTGATCGCCGTCGGCATCGAGAATGCCAGTGGCGGGCACCGGCAGGGCACGCATTCCCTGCTCGGCGCGGCGTGCTTCGTGCTGCTCGCGGCCATGGCCGGGCAGCTCCAGCTGCAGACGGACTGGGGACTGCTCTCCCTCGGCGCTGGCCTGCTGTGCATGTTCATGATCAATATCGCCGCCAAGGCCTTGAAGCTCTTCCCGAAGTACGGCTGGATCAGCAACTGGGTCTTCGCCCTGGCCATGGCCGGGCTGGTGACGTGGCTCGCGCCGCACCAGTGGACCTGGCTCCCGGTCTCGATGCTCACCGGGGTGCTGGTGCACATTGTGGGGGACATGATCACCACCGGGGGAGTGCCGCTGCTGTGGCCGCTGGTGATCAAACCGCAGAAGTTCCTCCGGAAGGTGCCGCTGGTCAAGGACGTCTGGAAGGCCAACGGGGCATTCTCCATCCCCCTGCTGGGCCGCGCCGGGTCACGGCGGGAATGGTTCGTGCTGATCCCGGTCAGCGCCTACGCCATGATCGGCATGGTCGGCGCGGCGCTGGCCCTCGGCAAGGCACACTTCCCGGCCGCCGTCGCACTCGTTAGCGCGCTGGTCAACAGCGTGTTCGGGCCGTCCCACGGCTAGCGGGCATTCTCGTTGGTCCGCCGGGGGTTCAGGCCCAGTCTTCGCGCCCGGTGAGTCTTCGCGCCCGGGGGACATGCCCAGTCTTCGCGCCGGGAGGACATGCCCAGTCGTCGCGCCGGGGACAGGGCATATCCGGACTATGTCCATCGGCCGGCCCCCGCGCGGGGCATGTCCTGATGCGGGGGCACGTGCGGTGGCTCCGCCGGGCGCGTCGGGGTCGGTCCGCGGTCCTTAAATGACTGAAGCTCCGGAAAGATAATCCGGAGCTTCACTCGTTTGATTGTTGCGGTGCCTAGCTCTCGCCGGCCGAGTCCGAGCGGCCGAGGATGGTCTGGGGGATCCAGAACGAACCGGCGAACAGGGCCAGGCAGGCGGCCATGGGCCACGGGTTGCCGAGCGTCAGGAAGTTCAGCGAGTACAAGCAGCCCAGGAACAAGGCCATCATGAGAACGAAGATGACAATGGTGGAGCCGAGGCTGTTCTCGGCCTGCGGGGTCTTTGCGGTGTTGCTGGACATTCGTTCCTCCTCGGCCCCGGGGGGCTCAAACCTGTGGCGGCTGCCGGAGCGGATCAGTAAGCGGACGAACCCTGTTCACCCTTGACGATCGCGATGCCGGAGCTGGCGCCAATACGTGTTGCACCTGCAGCAATCATAGCCTGCGCATCGGCCCGGGAACGCACGCCGCCGGAGGCCTTGACGCCGAGCGTGCGGCCCACCGTGCGGCGCATCAGGGCGACATCCTCGGCCGTGGCTCCGCCGCCGTTGAAACCGGTGGAGGTCTTCACGAAATCGGCACCGGCTTCCACCGCGGCCTCGCAGGCCAGGACTTTCTGTGCATCATCCAGCAGGGCGGTTTCAATGATGACCTTGAGGATGGCCCCACCGTCGTGGACGGCTTCGGCGACGGCGGCGATGTCATCGACCAGAGCGCCCTGATCGTTGGCGCGGGCGGCGGCGATATTGATGACCATGTCGACTTCCTCCGCGCCGTCCAGCACTGCACCGCGGGCTTCGAAGGCCTTGACGTCGCTCGGCGTGGCGCCGAGCGGGAAGCCGACCACGGAACACGTCAGCACGCCGGAGCCCTTCAGCGCTGTCTTGACCGTCTTGACCCAGATGGGGTTGACGCAGACAGACTTGAACCCGAATTCGGCGGCCTCCGCGCAGACCTTGAGGATCTCGGCCTCGCTGGCCTCCGGCTTGAGCAGGGTGTGGTCAATATAGGAGGCAATGCTGACCGTACTGTCCCCGGACTCCTGGCTGGCGGGGGCGGCGCTTCCGGCGGCGGTGGGGGCTTCGTTGCTCATGGTGGTCCCTTCGTGGCTTCTCGGTGTCCATCTTGCCACAACAGGAACACGCTCCGGCGGCTCCGCCAGCCGCCCGGATGCGAGCGGCTAGGCGGCTCCGGCGCGTGCGGCTAGGCTGCCCTGACCAGGGGGTCATCCAGGGTGGCCTGGAGCAGTTGCGAGACGCAGACCGAGGCGGCGGACGCGGCGGCCACGAGCAGTCCCAGCCGCACGCCGTCGAATGCGGCAGCATCCCCGATGGCCCAGATGCCCGGCACCGAGGTGCGGAAGTCCTGGCCGACCACGATGCCGCCCCGGGGAGCGGTCTTGAGCCCGGCGCTCACCGAGAGGGCGTCGCGGGGGATCCGTTCCTCCGCCAGGACCACCAGGTCGCCCTTCATGCGGGAACCGTCTTCGAAGACGACGCCGGCGGCCGGCAGCAGTGAGCCGGCAAGGTTCGGAATGACGGCGGCGGGTCGCTGCGTGGTGCGGACGGGACGGACGCCCCGGGCGCGCAGCACCGCTTCCGCCTGCCCGGCGGCAGTTCCAGTGCCCACGAGGATGCCCAGGGGCCGCCTGCCGAGGACCCGGGTGACGTCCTTGACGGCCTCGCCCAGCCGGGCGGCGTCGTCGATCGTGGAGTAGCTGAGGCACCGGCCGGCGCCTTCCAGTGGCGGTCCAGCCGGGGAGGAACCGGTGGCGATGACCAGCTGGTGGTAGCCGAACTCCAGGCCGTCCGCCGTGGTCACTCGCTGGCTGCCGGGATCGATGTAGCTGACCGGCTGGCCGAATCGCACCGAAACCTGCGGCAGGGCGGCGAGCTCCAGGAGCTCGGCGGGGGCGTTGTCCCGGTTGCTCAGTACCGTGATTCCGCCGGCGAAGGGTGTCCGGGTGAGCTGCCGGACGAGGGCCCGGGCGGCCGGCCCGGCCCCGGCGATGACGATCCGGGGCCGGGTCTGGGAATCGGGCCTTGCGGTGGAGGTGGCGGACATGGTGGGCCCTTTCGCTGGTGGCCGGTGGTGTGGCCTTCGTGCTTGATGCACCCAGCGTAGGCGTACTGTTTTTCCGGCGTGTTTCCCGGGTGTTGCGGTTTTTTCGGTGCCCGTACGCCAATGTTTACCCGCCGGTAACAAAAGGCGTCACACCCGGATCCGGTAGCCGCGCTTCACCACGGTTTCCACGAGGCTGCCGTCCGGCAGCGAGGAGCGCAGCCGGCTGACCGTCATGTCCAGCGCGTGGACGGATCCGCGCAGTTCCAGCAGTTCGGACAACGCCTCCCGGGAGAGCACGGCCCCGCCGGCGCCCAGCAGGGCCCGCAGCAGCAGCAGCGGGGACGGCGCCATGTCCACTGCCTCGCCGTCGATCCGCAGCGAGCGGCCGCGGAGCTCCACGCTGCCCGAGAGCGTGTCCAGCCGGCGGACGTGGTTCAGGGCCAGGTGCTCGCAGACCAGCCGGATCAGGGCGCCCATCCGGAACCGCTCCGGGACCAGCGGCTGCACGCCGGCGTCGAGCAGCGGCTGGGCCGTGACCGGACCCACGACGGCGGTGGCGACGTTCGTTTTGAGGCTCTCCACGAGCTGTTTGTACACGCCCATTTCGTGCGCCGTGCTCCACATCGCGTCCACGGCCGGGGCGCTCGTGAAGGTCAGCACGTCCAGGTTGCCGCTGCAGGCGGCCTCGATCAGCCGCGGCAGCCGGTCGGCGCCGTCGGGCTTGACCCAGCGGTACGGGGTGACGGTCAGGACGGTGGCACCGGACATCCGCAGCCGCTCCAGCTGGCGCACATCGGTGTAGCCGTGCAGCTGGACGGCCACGGTCTTGCCGCGCACGCCTTCGGCAAGGAGCATGTCCACGAGGGTCGCGGTGGTTTCGTCGCTGCTGATCCCGACGTCGGCCAGTCCGGCCGCGCGGACCGCACCGCGGGCCTTGGGGCCGCGGACGAACATCCGGGTGGCGCCCAGGGTTTCGAGGAGCTGTTCGCCGATGCCGAAGGTGTCCGCAGCCTCGCACCAGCGGCGCATCCCGTAGGCGGTGGTGGCGATGCAGAGCTCGGGCCGGGCCTCGATGATGGCGCGGGTGTCCTCGATCAGCCGCAGGTCCTCCTGCACCGGCGCGATCTTCAGCGCCGGCGCGTGCAGCACCTCCGCGCCCCGCCGTTCCAGGGCCTCGATCAGGTCCTGCGAGCGCCGGTGCGAGGTGACACCGATCCGGAACCCCTCGAGGGGCAGGTCCGCCTTCGCCAGGGTCTCCTCGGGGACGACGGCGGCGGGGGCGATTGCGTTCAACGCACTCACGGCTTTCACGCCCCCATCAGGGACGCGGCGAGGCGGTCCAGTTCGGCGGTGGCTTCGGCGCAGCCCCGGTTGGCCTCGGCCACGCGGACGACGTCGCCGATCACCAGCACGGCCGGGTTGGTGCAGTCTGCGGCCGCGGTGGTGATGGTGCCGAGTTCGGCGATGGTGGTGCGCTGGCCGGGACGGTAACCGCGTTCGACGACGGCCATCGGCATGTCCGCCCGCATCCCGGCGCGGCGCAGCCCGGCGGCGAGCTGGTGCAGGGTGCCGATGCCCATCAGGACCACGATCGTCCCGCCGAGCCCGGCAAGGTGGGTGTGTTCCTTCTCGGTCAGCGGGGCGTGGCCGGAGACCACGGTGAACAGGTGGCTGACCTCGCGGTGCGTGACCGGGATCCCGGCCGCGGCGGGGACGGAGATGGCGCTCGTGACGCCGGAGATGACCCGGACGGGCACGCCGGCCTTCACACAGGCCGCCACTTCCTCGCCGCCACGGCCGAACACGTACGGGTCGCCGCCCTTGAGCCGCACCACGTTCCGGCCTCCCAGGGCCGCCTGCACCATGAGCTCCTCGATCCCGGACTGGCTGACCGGGTGGTGGCCGGGCCGCTTGCCCACGTCCACCAGTTCGGCCGTGCTCAGCGAGGGAAGCTCCTGGTAGGGGGCGAGCCGGTCGTAGAACACGACGTCGGCGTCCCGCAGTGCCTTGGCGGCCGCCACGGTCAGCAGTTCGGTGGTTCCGGGGCCGCCGCCCACGAGAGTGACGTGGCCGGCGGGACCCGCGGCGGGCTCGGCGGAGACGGGGATGCCGGCCGCCCGGCACCGCTCCAGCAGGGGATCCCAGCCGGGCTGGCCGTCGTCGACCGCGGCCACGAGGAAGGGCCGTTCCGGCAGGGGGCCGTCGTTGGACGAGCCGCCGGGAGTGGTGAGCCGGGAGACAATGGCGCCGGCGACTTCATAGCGCCGGACCGCCTGACGGGCGGCGGGGTCGGAGCCGGTGACGAGAACTTCGCGGCCGCTGAGATCAATGTTGAGTTGCATGGCTATACCTCGTTCTCGTCGCGGGCACGGACCGGAATGGAAGCGCCGATCAGGACCTTCCCCTTTTCTTCTGCGGTGGCCGGGCGCATCTGACCGCGCTCGTCCGGGACGAAGGAGATGGAATCGTCCTTCTGGTCGGGGGCGTTGACGAAGGAGCGGAACCGGCGCAGCCGCTCGGGATCCTTCAGGGTGTCGGCCCACTCGTCCACGTAGGTGTCAACGTGCCTGGCCATGGCGGCTTCGAGTTCGCCTGCGATGCCCAGGGTGTCGTGCACCACCACGTCCTCGACGTGCTTGATGCCGCCGTCGAGCTCCTCCTGCCACCGGGCGGTGCGCTGCAGCCGGTCGGCCGTGCGGATGTAGTACATGAAGTAGCGGTCGATGTACCTGAGCAGCGTTTCGTCGTCGAGGTCCTTGGCCAGCAGCTGGGCGTGCGCCGGGGTGGCACCGCCGTTGCCGCCGACGTACAGATTCCAGCCGTCCGCGGTGGCGATGACGCCGACGTCCTTGCCGCGGGCCTCGGCGCATTCGCGGGCGCAGCCGGAGACGCCCATCTTCAGCTTGTGCGGGCTGCGGAGGCCGCGGTAGCGCAGCTCCAGCTGGATGGCCATGGCCACCGAGTCCTGGACACCGAAGCGGCACCAGGTGGAACCGACGCAGGACTTCACGGTGCGCAGGCTCTTGCCGTAGGCCTGGCCGGACTCGAAGCCGGCGTCCACCAGTTCCTTCCAGATCTCCGGAAGCTGCTCCAGCCGGGCGCCGAACATGTCGATCCGCTGGCCGCCGGTGATCTTCGTGTACAGCTTGTATTTCTCGGCGACGGCGGCGATCACACCAAGCTTCTTCGGCGTGATCTCGCCGCCGGCGATGCGGGGGACCACCGAGTAGGTGCCGTCCTTCTGCATGTTGGCCAGGGCCCGGTCGTTGGTGTCCTGCAGGGTGCCGCGGCCGGCGTCGAGGACGTAGGCGCTGTTCTGGCTGGCCAGGATGTTGGCGATGGTCGGCTTGCAGATGTCGCAGCCTGCGCCGGTGCCGTACTTGGCCATGACCTCCTCGAAGGAGGTGAGTTCCAGGACGCGGATGGTCTCGAAGAGTTCCTGGCGGGACAGCCCGATGTGTTCGCAGAGTGCCTTCGAGACGGCGACGCCGGACTTGGTCAGTTCGGTTTCGAGCAGCTTCTTCAGCATCGGCACGCAGGAACCGCAGCTGGTCCCGGCGCGGGTGCAGCCCTTCAGCTCGCCGAGCTCCCGGACGGGGGCGTTGCCGCCGCAGGCGCCGCAGCCGTTGATGGCATCCCGGATGCTGCCGGCGGCCACGTTGTTGCAGGAACACAGGATGGCGTCGTCCGGGAGTTCGGTGTCCGGGGCCTCCCCGCCGCCGGCCGCGGTGAGGTAGGCGCCGGGTTCGGCGGCCAGTTCGCGGCCCAGCATGGGCCTCAGGGAAGTGTACGGGGTGGCGTCCCCGACGAAGATGCCGCCCAGCAGGGTCTTGGCATCGTCCGTGGTGACGATCTTCTGGTAGACACCGCGGGCGGGGTCGGCGTAGACGATCTCGAGGGCGTGCTCCGTTCTGGCGAAGGCGTCACCGAAGCTGGCGACGTCGACGCCGGAGAGCTTGAGTTTGGTGGCGGTGTCGAAGCCCGGGAAGGTCGCAACGCCCCCGTGCAGCCGGTCCGCGACGATCTCCGCCATGGTGTTGGCCGGTGCCACGAGGCCCAGGCACATGCCGCCGAAGTTGGCCACCTCGCCGATCGCCCAGATCCCGGGCACCTCGGTGGAGCAGTCGTCGGAGATGACGACGCCGCCGCGCGGGCCGAGCTGGAACTGCGGGGCGGTGCCTTCGGTTTCCGGTCCGTTGGCCGCGCGGAACAGTTCGTCGCGGGGCTTCACGCCGATCGCGACGATCACGAGGTCGGCGTCGATGGTGCGGCCGTCGGCCATGAGCACGCCGGTGACCTGGCCGCGCTCGTCGGAGATTACTTCGGAGGGGAACACGCCGCCGTGGACGGTGAACCCCTTGGCCTCGATCAGGCGGCCGAGGGCCTGCCCGGCGCCCTCGTCCAGCTGGGTGTTCATGAGCCAGGGGGAGCCGTTGATGACGATGGGATTGGCGCCGAGCTGCTCGGTGCCGGCCGCGGACTCGAGGCCCAGGAGGCCGCCGCCGATGGTGACGGCGTTGACCCGGCGGCCGAGTTTGGCCGTCAGCTCCGCGATCGCCTTGTTGATGGCCCGGACGTCCTCCAGGGTGCGGTAAACGTGGGTGAGTTCGGAACCGGGGATGGGCAGGCGGGCCGCGTCGGAGCCGGTGGCGACGACCAGCTCGTCGTACGGGTACACGGTGCCGGCCGCGGTGGTGACGTTTTTGCCGGCGGTGTCGACGCCGGTGACGCGCTCGCCGGTCTGCAGCGTGAGCGCCTCGTGATCCCACATGGAAGCGCTGCCGAGGGTGAGGTCGGCGCCGCTGTCCGTGAGGGCCCTGCTCAGCGCGACGCGGTCGTAGGGGAGGTGCGCTTCCTCGGTGAGGACCGTCAGGTGCCAGCCGTCGAGGCCCCGGGAGTGCATGGCGTCGGCGAAGCGGTGGGCGGCAGGACCGCCGCCGGCAACCACGATGCGGCGCGGTGAAAAGGCGCGCTCTGTGCCCTGGTTCTGGGGGCTTGAAGTCTGTCCGGTCACTGTGGGCCTTTCGCATGGGCCGCAGTCGGTGCTCCGCGACCTTCTGAATCGAAGTGTCCCTCCAGACTAGGCAACCGCAGTTTCGCGTCAGTTTCCCTTTTGTTTCGTGATCTTAACTTCTGCATCACGAACGCGTTTCCGCACGCGTGAGTTCTCTTTTACCCGCCGGACACATTCGCTGCACGCCGCTGAAACACCGCGGCCCTAGCTTGGGTATGTGGCCGCAGGAGCGGCCGAGCCCGTGAGAGATGGATCAGAGAGGGGCCGCTATGACTGCCGTACTTGAGAGCGCAGCACGGAACTTTGTTGAACACCCCAGCTATGGCACCGGCTGGCACCGGGTGTGCGCCGTGGAGGAGCTGGAGCCGGCCTGGGGCGAGGCGGCGCTGATTGCCGGCCGACAGGTGGCCGTGATCCGCACCGTGTCCGGTGAGGTTTTCGCCGTCGGGCAGGAAGACCCGGCAACCGGGGCGCATGTCATGGCCCGCGGCATCACGGGTTCCCGCGGGGCACGCCCCACGCTGGCCTCGCCGCTGCACAAGGAGGTCTACGACCTCGGAACGGGGGAGTGCCTGGGCACCCCGGGACTCCGTCTCGCCACCTTCGGTACCCGGATTGTGGGCGGGTACATTGAGGTGGAACTCTAGGCCGCTGGGTGCCGGGAAGCTTTAGAGCCCCAGGGCCTCGCGGACGTCGGCGAGGACGCCGTCCAGGGCGGCGCGCGCCTCGAGCCGGGCCCCGGGAAGCTCGGCCGCGGAGCCGACGCTGCGGATGACCTCCAGGTAGCATTTGAGCTTCGGCTCCGTCCCGCTGGGCCGGATGATGACCCGGCTGAGGTCCTTCGTCAGGTACAGCAGGCCTTCGGTCGGCGGGAGCTGCTCACTGCCTTCGGCCAGGTCCGTGACCGTTTCGACGGCGGAGCCGCCGAAGGATTCCGGCGGGGAGACGCGCAGCCGGTTCATCATGGCGTCCAGCAGGCCCAGGTCCGCCACCCGGATGCTGAGCTGGTCGCTCGCGTGCAGGCCGTGCACGAGGTACAGCTCATCCAGGGTGTCGAAGATGGTCTTGCCCCCGGCCTTGGCCACGGCGGCGAATTCCGCGATCAGCACCGCGGCGGAAATCCCGTCCTTGTCCCGGACAAGGGTCGGTGCGACGCAGTAGCCCAGTGCCTCCTCGTAGCCGTAGAGCAGGCCCGGGACGCGCGCGATCCACTTGAAGCCGGTCAGGGTTTCCTCCTGGGCGTAGCCCGCCGCGGCGGCGATCTTCGCGAGCAGCCGCGAGGACACGATCGAGTTCGCGAAGACGCCCGTTGACGCCTCATCACCGGCGGCCGCCAGGCGGGCCACGACGTGCGCGCCGAGCAGGGCGCCCACCTCGTCGCCGCGCAGCATGCGCCAGGCGCCCGTGTCCGGATCCTTCGCGGCAACAGCGGCGCGGTCGGCGTCGGGGTCGTTGGCGATCACAATGTCGGCGTCCACCCGCGCCGCGGTCGCGAGGGCCAGGTCCAGGGCGCCGGGCTCTTCGGGGTTCGGGAAGTTCACGGTGGGGAAGTCCGGGTCCGGCTCCGCCTGCTCGGTGACCAGGGTGACGTCGGCAAAGCCGGCAGCGTTGAGCACCGCCACCGCCGTCTCCCCGCCCACGCCGTGCATCGGGGTGAGGACGATTTTGAGGTCCCGGGCCGGGAAGCGCGCGGGAACCGCCAGGGCTGCGACGGCGGACACGTAGCCGGCGGCGATGGAGCGGTCCAGCACCGTCCAGCCGTCCGTGGCCAGGACCACGGAGTCCAGGGTGCCGACGGCGTCGATCTCCGCCGCGATCAGGGCGTCGTAGGGCGCGACGATCTGGGCGCCCCGGCCGCTCTCCTCGACGGCATGCCGGCCGAGGTAGACCTTGTAGCCGTTGTCCTGCGGCGGGTTGTGGCTGGCCGTCACCATCACGCCGCCGTCGCACTCCAGGGCCCGCACCGCGTAGGCGAGCAGCGGCGTCGGGAGCGCGGCCGGCATCAGGAAGGTTTCAACGCCGGCGGCGGTGAGGATTGCCGCGGTCTCTTGGGCGAAGACATCGGAGTTGTATCGGGCATCGTAGCCGACGACGGCGCGCGGCCGGGTGCCGGGGGCGGCTTGCGCGACGGCGCCGGCCAGGAAGGCGGTGAAGCCGGCCGCGGCGCGGCGCACGACTGCGCGGTTCATCCGGTTCGGGCCCGGTCCGAGGGCTGCCCGGAGGCCTGCGGTGCCGAACTGCAGGGTGCCGCTGAAGCTGTCCGCCAGTTCCTGCCGGGCAGCGGCGTCGCCGTCGTCCGTGAGCTGGACCAGTCCGGTGAGGGCGGCGGCGGTGGCCGGATCCGGGTCCTGGGCAGCCCAGGCGCGGGCATCGCTCAACAGTCGTGAAAGTCCGGCATCAGAAGACGTCATGGGTACCAAACTATCCGCAATCGCGGAGGAATCGTCGCCCCGACGAGCGGGTGGGCCTTACGGTTCGGTCACGCCGGGGGCGTGGGCCGAACCCCGTGCCCGAGTTGGCAGTACGCGGCAATGTT
This sequence comes from Arthrobacter sp. UYEF20, assembly GCF_040546335.1. Classification (NCBI taxonomy): domain Bacteria; kingdom Bacillati; phylum Actinomycetota; class Actinomycetes; order Micrococcales; family Micrococcaceae; genus Arthrobacter; species Arthrobacter sp. UYEF20. The sequence goes on along the minus strand of NZ_JBEPNP010000008.1, from coordinate 170 downwards.
CGCATCTGGCACTGCCGCGAGCTGCCAACTCGGGGGCGCACCCACCCTTGACACCGATTTTTCCGGACACGTAACTGAGCTGCCGCGGAGTTCTCGGACAGTGGGCCCTCTTAAAATGGGGGTCTACTGAAAGTAGAGATCAGCATGACTGCAGCACGCCGGCGTTTCAC